>NZ_CP094984.1:3149091-3464001 GCF_022869865.1 Arthrobacter zhangbolii
AGAGATCCTGCTGTGCATCGGCGGGTCCGCCAGCACCGACGGAGGCACCGGGCTGCTCAGCGCGCTCGGAGTACGCTTCCTCGAAGCCGGCGGCGCCCCTGCGGCTCCCGGGGGCGGCGGACTGGCGAAGATCAGCACCGTGGACGCGTCCGGGCTGCATCCGCGCGCAACGGCCGTGAAGTGGCGGGTCGCCGTCGACGTCGCCAACCCGCTCTGCGGCAGCCACGGCGCTGCAGCCGTGTTCGGACCGCAGAAAGGGGCCGGACCGGAGGATGTGGCGCTGCTCGATGCTGGCCTGGCCAACCTCGCCAGGGTCCTCGCGGCACTGCGTCCTGACGCGGACCCGGACACCTACCTCGCCACCCCCGGCTTCGGTGCGGCCGGCGGCCTGCCGCTGGCCCTGGTTGCCCTCCTCGGAGCGGAAACCGTTCCCGGCGCGGAACTGGTGGCCGATGCCGTTGGCCTGCAGTCGGCACTGGCACGCGCCGACGTGATCCTGACCGGGGAGGGCTGCCTGGACACCCAGTCACTGGGCGGCAAGGTGGTGGACGCGGTCCGCCGCCTCGCGCCGGCAGCCAGTCCCCTGGTGGTGGTGGCGGGAACGGTTCGGCTCAGTGCTGCCGAGTGCCGGGACGCCGGGATCACCACCGCGGTGTCCCTGGCCCGCGGACCGGCAACGCTTGAGGAACTCACCGAAGATGCAGAGCTCCTCATCGAGGATGCTGCGGCCCGCGCCTGTTCAGGCCTGGCGGCCGCAGGGCAGGCCCCGCGGCGTTTTGGACTTGCCAAACACGCGTGATTCCATGATTTGTCCTGTTGATAAACATCGACGTTTTTCACTCTAAAGGAACCCCATGATTGATCTGGTAATACTGCTGGTGCTGGTAATCGGCATTGTCTTTGTCACGGCAAAGCTGAAAATCTCGCCTTTCCTGGCACTTCTCGGGGCGGCCTTCATTGGCGCATTCGCTTTCCGGCTGCCCGTTGAGGAAATCATTCCGACCATTACCACCGCGTTCGGAAACACCATGGGCAATATTGGCCTGGTGATCCTGTTCGGCACGATGATCGGCGTGATCCTGGAACGTTCCGGCGGAGCGATTGCCATGGCCGATGCGCTCATCAAGGTACTGGGCACGCGCTTCCCCACCCTGACCATGAGCATCATCGGCTACATTGTCTCGATTCCGGTGTTCTGCGATTCCGGCTACATCATCCTCAACTCGCTGAAAAAGGCCATGGCGGAGCGGGCCAAGGTGTCCCTGGTGGCCATGTCCATCGCCCTGATGACCGGCCTGTACGCCACGCACACCATGGTCCCGCCCACACCCGGGCCGCTGGCTGCGGCGTCCAACCTGAACGTGGTGGACAGCCTGGGCCTGCTGATCGGCCTGGGCCTGGTGGTGGCCGCAGTATCCGCCGGCGCCGCACTGCTCTTTGCCAACCGCTTCCTGAAGAAGGACGTGGAGCTGCTCCCGGTTCCCGCCGAAGAGGCGGATGTCAGCTATGAAGACCTGAAAACGCAGTACGGCAAACTGCCGAGCGGCTTTATGGCGTTCCTGCCGATCCTGCTGCCGATCCTGCTGATCTGCCTGTCCTCCATCACCAAGCTGCCCGGCGCACCGATGGGCGACGGCGGCCTGGCCGCCACCCTCACGTTCATCGGCACGCCCGTCATCGCCCTGGCCTTCGGTCTGGTGGCAGCCGTGTTCCTGCTCCAGGGCAAGGGCAAGCTGGCCACCTTCAACACCAACATCACCGACTCCATTGTGCTGGCCGCTCCCATCCTGCTGATCACCAGCGCCGGTGCGGCCTTTGGCGGAGTGCTGGGCAAGAGCCCGATCACGTCCTTCCTCTCCGACAACCTCGCCACGCTGGGCCTGGGCATCGCCGTGCCGTTCGTCATTTCCGCCGCGCTGAAGACCGCCCAGGGCTCCTCCACGGTGGCCATGGTGACCACCTCGGCCATGCTGCTGCCGCTGCTGGAGCCCCTGGGCCTGGCTACGGGCGCGGGTCCGGTGCTGGCGGTTTTGGCCATCGGCGCCGGAGCCATGGTGGTCTCCCACGCCAATGACTCCTACTTCTGGGTGGTGTCCCAGTTCAGCCGGATCCCCACGGCCACGGCCTACCGCACGCTGACGCCTGCCACCGCGGTGCAGGGTTTTGCCGGCTTCGGCGCCGTCTGGGTGCTGAGCCTGTTTATGATCTGATCCCCTGACGCTGCGGCGGGCTGCCCTCCGGCCGGGGAAAAGTGCCCCGGCGGGGTACCCACCCGAACGCTGCGGGTCCATACTTCTGCCGTAGCGGGTGCCGGGTCTCTCTTCCGGCACCCGGTCCCGGCGGCGGACGCCGCAAACGGATGGGAGCGGATATGGCCATCACTTCAGGCGGGAAAGGTTCAGTCCTGCGGCGGAAGCCGATTGACGACGTCGACGACGAAAAAACCGGCAACAAACTCTTCAAGAGCCTGGGGTTGTGGCAACTGACGGCCATCGGCGTGGGCGGCATTATCGGCATCGGCATTTTCACCCTTGCCGGGCTGGTGGCCAACGGCGGCCCGGACGCCTCACCGGTGGGCCCCGCCGTGTTGATTTCCTTCCTCGTGGCGGGTCTGGCCAGTGCCGCGGCTGCCATGTCCTATGCCGAATTCGCCGGCATGGTGCCGCGTGCCGGTTCCGCCTACACCTACGGTTACGTGGCCCTGGGCGAACTCATCGGCTGGTTCATCGGCTGGGACCTGCTGCTGGAATACACCGCCATTGTGGCTGTGGTGGCAATTGGCATTTCAGGTTATTTCACCGAGTTTCTCGCCGGGTTCGGCATTGACATGCCGGTGTGGATGCAGGGCACCGGGGACACCGTGGAGGGCGGGGTGATCAACCTGCCCGCCGCCGTCGTCTGCCTGTTCATCACCTGGATCCTGAGCCGCGGAACCAAGACCTTCGGCCGCTTCGAGCTGGTGGCGGTGGGCCTGAAGGTGCTGCTGATCCTGTTCATTGTCGGGTTGGGTATCTTCTACATCAACACGGATAACTACACCCCGTTTATGCCCAGCGGTTTCGGGGCGGTCTTCACCGGCGCCGCCACCGTGTTCTTCGCGGTGTTCGGCTATGACGCCATGAGTACTGCCGCCGAGGAAGCCAAGGACGGCAAAAAGCACATGCCCAAGGCCATCCTGCTGTCCCTGGCCGTGGCCATGGTGCTGTACGTACTGGCCACACTGGTGCTCACCGGAATGCAGAACTACCGCGACATCAGCCCCACCGCGGGGTTCGCGTCCGCGTTCCAGTCCGCCGGCCTGCCCGTCATTGCCACGGTGATTTCCGCCTTTGCCGTCCTCTCCATCCTCACTGTGATGCTCACCTTCCTGCTGGGTGTAACCCGGGTCTGGTTCTCCATGAGCCGTGACGGGCTGCTGCCCGGCTGGTTCGCCGGCACGGACAGGCACGGCACACCGCAGCGGGTGACCTGGATAGCCGGCGGCGCCTCGGCCCTGCTCGCCGGGTTCTTCCCCATCCGCGCCGTTGCCGACCTGACCAACATCGGCATCCTCGCTGCCTTCGTAGTGGTCTGCGTAGCCGTGATTGTGCTGCGCTACCGCCAGCCCGATGCGCCGCGGGAATTCCGGCTGCCGCTGATGCCCTGGGTACCCGCCTTCGGCGTCCTCGCATCAGGATTCCTGATGCTGCAGCTGCACTGGGAAACCTGGCTGCGCTTCGGTATCTGGCTGCTCATCGGGATGCTCATTTACGGGTTCTACGGGTACCGCCACTCCCTGCTGAATCCCAACAGTCCGCGACTGCGGCAGGTGCGGCCGGATCCGCAGCCGGAAGGCTGACCGGCACACGCCCGCAACACGGCGAACGGGCGCACATCCTATCCGCCATTTCGGTAAAAACCGGCTATTATCTGCATTAGGTCCGCATTTGGACATTAGTTGGGGAGAACAACCGAATGGGCAGTCAGTCTCAGGCCATGCCTTCTGCGCGGAGGCGGTCCACCATGCTTTACCGCCGGGCACGCAGCGGGCTCGTGCTGATCGCTGTTTTCTGGCTCTGGATGCTGATCGGCGCCGCAGACTTCATCGCCTCCCTCTTCGAGTCTCCCTTCCACGCCGCCCTGGCCCTGTACGGGCTGGGGGCACTCACCCTGGTGTCATTGCTCTTCCTCCCCATCTGTATTGCCTACCTGGTCCTGAACCGCCCTGTGTCCACTGCCCGGAACGCTTCGATGGTGCAGACGGCGGAAAACGCGGCACACAGCGACGAGGCCGGGCACGGGCTGGCACCGGTAATCCGCATGATGCCGCGCCGCGCCGTGGCCCGCGGAACGGACCTGACCAACCGTGCGGCCGCCAAGTGGCGGGACCTCGCCTCCTAGCACCTGCAGGGCCAGGCGGCCCCGCCCGGGAATGTCAGTGCCGGTTGCCAGAGTGGAGGCATGCGTTCCTCCGAGACCTCCCGTTCCGTCCTGACGGCTTCCACTGCCGCCGTTGTTCCCGCCGGACCCGTCACCCACGCCCATTACCGGCGGGAGCCGTATGTCCGGTGCCGCACGGCCAGCGGCACCGTTGACGCCAAAGCGGCGGCCTGGACACGGACGCACGTCCTCCTGCACTGGATCGACGACGACGGGCTGGCGCACAATCGGTGGACTCCCGCCGCTACGGTGCACCGGATCCCGCGGGATGACTCCGCCTGGCGTGATCCCTACGACGACTTCCGCTTCTACTACCGTCCGGTCCCTGCTGCTGCCTGAGCGTCCGCCGGACAGCCGGTGGACGCGATCCCATGCCGGAGGCCCCCGCCCGGGCGCACACTCTTGACGCCGGCCCGCCCGCGGGGGCTGATGGACGTACGCAGACGGACATAAGGTGGCGGGGCTGAGTGGATTTCCAGCATGTGATCGAGGCCGTGGGGCAGGTAATGGACCTGGCAGGCGTGGCGGCCATTGTGTTGGGTGCCCTGGCCGCCACCGTTGCAGCGGCGGCGGCGGCTCTGCAGCACCGCGGGCCGGTATACGAGGAATACCGCCAGCGGCTGGGCCGAAGCATTCTGCTGGGGCTGGAGCTGCTGGTCGCGGCGGACATCATCCGTACCGTGGCGGTTACCCCCACTTTCGAATCGGTGGGGATACTGGCCGTCATCGTGCTTATCCGCACTTTTCTGAGCTATTCCCTGCAGCTGGAAGTCACCGGATATCTCCCGTGGAAACGCCCTGCCGTAACCGGTAACGAAACGAAAAAATAAACGTTCAACAAACACGAGGCGGGCCCTTGACTTCTACTCCGGAGCAAATATCGTTCTCGGCATGATCAATCCAGTCTCGATTCTTCCGTCTGTTCTTTCTGCCTCCGAATTCGGCACAACCACCACGGAGACCACCGTTGGGGCCGGTGCACTGTTTGGCTCCATGCTTGTCTTCGGCGTCATTGGCATAGTCCTGGGCGGACTAGCCATGATGGGCATGTTCAAGAAGGCCGGGCGCAAGCCCTGGGAAGCCTTTGTGCCCGTGTATGCCCAGGTGCTGCTCTTCCGCATCGCCGGCATGTCCGGCTGGTGGTTCCTCGCCATGCTGGTGCCGGTCCTGAACCTCGTGGCCCTGGTGCTGTTGTCCATCAACCTTGCAAAGGTCTTCGGCCAGACAGCCATCATGGCGGTCCTGCTGTTCCTTTTCGGCACCATCATGTACTTCTACCTTTCCTACAGCTCGGTCCGTTACTTTGGCCCGCAGGCCACCAAGGGTCCGTTTGGCCAGGCCAGCAACCCCGGCCAGCCGTCCTACGCACCGCAGGCCTAACCCCTTCCCTACCAACCGATCGAAGGCGTGTACCGGAAGGTGCACGCCTTCGGCGTATCCGGAACCGTTCCCGGGGATGTTCCAACGGGGTTGTTCCGGCCGGGGTGTTCCGGGGCTGAGGCAACCGATTTCACCGGCGTGGAGGCACTCCCGCAATAATTGTTAGGCATGCCGAACTTAAACTGCTAGGTTGCTGTCATGGCTCGCGCTCAGATGACCCCCACCGCCCCAGGCACCCGTCCGCAACCACCCACCCGGCCGCGCAATATCCTCTTGCTTCTCGGCCCGGCACTCGTAGCCGGCGTCGCCTACCTGGACCCCGGCAACGTTGCCAGCAACATGACCGCCGGCGCCAAGTTTGGCTACCTGCTTGTCTGGGTGGTGGTGGTCGGCAACATCATGGCCTGGCTCATCCAGTACCTCTCCGCCAAGCTGGGGCTGGTCACCGGACGCAGCCTGCCCGAACTGCTGGGTGAGCGGATCGGGCGGAAGCCGGCCCGGCGGCTGTACTGGCTGCAGGCCGAACTTGTGGCAATGGCCACCGACGTGGCCGAAGTTATTGGCGGCGCCGTGGCCCTCTGGCTGCTCTTTGACCTGCCCCTGCTGCTGGGCGGGATCATCACCGGAGTCATTTCCATGGTGGTGCTCCAGCTGCAGAACACCGGCAGGCAGCGCGGCTTCGAGTACGTGATTGTGACCATGATGGCCGTTATTGCCGTCGGTTTCACCGCCGGTGTCTTCATCAGTCCGCCGGACGGTTCCTCACTGGTCGAGGGCCTGGTGCCCCGCTTTGAAGGCAGCGAGTCTGTGCTGCTTGCCGCCTCGATCCTCGGGGCCACGGTCATGCCGCACGCCATCTACGCGCATTCGGCCCTCACCCGGGACCGTTTCCCGCAGCGCTCCGCCACGCTGACCACACCCCGGCTGATCAAGGCCACCAAGTGGGACGTCACCATAGCCCTTGCGGTAGCGGGCTCGGTCAACCTCGCCATCCTGCTGCTGGCCGCCAGTTCCCTGCAGGGCGTGGAGGGCACCGATTCGCTCGAGGGCGCCCATGCCGCCATCGGCGCTTCCCTGGGCGGCGCGGTGGCGACGCTGTTCGCCGTCGGCCTGCTGGCCTCCGGCCTGGCCTCGACATCGGTGGGTGCCTATGCCGGCGCCGAGATCATGCAGGGGCTGCTGAAGGTCCGCATCCCCATGCTCCTGCGCCGCCTGATCACGCTGCTGCCTGCACTGGCGATCCTCGCCGTCGGCATCGACCCCACCTGGGCGCTGATCCTGAGCCAGGTGATCCTTTCCTTCGGTATTCCGTTTGCGCTGATCCCGCTGGTCTGGCTCACCGCGCAGCGGGGACTGATGGGCGCGTACCGGAACCACTGGGTGACCACGGCGCTGGGAGTGGTGGTCTCCGTGCTGCTGGTGGGACTGAATGTCACCCTGCTGGTGCTGACTTTCACCGGCGCCTAGTTCTACCAGGAGCGGCGCTATCCGTTGAGCGAGCCTTCCACCAGGGCAGTGGCGATGCTGTCGGCGTCGGCAACAGCGGCAAGATACCGTTCGGCGTCCAGTGCCGCGGAGCAGCCGGTCCCGGCTGCGGTGATGGCCTGCCGGTAACGGTGGTCCACCGCATCCCCGCAGGCGAACACCCCGTCCAGGTTGGTCTGCGTGGTGGGCGCCGCCACCCTGATGTATCCGTTCTCATCCAGCTCCACCTGACCCGCCAGCAGATCCGTCCGCGGAGCATGCCCGATGGCCACGAAAATTCCCTGGGCCGGAAGCTCGCGGGTGGCCCCGGTGACGGTGTCGGTTAGCGTCAGTCCGGTGACCTTGTCCTCACCGTGGATCGCGGTGACCTCAGAGTTGAATTCAAAGCGGATTTTGGCGTGGTCCCGCGCCCGCTGGGCCATAATGCGCGAGGCCCGCAGGGTGTCTCGCCGTACGACGACGGTCACGGAGTCCCCGAAGCGGGTCAGGAACAGTGCTTCCTCCATGGCTGAGTCCCCGCCGCCGACCACAACAATGGCCTGGTTGCGGAAGAAGAACCCGTCACATGTGGCACACCAGGAGATGCCGCGGCCGTTGAGTTTCTTCTCCTCCGGCAGACCGAGTTCCTTGTACACCGAGCCGGTGGCGAGGATAACGCAGCGGGCCTTGTAGCTTTGCCCGTTTCCCCCGGCCACCTTCTTGGTGTGCCCGGCAAGATCCACCGACACGGCGTCGTCGTACTCCACCACGGCACCGAACTTCTCCGCCTGCCTGCGCAGGTTTTCCATGAGGTCCGGGCCCTGGATGCCGTCGGCAAAGCCCGGAAAGTTTTCCACCTCGGTGGTGTTCATCAGGGCCCCTCCGGCCGTGACGGACCCGGCCAGGATGCGCGGCTTCAGCCCGGCACGTGCGGCGTAGATGCCCGCGGTGTAGCCCGCCGGACCGGATCCGATGATCAGTACGGAATCGGTGCCCATTTCAGTGTCCCTTTCCGGTGCCGCCGCGGGGTTTCTTCAAGTCTGGCGGGGATCAGGTTAGGGTCGTAACCCCGGACGCAGATAAGCGGTATCGGAACCGGCAAAGGAGCCAGCATTGGCAGCGGCACTCAAGAGCATCCAGCTGATCCAGCTTCCCCGCGGGGTAATCGACGCGTTGGCGGCGGGCGATCTGGACGGCGCCAACCGTCAGGCACCTCTGGAACTGACCGAGCATTTCTCCCGGGACCGCCAGCCGCTGTGGCGGATCCGCAGTGCCCAGCTTCAGGAGCACCCCGGCGACGCTGTCTGGATCACCCGGGCCGTTTACGATCCCGAGCTGCGGCGGGCTGTGGGACTGGCCGGGTTTCACGGGCCGCCCGACGATGCCGGGATGGTGGAAGTGGGATATTCGGTGGACCCGGCGTACCGGCGGCAGGGTTATGCCCGGGCCGCTTTGGAGGCGCTGCTGGCCGTTGCCGCGCAGGAACCCTCCATCCACATAGTCCGGGCCACCATCAGCCCGGATAATGAAGCGTCCCGCCGGCTGGTGGAACAGTACGGTTTCGTGGCCAACGGCGAGCAGTGGGATGACGAGGACGGGCTGGAGATCATTTACGAGGTGGACACCGGCGGGTCGGCTGGCTCAGGCGGCTGACGGCGCAGGCTCTGGAGCGGGGCTGCCGGGTGACCGGCGGCGGCGGCCGGTCGAGTACGCCGCTGGCGGCGCCGTGTGCGACGACGGCGGCCAGCTGACTACGCAGCCCGACGGCGGATTCAAAGTAAGTAGGTTGCTCCTAAAGACAGGTATTTTTCGGTCAACGACGAACGGTTTTTCGGCTCATTTCGGGACCGAAAATGTCAGTGCCGGATGAAATCCTTAGGCATGGGTCAGCTCGGGAGTACCGAACGGATAACCGAAGAATCAGGGACACAACACCAGACGGCCGAAGGCCATGCTGGCAATAAGGATGGCGCCGGCACCCCGCGCATGCTCGCGGTTTTCCATGCCGACGGCGGCGGTACGGCCGACTACGGTACGGCCGCCGACGCCGGACGTACCAGTGGACCTGCTGCAGCGGCAGACGCCAGCGCAGATTTTCCGGACGGGTTCACGGGGATCCTGACGCTGAAGAATTGGGACAGTTTTGATGAACAGGCCACCTGCGACGTGCTGGCCCGCATGGCCCATTTGGTCCGCTGGGCACAGGCTCAGGAAACGCGCCTGATCAATCACTTGGAAGAACTCTTCCGCTCAGGTCTCTGCAAGGATCTCGGCCGGGAAGAACCCGGACTGGCATTTAGCTTGGCAGCCTCGGAATGCGCCGCCGTTTTGACCGTCCCGCAGACCACCGCGCAGGCCATGATGTCGGAGGCGGCCAGGCTCTGCGAAGCCCATACCGCTACCTTGTCCGGGCTCGAAGAAGGGCGCTTCTCCTATGCCCATGCCCAGGTGGTGTTGGATCAGTGCGAGACCGTTCCAGCGTCGGAACGTCACGGGTTCGAATCCGAACTGCTGGACAAGGCCGAAGGCACAACCCGTGCCCAGTTCTCTGCCCAGGCCCGGCGACTGCGGGAGCGGACATATCCCCGGACCATTCCCGAACGGCACCTGACCGCCTTTGATAAGCGGCGGGTTGTTCTGGACCGCGACGAGGACGGCATGTCATGGCTGTCCGCGCATCTGCCGGCGGCGGACGCCCAGCAGATCTACACGGCGCTCTCCACAGCGGCCCGCGGCGAACGGACGGCAGGGGACTCCAGGACCACGGACCAGCTGCGCGCAGACATCCTGGCCCAGCTCCTTATGGGCGGTCTGGGTTCCGTCCCGTCCGGCGGGCGCAACCGTGCAGGTGCCGGCAATGAAGCCCAGCCAGGAGGGGGCAGCGGATCCAAGGATGCCGACCCCGACGCGTTCCTACCGCGGGCAGAGATTATGGTCCTCATCAACGCCGAGACTCTATTCGGTGCCAACGAGGAACCGGCCGAGCTGCACGGGTACGGTCCGATCAGTGCCGAAGCGGCCCGTAGGCTCGCCCGCACCGCTACCCGCTGGACCGGTTTGGTTCAGGATCCGGATACCGGAGAGATCCTCGGGGTTGGCAGGCGCCGAAAAGTCCCTGCCGGATTGGCCCGATGGCTAAGGGCCCGGGACGGGACCTGCCGGTTTCCTGGCTGCAGGGTTAGCACTGCAGTCTCGGAAATCGACCACACCACGGAGTGGGGAAAGGGTGGCACAACGGACCATGGAAACCTGGCCCACCTATGCCGGCGGCACCACCGGTTCAAGACGTTGGGGTTTTGGACTGCGCGTCAACCAGCACCCGGCGTGATGGAGTGGACCTCGCCTACGGGCCGGGTTTATCGGACCGACCCCTTCCTGGAAATGGGACACCGGGACACCGATCAGACGTGCCCCGAACCTGCACCGTTCTGACCCTGCGACCGGGCTCCTCGTCGGAGCCGTGAGGGGTCCGAAGCAGATGGGGCTCGGAGCAGGCTGAGGCCCGGCCAGAGCAGGTGAGACTTCCGTCGGAACGGGCTAGGGCTAGGGGCCCGGCCGGAACAGGTGAGGCTTCCGCCGGAACAGACTATGGGCCCGGCCGGGAGACGGTTAGGCTTCCCGGATGACATCGTGGGCAGAAATCACTGACGCCGTGGCAGTAGCTCTGGGCGGGAACCGGACCGAAGGAAGACGGCGTCTCCTCACGTGCTGGGAAGGTACGGGTCCGGGCGAGCACGCCCACCGATGCATCCTGGCGCACTATCTGGCAGATACGGAATCGGATCTACCAGCTGAAATAGCCTGGGACGAGGCCGCCCTGGCTGAGTATGCAGGCGTCCGGGACGGGGACCTGGTGCCTCTCGGCATCCCCTCAGCCCGCGGGTTTGCACCCTCGCTGCACCTGAACCTCGGCGACGGCTACCTCCGCCGCGGCGAGCCCGGCAAGGCACGCCGCCACCATGTATTGGGTCTCGCCGCCGCGGATGTACTGGGCACCGAAGGCTACGGCGCAATGATCCGTGCAGGTCTGGAAAACCTGGGGCTGCGAATCGAGGCGGCCCGCAACGCCGGCCCGGGCACGGCAACCGGCACATCGACCGGCACGACGGTCCACAACGCCGGCCCCGGCACAGCAACCGGAACACCGGCCGGCACGTAACTGTGGCCGGCGCCGTCGTCAGCGAATGCGGGACCGGATCCGCACCGCGGCGAGGACGGTAAAGACCACCACCATGGCCACCAGGACCAGAACAACGTAGCCCGTGGGCACCGCCCAGTCCCCCACATAGGCCGAGATGCCGAACAGCCGCTCCACCTCGTCGACCGCCTGCGGCTGGTCCGTCACCGCGCTCAGGGGACCTTCGGTCATTTCCTGGCGGACCACCATGGAAGCCTGCAGGAACGGCAGCGCACTCACGAAGTTGCGCACCCCCTCCGGGAACGCCCCCACCGGAATGTAGGAGCCCGCCGCGAAGCCGAGGATGGTGCCCACCAGCGTGGACAGGGCAGCAAAGGACCCGGGAGTGCGGACAAACGTGACAATGAACGAGCTAAGCGCCCCGAAGGCGGTACAGCTGAGCACCAGGTATCCATAGGTGCGGGCCAGCTCTCCCGCACTGAGGAACACGCCGTCGGCCAGGGCCAGGTAGGCCAGGCTCACGGCAAACACCACGGTGGTCATGATCAGTGCAATCACCACCGTGGACAGAAGATAGCCCAGCACCAGCTGCCCGCGGCCGATGGGCGAGACAAGGAAGTCCCGGAAGCGGCCTGTGGCAGTGTCATCCACAATGACGTTCACGGCGGCCAGGCCCGTGGTGATGGCGGTGATGCCGACAATGCCGGCAAACATCCAGGCGTCAACAAAGCCCTTGATGTCCTCTTCCGAGGCCTGCGGAAAGCTCTCGGCCAGGCCCTGGGTCTGCTGGTTGCCCAGAAAGAGGGTATAGAGCAGGAACAGGACCAGCGCGCCCAGCAGAGAGAAGAAAACATTCAGCCGGTCCCGGAAATACAGGCGCAGGTTCCGGCCGGTAATGTCCATAACCACGTTCACTCGGCGTCCCCCGTCCGGCCGGTGAGGGCCAAGAATACATCGTCCATGGTGCCGTGGCGGAACTCGAAGTCCAGCACGTTGCCGCCGTGTTCGGCGAGGAGCTCCCGGGCCGTGTCGGAGCGCTCCACAGCCAGCCGGACCATGTTGGCTTCACCGCCGATGACGTCCACTCCCGTCTCCCGTGCCAGCATGCGCAGGGCGCCGGGATCAGCGGAGGTGATGGACAGGACACTGCGGCTGTATTGTGCCCGCAGCGTGGTGGGCGTGCCGTCCGCGATGATCCGGCCCTTCTCGATCACGCAGACCCGGTCCGCTTCCTCGGTTTCCTCCATGTAGTGCGTGGTGAGGAAAACGGTCAGACCCTGGTTTTCGCGCAGGTCATGGATGGTGGACCAGACTATTGCGCGGCTGGCCGGATCCAGCCCGGCAGTGGGTTCGTCCAGAAAGATGATCGACGGCGAGTACAGCAGGGCACGGGCAATATCAACGCGCCGCCGCTGCCCGCCCGAGTACGTGCTGTAGCGCCGGTCAATAAAATCCTCCAACCCGACCAGACGGCTCAATTCCTGGATCCGGGCATTGTTCGCGGCCTTGTCCGGGGAGTAGAACCTCGCCCGGGTCTGCAGGTTCTCCCTGCCGGTCAGGATGGGATCCAGCATCGAATCCTGAAAGACCACGCCGATGGCCTCGCGGACTCCGTTGCCGCGGCGCACCACATCGTGCCCTGCCACCTCCACTGTTCCGGCGTCGAAGGGAAGCACAGTGGTGAGGCAGGAGATTGTGGTGGATTTACCTGCTCCGTTGGCGCCCAGGAAGGCAAACACGCTGCCTGCCTCCACCTCGAAGGACAAATCGTCCACGGCAGCAACCCGGCCGAACCGTTTGGTCAGCCCCCGCACCGCAATAGCCGAGTCTCCGCGCACCGTTCGCTCCAGTCCCACCCATCAGCCGGGCAGATCGTTCCATTCAAAGGGTGTGACCGTCTCGTTTTCCCAGTCAGTCCGAAGTATGGCATAGGCCACGGAAGCGACCCGGGAACCCTCTGCCGTGGGCCACGCCTGACGGTAATGCGCTTCCTTCACGAACCCTGCGCGGACAAACGTTTTACGCATGGCGATGTTGTCTTCCCGGGTCTGGCCCTCAAACCGCACTATCCCGGGCATCTCGGTGAAGACCAGGCGACACAGGGCCCGGACGACGTCGACGCCGAGTCCCTTCCCGCGCCAGCCTTCCGCCAGCCGCAGGTCGAAGACCGGATTATCGTCTCCGAGGTCCTCCAGCACCGTCATGCCCACGTCCTCGCCGTCGGACCGGATCCAATAGCCCTGCGACTCCCCGCTCCAGAAGTCGCCGGCGGCCACCCGCGACGCGGCCTGCTCCGCCGTTGGAGCAGGGTTCATATGGAAGGGGAAGCGGTTGGCGGAGAGGAATGCGGTAACGGCATCCGCGTCTGCGGCCGTCATCCGGTGAAGGGTGATGCTCATGCCGGGAGTCTAACCGGCCAACGCTATGGGTGGGTGGTCACCATGATCAGCTGCCAGCCTTCGGGGACCTGCGCCTGCAGCGCTTCACGTGCTTCCAGGAAGCTCTCACCCTCGGCTTCCAGTTCCCGGGTTTCGACAGGACGGATAATGCCAGTGACTTTCATGTTTCCAGCGTAGGCAGTCCGGCCCCGCAACCGTGGGCCGTCCGGTGTTGTGTCCCCCACCCCTAGTAGGATCGGGTTTCCACCGGCGGTGCATCCTGCGCTGATTCCCGGGGATCACGTACTCACTGAACACAATCGCCAGGCAGGTACCTGGTACAAGGCACAAGGCACAAGGCACAAGGAAAGGTCCGTCTCATGGCCGAGGCCCGCAGCGACACCGGGTATCCCGCGTACGCGCACCAGACCGGCTACCGGGAAACACCCCCGCCTCCGCTGCCCCCGCAGTCCTCCAGCCGGCGGGTGGCTGCCGGTGTCCTGGCCATTCCGCTGATGATCGTCAACGGGCTCGGCGCAGCCACCATGTTCACCAGTGACCGGGCCCTTTCCCCGGCCCTTGGAGTGCTGGCGGTGCTATGGCTTGCCCTGACCTGTGCGGTGCTCGCAGCCGGGATTGGACTCCTGCTCCGGCGCAGCGGCGTCGATAAGAAAGCCCCGATGCTCCTGCTCGGCAGTACAGCGGCGCTGATTGCGGTCGGTGCCCTCACCGCCTTCCTCCGTGAGGCAGCAGGGCCCATACTGTTCAGCGCATTCTTCGGCCTGCCGATCATCATTCTGCTCCTGACCCGAATGAGGCGGGAGAAAGCCGAGCGCGCCGTCCTGAACAAGCGGGCCTGACCGGCCGAGACCCCGCCGGAATTCCCGGACGGAAGCTCGACCCGCCGAATCCCCAGCCCGCCGGAAGCCTCCGCCGAATCCCCAGCCCGCCGGAAGCATCCGCCGAAGCCCACCGCCGGGTTCCCCCGCCGGAATCCCCCGACCCGGGGTATTAGAGCGCAGTACCCGTTTCCGCTGCGAGGGCCTGCAGCAGCTCGTCCTGGAAAGCGGTGTCCAGAACAGCGGCATGGGGCTGTCTGCGCCTCCTGTGGTACCAGTAGCCGCCGCTGGTGAGCGCGTCGGGATCCTCGCTGGCCGCGAGCCATTCCTGGGTTTCGTGGCCCAGGGCAAAATCATCCGGCGCGTTCGGGCCGCCCATTTTGGTAGGCACCCAGCCCGGATCCACCGCGTTGGCCAGCACCTGCGGACGGCGGCGGGCAAGGGCGGCGGAGAACGTGGTCACGTAGAGTTTGCTGTCCGCGTAGGATCCCGGTTTTCCGCCGGTCCAGTCGGCGCCGGACAGTGAGGGACGGCCGCTGAAGTGGGAGCTGCTGCTCAGGTAGATGTGCCGCTGCGGTTCCTCGAGCAGGGCGGTGAGCAGGTAGGGTGCCACCACGTTGACTTCCAGCACGGACGGACCGGTTTCCACACCGGCGTTATGGATCACCGAATCGAGGCGGTGGCCCGTGTTCAGGGTCCCGGCCAGGTTCCGTACCGAGTCCCGGTCCGCAAAGTCGGCCACCACTGCTTCCGCACCGCGGTCCAGCAGCGGTTCGAGGGCGGAGGTCCGCTCCCTGCTGCGGGCATGGACGACGACGTCGTGTCCGGCGGTAAGCAGCGCATCCGCCGCGGCGTACCCCAGTCCGTCAGTGGAACCGGTAACGAGGATCCTCATCAGCTGCACGCCTTTCCCTTTAGGCCCGGCACCGCACCGGACTATTCAACGAGGTTCGCCCTGATACCGGCGAGGAACTGCTCGCCCGCCCCGGTCAGGGAAATGTCCTTCCGCCGGGCTCCGGTCCGGGGCACCTCCACCTCTTCACCGTGCAGGAGTCCCGCGTCCTGAAGCCGTTTCAATGTCCGGTAGAGGCTGCGCTCGGTGATCTTCCATCCTGTACCGGAGGCAACCCCTGCGGCAATGCCGGCCACTGTGACCGGCTGGTGCTCGGCCACCACCCGCAGGATCACCGGTGTCAGCATCGATTTTTTGTAAGTCTCCACCCAGGAGGCGATTCGCGCCCGGATCCATTCCTCTTCCTCTGAGGGATGTGCCACCCCTTAGTCCTCCCACCCACGGCCCAGGACGGACCCGGCCAGGTGGATCAGCACGCCGGTCCCCCACACGGCACTCATCAGCAGCGTGGCTCCGAACCAGGGCGTTGCCAGCAGCTCCTGCGCCGCCTGCGCTTCCGTTCCGTCTGGTCCCAAGGCGAACAGCCGAATGACGGCGTGCAGGTTAAAGGACGCGGTGACGGCGAGGAAGGCAATGACGTGGGCGATGGCCAGTCCAAAGCGGATCCGGGTCAGCCGGCGGTAATTGCGCCAGATCCAGGCTGCGGTTCCGGCGGCCACCGCAGCGGTCAATGCGCCGCCGGCAACGCCGATTCCTCCCCCGGTCAGGGCGATGACGGCTTGGACCAATGCCATGGCGGCAACCAGGGCCAGCAGATACGGCAGCAGGAGGGAGCGGGCGTTGAGGGTGCCTGACGAGGCTGTAGTGGTGTCCATGGCTGGCACTGTACCAATAGAACACTACCTACGGTAGGGGTATATTTCCGGTACCCGGAACAGGAAAGGACCTGCAGCATGGACAGGCCCTGAGGAACATGAAAAAGGGGCCCGCTCCCCTTGCTAACAGGGAAAGCGGACCCCTTCGGATCTGTGGAGCTTAGGGGAATCGAACCCCTGACCTTTTCATTGCGAACGAAACGCTCTACCAACTGAGCTAAAGCCCCAAACTGCGCCACACGGCGCGGGTCCGGCATCGCCTTCGGCATCAAAGCCGACATCACACCGGATAACCACCCGCTAGGCTACATCGATTCTAATCACGCCGCCGTGCCGCAGCCAAACCATAAGCCCCCTTTGGAAGTCCTGCACGGTGTCGTTACGGTGGTGGCAAGGCCGCGGCCGGAGCCCGGGCACGGCCGAAGGCAAGCTCACCGGAATCAAGGAGAATCCCATGTCCGTGATCACCAAAATGCTCGAAAGCCACCCCGCCGGCCCCCGCGCCGCAGATCCCCGACTGCTGGCCGAATGCCTCGAAGCCTGCGGCGAATGTGCCTCCGTCTGCAATGCCTGCGCAGACGCCTGCCTGGGCGAGGACATGCTCGGCGATTTGGTCACCTGTATCCGGACCAATTTGGACTGTGCGCAAATCTGCGCCGCCACGGCCGCTGTGCTGTCCCGGACAGCAACCACGGGCCCCGCAACCGCCGCCCTGCTACATGCCTGCATGGCAGCCTGCGCTGCCTGCGCCGAGGAATGCCAGCAGCACGCGTCCATGCATGAGCACTGCCGGATCTGCGCCGAGGCCTGCCGGCGCTGCCTTAACGCCTGCGAAAAACTCCTGGTCTCGCTGGGCTGACCCGGCCCCGCTGCCGGGGAAACCTAGGAACGCCGGGACAGCACCAGGCCGCGCACATAAGCAGCCTGGCCGGCGTGCTCCAGGCAATCCGCGAGGATGCTCACCAGCCGGACACCGAGCGTGACGGGCGGATCCCAGGCCCGGTCCACCACCTGGTCCAGGTCCTGTGCGGAGAGCCCGGAAACAAATGCCTCCGTCCGGGCATGGACATCGTCGTAATAGCCCAGCAGCACCTCGGCGGAATGCACCCGCACCTGCGCCACCTGCTCGGAGGTATGCCCGTACCCGGTATCCTCCACGGCCAGCGGCAACCCCACCCGTTTGGCCCAGCCGTCCGCGGTCCAGGCCTGTTCCTGCCCGGCGACGTCGGCAATCTGGGCGTCCTCCACCCGGCCAAGGTGCCAGATCAACCAGGCAATGGAGTTCCCCTCCGGGTATGGGCGGTGGTTCAGGGCATCGGCGTCCAGATCCTGGACGGTCCGGCGAACCGTCTCGGGGAGGCGTCCGAAGGCATCAATTAACAGGTCACTCTGGTCCATGAGGGCAAACTCCGACGGGTTGGCGGGCAGGGTGTCGCCATCCTTTCACGTGCCTGGCACACCGTGAAGAGCCGAAGTGGCTGGCTGCGGCAGAAAAACCGGCGCAGAGTGGGTGCGCATGGACCCGTCCCGCCCTAAAATTGCCGGATGAGCTGGACTGACGAGCGTCCCGCATGGCTTCCGCCCCTTCCGTCACCACACCGCGGCCTCCTCCGGATCACGCTGGGCCTGATCCTGGTGTGCGGCACCATGCTGACCTGCCTGGCAGTTGCCGCATTCGGTGCCCTCCTGAGCATGTACTTACTCTGGCCCCTCGCCGTCGGGCTCCTGCTCCTGATGTCCGGCCTGCTCAGCCGCCGCGTCCTCTAGCCCACCGAATGCCGGGACGGTGGCTTAGTTAGGTGAGGTTTCGCTTGCTGGAAACCCCGCACCGACAGGCCTACAACAGAGACATGGCCACTCTGTTCCGTCTCCCCCGCGCGGTCCGCCGCTATCCGCTGGTGTTCGCCACCGTGCTGGCGGGTGTGGCGGTTCTGCTGCTGCAGTGGGCCGGTGCGGGCACTGCCGCTGCCTGGACCGCCAGCCTCTTCGCCTCGGCGGTGGCACTGAAAACCGCTGCGGGCATGGTCCGGGACATCCGGGCCGGCAACTGGGGGCTGGATATTCTGGCGGTTATCGCCATTGCGGCCACGGTTGCCGTGGGGGAATACCTGGCGGCGCTGATCATCGTGCTGATGCTCTCCGGCGGGCAGGCCCTGGAAGACTATGCCGCCGGGCGGGCCCGCGGTGAACTGGATGCCCTGCTGGAACGCGCACCGCAGCGTGCGCACCGGTTTCCCGGCGGCGACACCACAGCGGCCGCCGAGGACATTCCGGCCACGGAGGTGGTTGCCGGTGACCTGCTGCTGATCCGTCCGGCCGAGGTGGTGCCGGTGGACGGGGAACTCGTCTCCCCCGAAGGCGGCTTTGACGAATCCTCGCTGACCGGCGAGCCGCTGCCGGTTACCCGCTACGCCGGCGACGCCGTGCTCAGCGGTTCGGTCAACGGCACCCGCGCCGTACTGCTGCGGGCCACCGCCACGGCGGAGAACAGCCAGTACCAGCGCATTGTTGCGCTGGTGGCCGAAGCCGCAGGGTCCAAGGCACCGGTGGTCCGGCTTGCAGACCGTTTCGCGGTTCCCTTCACTGCTGTTTCCCTGCTGATCGCCGGGGTGGCGTGGGCGTTGAGCGGTGACCCCGTGCGGTTTGCCGAGGTGCTGGTCCTGGCCACGCCGTGCCCGTTGCTGATTGCCGCTCCCGTGGCATTCCTGGGCGGAATGAGCCGTTCGGCCCGCGCCGGGATCATCGTCAAGGGCGGAGCCGTGCTGGAGCAGCTGTCCAAAGCCGAGAGTGCGGCCTTCGACAAAACCGGCACCTTGACGCACGGGCAGCCCGAACTCGTGGAGGTCCGTCCGCAGCCCGGCTTTGGGGCGGAGGAAGTGCTCGGCCTGGCGGCCTCGGCAGAGCAGTACTCTTCCCACGTCCTGGCCGCCGCGGTGCAGCAGGCAGCCGCAGCCCGCGGACTTGGCCTCCAGTCCTCCCGGGACGCCCGGGAAGTGGCAACCAACGGTGTGGAAGCCGTGCTGGGCGGGCACACCGTCCGCGTGGGCAAGGAACGCTTTGTGGCTGAAACCGCCGCTGACACGGTTCCGGCACACCTGGAACCGGGCCAGATGGTGGTTTACGTCGGCATCGACGGACACTTTGCCGGCACCCTGATCATGAGTGATGCGGTGCGGGAAAACGCCGCCGCCACCCTGCACCGCCTGGCCGCACTCGGCATCCGGCGCACCGTGATGCTGACCGGAGACGGTCCGGGCACGGCAGGCGCCGTGGCGGCAGGACTCGGGATCACCGATGTCCGGGCCGGGCTGCTGCCCGCGGACAAGGTGGACGCGGTACGCACGCTCTCGCCCCGGCCGGTGATTATGGTGGGCGACGGCGTCAATGACGCTCCGGTGCTGGCGGCCGCCGACGTCGGCATCGCCATGGGGGCGCGCGGCTCCACCGCCGCCAGCGAATCCGCCGACGTTGTGCTGGTGGCCGACGACATCAGCCGGGTGGCCGACGCCGTGGAGATCGGCCGCCGGACCATGCGGGTGGCTTTGAGCAGCATCTGGTTGGGCATCATCCTGAGCGTAGGGCTGATGCTGACCGCCGCCTTCGGGTTCATTCCCGCGGTGGCCGGCGCCCTGACGCAGGAAGCGGTGGACCTGGCGGCCATCCTCAACGCCCTCCGGGCACTGCATGGCGGCCGGCGGCCGGGTGCCGCCGCCCGGGAGACGCGCTCCGGGGCAGACCGCGGGGCAGGCAGCGACGCGGATGGTGGGACAGACGGCGACGCGGATGGTGGGACAGACAGCGGCACGGACGGCGGGGCAGGCACCGGGACGGGCGGTGGGACAGGCACCGGCGCGGACGGCAGCATGGACGGCGGGACAGGCAGCGGGACGGACTCCGGCCCAGGCAGTGGGCAGGACAGCGGGCCGGCACCGACAAAGCCGTTTTTCCGGGCCGAATAAGCCTGCACCCTCTCTCCCCCACCCGCACACCGGCATCGGGATACGCCGATGAGCAGGTACGCCGATGACGGGACAAATGTGCCGCCGCGTTGGTGCCGCTATGGCTTTGCACGGGTTCCGGAGGCAGGCTATTGAAGCGGGGAAAATCCCGCGTGCACCAGCCGTCGGGGCGCCGACCCAGGGGTGAGAAGTGGATACAACCGAAAGCCCGGTCGCATGATCCCGCCCATGCTCGCCACCTTTGCGGTCCTCGCCCTGGCAGTCGCGGGATTTATGACCAACCGGGTGCCCCTCGTGATCGTCGCGCTCTTTGTTCCAGTGGCACTGTGGGCCACCGGTGTGCTCACGCTAAACGAAGCCCTGCAGGGTTTCAGTGACCCGATCACCCTGTTTATTGCCTCGCTGTTTGTTCTCAGCGAGGCCCTCGACGCCACGGGAATCACTGCATGGATCGGACAGCAGCTAGAACTTCGCTCCTCCCTGAGCCGCACCGGCCTGCTCATCACCATCATGGCCGTCGCTGCACTCCTCTCCGCGGTGATCAGCATTAACGGCGCCGTCGCTGCACTGCTGCCCGTCGTCGTCGTCGCAACCGCGCGGGCCGGCGTCGTCCCCTCGCACATGCTGATTCCGCTGGCCTTCGCCGCGAGTGCGGGATCGCTGCTGACCCTGACCGGAACTCCGGTGAACATCATCGTCTCGGACCTCTCCGCCAGCTCCGGCGGGCGGGAGTTCGGGTACTTCGAATTTGCCCTGGTGGGGCTCCCCCTGGTTGTGGTGACAACTCTCCTGGTGGTGCTCCTCGGCCGCAGGCTCCTGCCCGGGCGCACGCCCGAGCGGCTCGCGGAGGCGGGGGCTGACCCGCGGGCCCGGGTGAAGTCCTGGCGCGAGAGCTATACGGCCGACCTCGACACGGAACGGCTGTTCACGGGAAAAATGGGTGCCGTCGAGGTCCTCGTCGCGCCGCGTTCAACGCTGATCGGACGCATCGTCAGCCCAGGCATGACCACGCAGCGGGAAGACCTGGTCATCGTCGCGCTGCACCGCGGCGGGACCGCCGATGCGGCTCCCGATGATCCCGCCCCGCCCGGGACCCTGACGCTGCGCGCCGGCGACTCGGTACTGGTCCACGGCCCCTGGGACGCGCTGCGCCGCTACGTGCAGTCCGCTGATGTCATCGCCGTCGAACCGCCGCATATCCTCCAGCGGGGCGTACCGCTGGGACGCGGATGGCGCCGCTGCCTTACCGTGCTGGCCGCCACGATCCTGCTGCTGGCAACCGGCCTCCTCCCGCCGGTAATGGTGGGGCTGCTGGCCGCAGCCGCCCTGGTCCTCCTGGGGGTGGTGACCGTGCCGCAGGGGTTCCGGGCCATTTCCTGGAGCACCGTGGTCCTCATCGGCGCGCTTATCCCGCTGTCCTCGGCTTTCGTTTCCTCGGGCGCGGCAGATGGGATCGCCGCCCTGGTCCTGGATTCAGCCGGCGACGTGTCCCCGCATTTGGCCCTGCTGGTGATCTGCGTCCTCGCCCTCATCCTGGGCCAGTTCATCTCAAACGTGGCCACCGTGCTTGTGATGGGGCCGGTAGCGGTGACTTTCGCGCAAACGCTCGGGGTCAGCGTGCTGCCCTTCATGATGGGACTCAGCGTCGCCGGGGCCGCCGCCTTCCTCACCCCCATCGCCACCCCGGCCAACCTCTTGGTGATGCAGCCCGGCGGATACCGCTTCGGAGACTACTGGCGCCTCGGTTTGCCGCTCTCCTTGGTTTTCCTCGCCGCCGCAGAGCTGTACGTGCCGCTCATCTGGCGGTTCTGAGCTTTCGGGGCGCCGGGCCTAAATGCCTGATCCCGGGTAACGGTGCGGCGCCGATGGCCGCAACAGGGCGGGAACGAGGATAATGGGCCATGGTCCGGCGCCCGGACCGCTGCCGGTAATGCTGCCGGCACTAAGGGTTTCGACGCTAGGGGAATGTCCATGACGCTGGTCGACAATGCGGTCTACGTGGACGGCAAACGCAGTCACGACCCGGACAGCCTGGACGAGACCTTCGAGCTGACCCGAACCTCCGGCGGCATGGCCTGGATTGGCCTCTACCGGCCGGACGAAATAGAGCTGCTGGCCTTGGCCGAAGAGTTCGGGCTGAACCTGCTGATTGTCGAAGACGCCCTGGCCGGCCATCAGCGCTCCAAGCTGGAGCAGTACAACGAGCAGCTGTTTGTGGTGCTTCGCCCCGCGCGCTACCTGGACGACGTCGAACGCGTGGAGTTCGGGGAGCTGCACCTCTTTGTGGGACCCAACTTTGTGGTCACCGTCCGGCACGCCGAATCCCCTGACCTTGCCCGGGTGCGCAAGCGGCTGGAGCAGGAACCGGAACTGCTGATGCTCGGGCCGCAGGCGGTGCTGTACGCCGTACTGGACCAGGTGGTGGATGAGTACGCTCCGGTGGCGGCCGGACTTGAAAACGACATTGACGAAATTGAGGACCAGCTGTTCGGCGGCGACGCCGAGGTCTCCCGCCGCATCTACGAACTCTCCCGCGAGGTGATCCAGTTCCAGCGCGCCATCTCCCCGCTGCAAACCGTAGTGGGGGAACTGCGCAACAACGCTGACCAGTACGGCGTTCCGGCTGAGCTGCGGGACAACCTGGGCGATGTACTGGACCACGTGCTGCGGCTGATCGACCGGGCCAACGCGTACCGCGCCATCCTGGAAAACGCACTGACCCTGTCCTCCACGCTGGCCTCGAATCGGCTGGCCGAAACCAGCATTGAGCAGAACGAGCAGGTGAAACGGATTTCCTCCTGGGCCGCCATCCTATTTGCGCCAACCCTGGTGGGCACCGTCTACGGCATGAACTTCGAGAACATGCCGGAACTGTCCTGGCAGTTCGGTTATCCGCTGGCCCTCCTGGGAATGCTGGTGACCGGGATAGTCCTTTACCTGACCTTCAAGCGGAATAAGTGGCTGTGATGTCCCGGTGGACGGGCCGGACGCTGCTGGCACTGGTGCTGCCCGCCGCCCTGCTGTTGGCGGCATGCGGGGACGCCGCCAACAGCGCCTCACCGGACGACGGCGGCACCGCCCCGGACGCCGACGTCACCGGGGCCTGGGGAGACACAGCCAACCCGAAGGCACCGTCGCTGGAGTTTAATCCCGGCGGGCGGGTTAGCGGCACCGACGGCTGCAACCGGCTGATGGGCCACTGGAGCATCGAGGGCACCCGCGTCACCCTGCAGGACATGGCCTCCACCATGATGCTCTGCCACGACGTGGATGAATGGCTGTCCGCCGGTACAGCGGCCGACGTCGACGGCGACACCCTGCGGATCTACAACCAGGCAGGCACCGAAATCGGGGTCCTGGCGCGTCCACGCTCCGGGGCCTGACAGACACCGGGCCTAACAGAGGGAACACCGGCGGGGAGAAAGGGATGCCGTGTCCGAGGCAGCACCAACAGCACCGGCCATCCTGCGGCTGCCGTTCACCGGCCGCTGGCTGACGCAGAACAGCCCTGCCAACCGCGTCCCCAGCCACGGCACCGACCTGTTCGGCACCGCCTACGCCATCGACTTCGTGGCCGTGGACGCACACGGCCGGTCCGGACCGCCCGGATGGCGGTCCCTGCTCTCCACGGAGGCGCCGGAGATCTTCCACGGCTTCGGGGTGTCGGTGCTGGCACCGGCGTCGGGCACCGTGGTCTCCGTGCACGACGGCGAACCGGACCATCAGGCACGCCGCTCCCAGCCCGCACTGCTCGCCTACGCCCTGACGCAGCGCGGGCGGGTGCGGCAGGGCCCGAACGCAATTGCCGGCAATTCTGTGGTGATTGCCCTGGAACCGGAGGGCCCCTTTGTGCTGCTCGCGCATCTGGCCTGCGGCTCCGTGGAGGCGGTGCCGGGTGCCCGGGTTCGGGCAGGCGTCCGGATTGGCGCCTGCGGAAACTCCGGCAACAGCACCGAGCCGCATGTCCATCTCCAGGTCACGGACTCTATGGACTGGGGCACCTGCCGCGGCCTGCCAGTGGCTTTTCTGCATCCCGGAGGCGGGGCCGGACCGTGGCTGCCGCGCAACGGAGAGGTTTTCGACGCGGGTTAGGCGCGGGCTGGACGCAGGTTAGGCGCGGGCTGGACGCGGGTTAGGCGCGGGTTAGGCGCGGGCTACCGGCGCCGCTTCTGAAACCCGGAATACCCAGGGACAGTCCCGGGTTGGTCCTAAGGGAGCCTAAGTGCACAATGGATTTCGGCTCTTTTACGGCCCGTCCCGGGACACATCCCGGCCCGGCACCCACTCTCCAGAACGGCAGCAAGCACCTTGAAAAACCTTTCCCCGGAGACGGTCAGGCCCTGGCCCGCACTGTGGTCCCTGGTCATCGGCTTCTTCATGATCCTGGTGGACTCCACGATCGTAAACATCGCCACCCCGGCCATCATGGAAGACCTTGGCGCAGGCCTGGACCAGGTGATCTGGGTGATCAGTGCCTACCTGCTGGCCTACGCGGTGCCGCTGCTGATTACCGGACGGCTGGGCGACCGCTTTGGTCCCCGCCGCGTTTACCTGATCGGACTGGTGGTCTTTACCCTGTCCAGCCTTTGGTGCGGCTTTGCCAACAGCGTGGATGCGCTGATTCTGGCCCGTGTCTTCCAGGGCTTCGGCGCGGCACTGATGACCCCGCAGACCATGTCCGTGATCACCCGGATCTTCCCACCGGAAAAGCGCGGCACCGCTCTGGGTCTCTGGGGCGCCACGGCGGGCGTCGCCACCCTGGTGGGACCGATCCTCGGCGGCGTCCTGGTGGACGGCCTGGGCTGGGAATGGATCTTCTTCATTAACATCCCCGTGGGTGTGGTGGGCTTTATCCTCGCCTACCGGCTGGTGCCCCGGCTCTCCACCTCGGTGCACCGCTTCGATTACCTGGGCGTGCTGCTCAGTGCGGCGGGCATGTTTGCGCTGGTCTTCGGTATCCAGGAAGGCGAGAGCTATGACTGGGGCACCATCGCCGGGCCCATCTCGGTCTGGTCGCTGATCATTGCGGGCATTGTCCTGCTGGCCCTGTTTGTGCTCTGGCAGCGCCTGAACCGTGCCGAACCGCTGCTGCCGCTGAAGCTCTTCCGGGACCGCAACTTCTCGCTGGCCAATATCTCCATCACCGGCATGGGCTTCGCCGTGACCGCGTTCTCCCTGCCGCTGATCCTCTTCGCGCAGAACGTTCGCGGACTCAGCCCCACCCAGGCCGCCCTGCTGCTGGCCCCGATGGCTGTCCTGTCCGGCGTCCTGGCCCCGCTGGCGGGCAAAACCGTGCAACGCGGCAACCCCAAGTTCATCGCCGTCGTCGGCTTCGCCTCCATGGCCGCATCCCTGATCTGGCTCGGCGCACTGCTCAGCCCGGATGTGCCGTACTGGCAGCTCGTGCTCCCGATGCTCCTGATGGGCTTTGCGAACGCCTGCATCTGGCCCTCCGTCTCGCTCACCGCCACCCGCAATCTGGCCGCTGATGTCGCCGGCGCGGGATCCGGCGTCTACAACACCACCCGCCAGTTCGGTGCCGTGATCGGCAGCAGCGCCATTGCCGCCATCATGCAGTCCCGCCTCAGTGCACACCTGGGCGCCGGGGCGGCCGACGGCGGGACGGCACCTGCCGCCGGTGCGTTCCCGGAGGCGCTCAAGGCAGGCTATTCGGAGGCCATGGGCCAGTCGCTGTACCTGCCTGCCGCCGTGATCATCGTGGCCCTGCTGGCGGCGCTGTTCTACGCCAAGCCGGCCCCTGAGCTGACTTCCCGCGGCGCCCCCGGCAGTGCCCGCGGGGATGCCGCAAAGAGCACCGCGGCCTAGCAGACTTCGGCCCGGCGGCCGGAGCCCGCGGGGCGTAGGTCCCGCGGGCGGGCGGGTGCTGGTCCGGCCGCGGGCGGGAAAATCGACCGGTGGGAAAATCGACCGGTTTGCGTTTTTTCAGCCAGTCCAAACTGCGCGAAAGAATTCAAACAGTGCGAAAGAATGCTTATCGGCCGTAAAACCGGCGTCGGCGGGTACGCTCGCGCCATGACTATCGTCTCGAAGTTTTTCGCCGGGGTGCTCCTCGCCAACGCCGTTCCACACGGCGTCAGTGCCGTGCAGGGCAAGCAGTTCCCGACCCCGTTCGCCTCCCCGCCCGGCGTCGGGCTCTCCAGCCCCCTCGCCAACGCCGCGTGGAGTGCCCTCAACGCCGCGGGCGGCGCCGCGCTGCTTGGCGGGGGCGTGACCGGACCCCGCGATCGCGCCGCTCTACTGGCGGGGACCGTCTCCATGGGCTTTTTCCTGGCCTGGTACTTCGGCAAAGCGGATCGGCCCGCGAACGGACCGGACACGGCCATATCCGGGCGGACCGCGTAGGAGGCTGGCCGGTCAGCATCTGCAGGCAGCCCAGTCCGGGACCGTCGCGGCAGCCCCAGTCCGGGCCGGACGCGGCAGCCCAGTCCGAGCTTGCGCAGCCCAAAAAACCCGTCGCGGCAGCCCCAGCCCAATCCAAGCTTGCGCAGCCCAAGACCGGCGCGGTGGCCTCCGCGCCGGGTCCGGCTTCGGGGCTACTCCTTCTTCAGTTTGTCCTGCGCCGCTCCGGCAGCCTTCTCCACCACGTTGGGCACGTCCGTGGTCCCGTAGAACCGTGCGTCCGGACGGGTGGGCGGAGGCATGGGAGCCGACGTCGTCGGTCCGTCATGGTAGCTGAACTCACCGTGTCCGTCCGGCGTGGGTCCGGACGCCCAGGAGCCTTCGGAAGCATGCTCGCCGTCGGAGAAGTTCAGGTACTGGTAGGAGACTTCCCGGTATTCCTTGTTGAGCGGGAAGTTGCTGGGGACCGGAAGCTGTTCCATATTCTCCGCCTGAAGTTCCAGGGCCGCGGCGGTCCATTGGTTCTGGTGCATGGTGTCCCTGGCGAGCAGGAAGGACAGCAGATCCCGCACGCCGTGGTCATCCGTCATGTGATAGAGCCGGGCGACCGCGAGGCGACCCTGCATTTCGATGTTGGCATTGGAGGTGAAGTCCGCGAGCATGTTGCCGCTGGCGGTGATGTAGCCGCCGGTCCAGGGGTTGCCGTTGCTGTCCACCGGGCGGGCGCCGGCACCAGCGACAATGGCGTGCTGGACATCCATGCCTCCCATCACTGCGGCCACCGTCGGATCGGACTGCACCGCGTCATTGGTGATGCCCAGCGGGGCCTTTTCCAGCAGTTGGGCGATCATCACGGCCAGCATTTCCACGTGGCCCATTTCCTCGGCTGCGATGCCATAGAGCAGGTCCCGGTACTTGCCCGGCACATGGGAATTCCAGGACTGGAAGCCGTACTGCATGGCCACGGTAATTTCACCGTATTGTCCGCCCAGAACCTCCTGCAGCTTCCGGGCATAAACGGCGTCGGGCTTGTCCGGGGTGGATTTGAATTGGAGCTCCTGCTTATGGAAAAACATGTCATTCCTCCGCACCTTGTGGACCGCCGCGTGAGACGAGCCTCCGTTTGTTGGGGGCCGTGGCCGGTCACAGTGGTCCCAACGTAGACCGGTGTCCGGAGGCAGGGAAGAGCAAACCTGCCCCTTTCCGCGGCCAGACGGGAACCGCCCGTTTCAGGTCCCGGCCAATTGCTCCCGGCACGGGTAGTCTGCTTGCCATGGTCTCCCCCGAACTCCCGCCCGCGCCGCCTTCCGATCCAGCCGGTGCATCACCGCAGGTCACCGACGATTTCGCCGTCCGCCGGCACACCCTCCCCTCAGGACTTGGCTACACCACTACCACCGGACGGATGGTCTTCCGGAAGGAGGAGGTAAAGGACGGGAAGTCGGACGGATTCCAGCCCAAGGCGGAGATTTTTATGACCGCCTATACCGCCGATGCCCCGGAGAACGGACCCAACCGCCGGCCCGTGGTGTTCGCCTTCAACGGCGGGCCGGGGTCCGCCTCCGTCTGGCTGCACATGGGCCTTCTGGGCCCGCGGATGGTGGACTCGGGCGACGCCGGGGCGCTCACACCGCCGCCCTTCGGCCTGGTGGATAACCCGCAGACCCTGCTGCAGCACTCGGACCTGGTGATGATCGACCCGGTGAACACCGGCTTCTCCCGCGTGGTGGACGGCAACGACGCCGGCGAGTTCCACGGTTTCGAGGAGGACCGGGACCTGGTGGCCGAGGTGATCCGGCTCTGGACCACCCGCAACAACCGCTGGCTGAGCCCCAAGTACCTGGTGGGCGAGTCCTACGGCACGCTGCGCGCCGTCGCTGTGGCCGGGAAGCTCTTTGACGCGTACGGCCTGGCGGTCAACGGCCTCGGCCTGATTTCCACCGTACTGAACATGGCCACCCTGGACTTCGCACCCGGGCGGGAAACCCCGTATCCGCTGCACCTGCCCACCTATGCCGCCATTGCCCATTATCACGGCCGCCATCCCGGACGGGAACTGGCCGACGTCGTGCGCGAAGCCGAGGAGTACGCCTCCCGCGACTACGTGTACGCCCTGCACCAAGGGGCGCGGCTGGACGCCGGGGAGTACGACGACGTCGTCCGCCGGCTCGCGGAAATCACCACCCTGGACGAGGGTTTCATCCGCCGCACCAACCTGCGCTGGGACTATGCCATGTTCTCCGCCGAACTGCTGCGCGGGGAGAACCTGTCCGTGGGTCGCATCGACGGCCGGTTCGCTGCCGCCCCGGCGCACCAGCAGGACTGGATCAACTGGGACGATCCCAGCCTCACCGCTATCAACGGGCCGTACTCGGCAGCGATTAACCACTACGTGCGTGCGGAGCTGGGGTACGAGAACGACCTGCCGTACGAAATCCTCACCGGCCGCGTCCAGCCGTGGAGCTACAAGAACTTTGAAGGGGTTCCCGTGGACGTCACCGGCACGCTGGAACGGCTGCTGGTCCACAACCCGTCACTGCGGGTGCACGTGGACTACGGCTATTACGACGGCGCCACGCCGCACTTCGCCGCAGAGTATGTGTGGGCGCACATGCGCCTGGACGAGGATGCCCGGGCACGGTTCTCACACCACTACTACGAGGCCGGGCACATGATGTACGTCAAGCCGGAGTGCCGGGTGGACCAGCTGCGCAATCTCGCGGAGTTTGTCGCCGGCGCTTAGGGCTCGGCAGTCACTCCGGGCGGCGGAACAGGGCGGTAAGCAGGAAAGATTCGCCAAACCACGGAGAATCCCGGTCTTGGGTTGCCATTGGGCGGATTTCGATCTCGCCCAGGTCTGCGAAAACCCACCGAAGATCGTCCGGACTGAAGGCTATCCCTGCTTCAAACTCCCCATCTTGGTAGAGCTGCTCGTCTGGTGCTTCTGCGCCCATCTTGCCCCTGGCAAAACAGGCCAGCCCCAAATACCCGCCGGGCGCGAGGGTCCGCTGCAGGAGTTGCAGGTAGCTGATCCGGCGGTGCGGGGGAAGGTGATGCAGACAGCCCGAGTCGTAGACCAGTCCGTACGGTCCAGGCAACGCATCAGGCGGAAGCGTGAAAGCGTTGCCACAGGTGAAGGAGACGTCCAGCTGCCGGTCTGCAGCCCGTTCCCGCCCCCACTTCACCGCAGCCGAGGAGAGGTCTACGGCGTCCACGGCGTATCCGCGCTCAGCAAAAAAGAGGGCATTGCGCCCGGGCCCCGAACCCAGATCCAGTACACGGGTCGGCGAGAGCACGCCTTCGCGGACCCACCGCGCCAGGTTCTCATCGGGCTTGTCCGCAAAAAACGGAACGGGCCGGGTGCGGTCTGCGTAGAAGTTGTTCCACCAGGCGCTCCCGGCGTCGCTGGTCCAGCGGACCGATTCACGCGCAAAGAGCCCGTCCATCAGGTCGAGGAGGTCTTCAACGGACCGCATCCTGCGGTTGATCGAGGGTTCGCTCATACCGCCACACCCTATACATGATCAGCGGGTGGCGAAGTGCACCCAGACGCCCGCACCCCAGATGCCACCCGCGGTTAGCGCCAACGCGAGTTCAGCCAGGATGCCGATCCCCATCGCCTTCAGGGTGGCCAGGCTGGAGGACCAGGCGGTGGACAGGTTCCGCTGCCGCTGCCATTCGCTCAGCAGCAGGCCGGCGGCGAACCCGACGAACAGGCCAACGGCGGGGATGGTGAACATTCCGACGACGCCGAGCACCACGCCGGCAACGATGGAGCGGGTGGGAATCTGCCGCTGCTTCAGCCGCCGCCCGGTGAGAAAGAAGCTGGCGAGCATACCGGCAACCAGCAGCACCGCACCGATCCCGAAAGCCCACCAGCCCGCCGGGCTCTGCACGCCGAAGGCCCAGCCCAGCAGGGCAATGATGATCAGGATGCTGCCGGGCAGCACGGGCACCACTATGCCGGTCAGTCCCACGGCAATCACGAGGGCAGCCGCAAGGGTTACAAGGAGATCGGGATCCATTCCATCAGTCTTGCACCGCTTCCCCGCGACCGGCGTATTTCCTTTCGGGTGGTTCGGCGCCGGCGAATGTACAGATACGGGGCTTAAACCCGCCGAATAAGCCCGTTATGTGTACACCGGACGGTCATGCCCTGCTGCCGGGTTGGGTTTCAGCTGCCGGATTGGGAAATCGCTCCGCTGCAAACCGGCAGGGATTTCCCAAACCGGCAGATTCATCCCCAAACGTAGTGTTATCGCGCTCCTAGGGCCCCCTAAACCCGGACGCACTGCCTCCCTCAGGTGGAGAAATTAGTAAGGATGCTTATAAGCTGGCATCTTCAGCCCGATTCCCCGGACGGAAACAGGAGATGCAGTAATGAGCACCGACCCAGAGAACCCCGCCAACACTTCCTCGAACGGCCGCGGCGCCAACGACGGCGGCCCTCTGCGGGACCGCTCGGAACGGTCTGCCGCAGCTGCTGAGACCGCGGGCACCGTTCCCGCAGACGGTCGTAGGGTTGAAGACACCGGCACACGGGTGAGCGACGCAGCCTCCGCCTCAGCTGCCGATCAGGGTCAGGTACCGGGCCGGCATACGGGCAGCCACGCCGGTAGCTACGCCACGGATCCGGACGGCGGGCGCAACGATACCCGCGCAGTCCCGGCAGCAGAGATGCGCAACGACAGCACCGCCGGCGAGGACACCTCCACCCGGGCCGTTCCCACGCACACCACCGGCGAGGACACCCGCACCCGGGCCGTCCCCACGCACACCGCCGGCGAGGACACCTCCACCCGGGTCGCTCCGGTAACGGCAAGCCGCGACCTGCCCGGCGACTCCGGCGGTGACCGCCGCGCCCACAGGACTGCGGAGGACGGCGATGCAAGGAACGCGCGGAACGATCGGCACAGCGACGGTGTGGCGGGCGACGCCGCCCTGCCGAACCGGGACGCCCTCCTGGCCTTGGAAAAGGAACGTTTCGGCGGCATGAAGTTCGGCTCGGCGTTCTTCGGCTGGCTGACGGCCACCGGTATGGTGGTGCTGCTGACGGCGCTGGCCGCCGCGATCGGCGCCGCCATCAACCTTTCCGCCGAAACGGATCTGGGGGCGGCCCTCGAATCCGCCGCCGCCAACCAGTCCGCCGGTATTATTGGCGCCGTCATCATGCTCGCAGTACTGCTGCTTTCCTACTTTGCCGGCGGTTACGTTGCCGGCCGAATGGCACGCTTCAACGGTCTCAAGCAGGGCCTGGCTGTGTGGCTGTGGGCGCTGATCGCGGCCGCCGTCGTCATTATCCTGGGCCTGATCTACGGCAGCGATATCCGTAGCATCAGCCAGCTGAACTCCGTGGCTCCGCTGCCGGAGGATCTGAACAACGTCAGCCCCGGCACCTGGATCGCCGTGGCCGCGAGCCTGGTGGTTACACTGCTCGGCGCCGTGCTGGGCGGACTGGCCGGTATGCGCTTCCACCGCCGTATTGACCGTGCCGATTTCCGCACGGAAGACACCGTCACCCGCTAGCGGAGCGCCCTCGGATCCAAAACGGCCGCTGCTCCTCCGGGTTTCCGGGGGTGCAGCGGCCGTTTTTAGTAGGTCGGCCGGTTTGTGTGGCCGGGTGGTTTGCTGCTGGTTTTCCGCTGCCCGATCCGCAGGATTTCCCACTCTCTGGTACCCCTGCGGCTGCTGTGACCTCACCGGTACCACCGACACCACTGGGTGGGATGCTGTGCACCCGACCAGTACTACCTTGCATAACCCTTGGAGCCGGGCCTCACATCATCGTCCACGGCACCTGTTCTAACCCGCTGTATAAACAAACCGGGGCCCCGCAAACGCGGGGCCCCGGTGCAACGGTGTGTAACCAAACGGTTACGGCGAAGGCGTGCCGCCGTTGACGTTCAGCGTCTCGCCGATCACGTAGCTGGACTCCGGGGAGGCCAGGAAAACGTAAGCGGGGGCAAGCTCGGTCGGCTGTCCGGCGCGGCCCAGCGGAACGCTCTGGCCGAACTCCGGCAGGTCTTCCTTGTTCTGCCCGTCGCTGGGCTGGAGCGGCGTCCAGAACGGACCCGGCGCCACAGCATTCACGCGAATGCCCTTCGGAGCCAGCTGCTGGCCCAGGCCCTTGGTGAAGTTGTTGATCGCAGCCTTGGTGCTGGCGTAGTCCAGCAGGTTCGGCGATGGCTCATAGGCCTGGATGGAGGTGGTGTTGATGATGCTCGAACCGGCCGGCAGGTGCTTCAGCGCAGCCTTGGTCACCCGGAAGAACGAGTAGATGTTCGTCTTGAAGGTGTGGTCCAGCTGCTCGTCAGAGAGATCCTCGAGGTTGTCCACCGCAACCTGCTTGCCGGCGTTGTTGACCAGGATGTCCAGCCCGCCGAGGCCGGCCACGGCATCTTCCACGAGCTGGCTGCAGTACTCGGCGTCCTTCAGGTCACCGGGGAGCTTAACCACCTTGCGGCCGGTCTTCTCGATGACTTCGGCGATGTGCTGCGCGTCCGGTTCCTCTTCGGGGAGGTAGGAGAGGGCGACGTCGGCGCCTTCCCGGGCGAAGGCGATGGCCACGGCCGCGCCGATGCCGGAATCGCCGCCGGTTACGAGCGCCTTGCGGCCCTCCAGCCGTCCGGTGCCCCGGTAGGTGTCCTCGCCGTGGTCCACGTGCGGGGTCATGTCCTTATCGAGTCCCGGCTCGGACTGGTCCTGGACGGGAGGGGCGATGGACGGGTAACGGTCCACCGGGTTCTGGAAGGTGTACTGGTCCGAGTTGTTGCCGTTTGTCATAGAAGTTCCCACTTTCGGTAGGTCAGTCCATTTCGGGCGGTCCGGTCGGGGCCGCCGCAAAAGGCGGTCACTCACGCTTACGTAAGTATGCTTACTACCCTATGCCCGAGGGTCGGTCCGGCTCAAGTTGGGCTGCCCCCAACGACGACGGCGCACCACGGCGGCCGGCACGACGACGCCGCAGCCTGTCCCCGGGCGGACGGCACCACGGCGGCGGGCACGACGACGTCGCAGCCTGTGTCCCCGGGACGGCACGACGGCGGCCGGTACAACGACGCCGCGGCCCGCGCCCCCGGGCGGGCGGCACGACAGCGGCGGGGCCTACGGCGGCGGAGCCTACGCTCCCCGTGCCAGCCGGCGTCGTTCCCCGTCCGGCTGGTCCGGACTCCGGGTCGCCAGCAGCGCCAGGACCGCCATCAGCGCCGAACCGCACATCACCAGGGCCAGCGGCAGGGCGGTGTCCTCCCCCGCGATGCCGGTCAGCGGGGAGACCAGGGCGCCGAAGAAGAACTGTCCGCTGCCCAGTACGGCGGAGCCGCTGCCGGCAGCGAATCCTGCCTCGGCCAGGGCCAGGCTGGTGGTGTTGCCCATGATGAAGCCCACCGAGGAGGCAGCCAGGAAGATCGGCACGGCCAGCAGCAGCGGCGGAACGTCCAGCAGGATCATCAGCAGAAGGACTGCAGAGACACCCAGCAGCACCGGGACGGCGATGCTGACGGTGCGTCGCGGCGGCACCGTCCGGGCCAGGCGGGCGGAAATGAACCCGGCCAGCACCAGACCCAGCGCGTTAATACCGAACGCCACCCCGTACCCGGCCGGGGAAAGGCCCATCAGGTTCTGGTAAATGAACGGTGAGGCGGAGATGTAGCCCATCAGTACGCCGAAGGTGGAGGCGAACAGCACCGCATACCCCACGAACCGGCGTCGGCGCAGCACCGCAGCCAGCCCGCCCAGGAACGGGCCGCTGCTGCGCTTTTCCGGCGGACGGGTCTCCCGGACAACACCGGCCACCCCGGCGAGCATGGCCGCCGCAAGCCCGGCGAGGACCCAGAGCACTCCGCGCCAGCCGATGCTGCCGGCCAGGATGCCGCCCACGGTCGGTGCGAGTACGGGCGCCACGCCGCCAATGGTCATGAGCAGGCTGAAGGTGCGGGCCGCTGACTGCCCGGAGGTCAGGTCCGCCACGACGGCGCGGGCAATCACCACGCCTGCGGAGGCAAACAGGCCCTGGAAAAGCCGGCCGGCAATAAGTACCGGCAGGTTCGGCGCCACGGCACAGACCACGGAGGCCAGGACAAACAGCACGGAGCCGATCAGCAGCGGACGGAACCGCCCGTACCGGTCCGAGAACGGGCCGAAGAACAGCTGTCCGACCGCCATGCCAATCAAGAAGGCCGTGAGGGTGAGCTGGATACCCGTGGCGGTGGCACCCAGTTCGTCCGCCATCTGCGGGAAGGACGGCAGATACAGATCTGTGGCGAACGGGCCCGTGGCCGAAAGCAGTGCCAGGACCAGCAGCAGTCCCGTGGTCATGGCGGCGGGGCCGGTGGAACGGCGAAGGGCGGACATATACGCCATCTTAGGAACAATGCCCGGCCCTGCTCTGGCCGTTACGCCTGCATGACGCGCAGACTACTGGATATCTGGCCAACCTCGGGAAGGAACCCCATGGCTGAGGCACCCCGGAAACGGATTGTTGTTGGTATGGACGGCTCCGAAGAGTCCGTGCAGGCACTGCGGATGGCGGCCCGGCTGGCCGATCTGCTCGGCTGCCGGATTGAGACGCTCATTGTCTGGGAATACCCGGCCATGCTGGCAACGCCGTTTCCCACCACGGAGTTCTCTCCGCGAGTTGAGGCGGAGAATGCGCTGGCCGAGGCCGTGGACGCAGCATTTGCGGACACTGAGGTTCCGGACGGCCTGACCCGGCAGGCAGTGGCCGGACAGCCGGCACGGGTACTGATGGAGGCCAGCCGCGGAGCGGAAATGCTGGTGGTGGGCAACCGCGGACGCGGCGGGTTTGCCGGGCTGCTGCTGGGTTCGGTGAGTACGGCCGTGGCGGCCCATGCCTACTGCCCGGTGCTGATTGCCCGGCCGCACCGGGACTAGCGGCGCGGGGCACCTCCGTGCAGGCGGGCCGGGACAGGCTGGCAGGGGCACCTACGGACCAGGACCGGGGCACCACCCGGACAGGCGCGGGGCACCTCCGTGCAGGCGGGCCCGGACAGGGGCCTGTCCGGGAGCCCCAACCCAAGCCGCTAGCGGTGGGCCGGCACCTTGCGGATCAGGATCCCGGCGCCGACGGCGGCGAGCACCATGGTGATCACGCCGATCAGCGTGGTGACGCTGACGCCTGAATCGAAGGCCACCTGGGCCGAATGCAGCAGCGATGCCGCCTGGTCCGCGGGCAGGTCCTCGGCCACATGCACCGCACCACCCAGGGTTTCGCCGGCGGCAGCACTCTGCTCCGGGCTCAGTCCGCCGGGGACGGAGACGCCGCTGCGGTAGGCGGCGGTGAGGATGCTGCCCAGCACGGCGGTGCCCAGAACGGAGCCGATCTCATAGGCGGTTTCGGAAATGGCCGAGGCTGATCCGGCACGGGAGGGCGGGACGCTGGCCAGGATCAGGTCATTGGAGATGGTTTCGGCCGCACCGACGCCCACGCCAAGCAGCAGGAACGCAACGACCAGCGTCATCACGGTGACGTTCTCCCCGGAGGCGAAGACCAGGCCGTACCCGGCAGCGTTGAACAGCAGCCCGCCGGCCACCACTACGGCCGGGCGGACCCGCTTGACCAGGGGCACCACGGCGAGGCCGGTGATGATGGTCAGCACCAGGCCGGGCAGCATGGTCAGACCGGCCTCGATGGGTGTCTGGCCGACCACTAGTTGCAGGTGCTGGGACAGGAAGAAGATAAAGCCGACCATGGCGAACAGGCTGAGCAGGTTCGCTGCAATGGAGCCGGTGAAGACGGGGTTCTGGAACAGCCGGACATCCAGCATCGGCTTCTCGCGGGAAAGCTGGCGGCGGGCAAAGAGGAAGCCCAGGATCAGACCGGCGGCGATGAACGGCAGGCCGGCACCCGCGCCGTCGTGCGCGAAGGTCTTGATGCCGTAGGTGACCGAGAGCATGGCGGCCATCACCAGGACCACGCCGAGCCGGTCCACGGCTCCGGGGCTGGGATCCTTGGACTCGGGCAGCAGGATCGGCGCGAAGATCAGCAGGGGCAGCAGCACCGGAATGGAAAGCAGGAACACCGAACCCCACCAGAAGTGCTCCAGAAGTACGCCGCCCACAATCGGGCCCAGTGCCGCGCCGCCGGAGAAGCCGGCTGCCCAGATGGCCACGGCGATCCTGCGCTGGGAGGGGTCCACAAAGATGTTGCGGATCAGGGAGAGCGTGGCGGGCATCAGCATGGCACCAAAGACACCCATCAGGGCGCGGGCCACAATCAGCAGCATTGCCGACGGCGCGAAGGCCGCCACCAGGGAGAAGACACCGAAGCCGGCACTGCCGATCATCAGCAGCTTCAGCCGCCCGATCCGGTCCCCCAGACTGCCCATGGGGACCAGCAGTCCGGCCAGGACCAGGGCGTAGATATCCACGATCCACAGCAGTTCGACGCCGGTGGGCGCCAGCGCCTGGGACAGCGACGGGATGGCGAAGCTCAGGACGTTGTTGTCGATGGAGATCAGCAGAACAGGCAGCATCAGGACAGCGAGCCCCCACCATTCGCGCTTACCTGCACGCGTTACTGCGGGCTTTTCCTGGACGGCCAGCACGGCATCCTCCTTCTTGAAACATCAGCATTGTTTTTGGGCACGGGAAAACCCCGACTAGCTACTGTACCGTCTAGACTGTACGGTTCTCAAATTGCCGACTTTCCGGGCCTCGATGGCGTAGCGTAAAAGCATGTCCACCCCTCGTCCCGCCCGGGACCGCATCCTTGACGCCTATGAAGAGCTGCTCATCAATGAAGGTCCCCGCGGCGCCACCCTCGATGCCGTGGTTACCCGCGCCGAAGTCTCCAAGGGAGGCCTGCTCTATCACTTCAAGAACAAGGAAGCGATGGCCGGTGCCCTGATCGAAAAGCTTCGCGAGCTGGCCGCCGCGGACCTGCAGACCATGCGCGAGGATCCGGAAGGGCCGTCACGGTATCTGGTGCGCGGCTCGGTCTACGTGGGCAGCGACCTGGACCGGGCACTGATCGGTGTGGTGCGGCTGGCGCAGGCATCGGATCCGGTGGCCTCGGACCTGCTCAAGGACATCCACCGCAGCTGGTTTGACCTGGTGCAGCAGGAGGTCGGAGACCCTGTCATTTCCCGGGCCATCATGCTCCTGGCGGACGGACTGTATTACAACGAGGGCCTGCCCGGCGGCTGGCCGCAGGATCACCGCAATGACCGTTCCCGCTCCGTGCCCGAACTGCTCGAAGTGGTGGACCTGCTGAAGTCCCACGCCCAGCAGACCAGCGCGTAGCCCCTGGCCAACGCCGCTGCCCCCGGCGTGGCAGGAGGGCATCGCGTTGTGCGCTCTGCCACAGTAGAAGCCATGGAAACCCAACTGAGCACAGCTGACCTTTATGACGAGCGCGGCGAGGAACTGGCCTCCGTGTCGCTGCAGTTCCAGGACCTGGGCGGACACACCGCCTTTACCGGCCCCATCCGCACCGTCCGGTGCCTGGAGGACAACGGGCTGATCAAGTCCCTGCTGAACTCCCCCGGCAACGGTGCCGTCCTGGTGATCGACGGCGCCGGATCACTGAACACCGCACTGATGGGGGACATGATTGCCGCCGCCGCCGTGGAGAACGGCTGGGCCGGCGTCGTTATCAACGGCCCCATCCGTGACCGCACCGCCGTCGCCAAGCTGCCGCTGGGGGTCAAGGCGCTGGGCTCCAACCCGCGCAAGAGCGCCAAGGACTCTGTCGGCGAGGTGGACGTGCCCGTAGAGTTCGGCGGTGTCACCTTCCGTCCCGGCGCGACACTGTTTGCCGACGAGGACGGCATCCTCGTCGAACCCTAGGAGTCCCCGTGGCCAACGTGCTGCTGTTCCACCACGCGCTCGGCCTCACGGCCGGCATGGATGCCTTTGCCGACGTGCTGCGCGAAGCCGGACACACGGTCACGGTGCCCGACCTCTACGACGGCCACGTGTTCGGCGACCTGGAGGAGGGCGTGGCGTATGCCGCCGAAATCGGGATGGATGCCATTGAGGAACTGGGCGTGCAGATTGCCGGCCGTTTTCCGCCGGACATGGTCTACATCGGCTTCTCCCTGGGCGTGATGCCGGCGCAGCGGCTGGCACAGACCCGGCCCGGCGCCCGCGGTGCGGTGCTGGTCAGCGCCTGCCTCCCGCTGGGCACCTATGGCGATACGTGGCCGGCCGGTGTGCCCGTCCAGATCCACGGTATGGACGCGGACCCGTACTTCGCGGAGGAAGGGGACCTGGACGCCGCGGAAAACCTGGCCGCATCCAGCCCGGACGCAGACCTGATCCTCTATATGGGCGCCTCGCACCTGTTCGCGGACATCAGCCAGCCGGACTTTGACATGGATGCCTCCTTCGCCTTCACCCGGATGGTGCTGCAGCTGCTGGACCGGGTGGACGCAAAACCCGCTGACGCGGAACCCCGGGACGCTTAACCCCGGAACGCTTAACCACAGAAGCTGCGGCACCCGCACGGGGCGCCGCAGCTTCTGTGTGTTCAGGGGAGGGGATCCCTACGCGTTCCAGAGTCCGTAGGAGTCCGCCAGCGAGGAGATCTTCTGCGCACGGGCAAGGCGCGGCAGGTAGGAACCGTCGCCCACCACGGCGCCGGCAGCGTGGGCCTCCAGCAGTTCGTGCGCCCAGGTGATTTCGGATTCGCTCGGTGAAAGTCCGCGGTTGATGTAGTCCGTGGCCTCGGGCATCAGGCACAGCTTGCCGGTCATGCCCATGCTCTGGGTGACCTTGCAGGCCTCCAGCAGCGGCTCGCCCACGGCACCCACGGTGGGGCCGTCGATGGGGCCGGGCAGCTGGCCCACACGTGAGGCAACCACCAGCTTGGAGCGGGCGTAGGCCAACGCCATCGGATCATCCGAAGCGCCGGTGTCGCGGCGGAAATCGCCGACGCCGAAGGCCAGCCGGAAGGTGCCGGGAGCACTGGCAATGGCGGTGGCGTTTTCAATGCCAAGTGCAGACTCCACCAGGGCGAGCACCGGGGTGCCGGCCTGCAGCCGCATGGCGGTGTGGGTGACCTGCTCAGGCTTTTCGGTCATCGCGAGCATCACACCGCGCAGGCCCGGGGCCTTGGACAGGGCGGCGAGGTCATCGGCCCAGTAATCGGTTTCGATGCCGTTGACACGCACCCAGGCGGTCATGCCGGTGGACAGTGCCTCCACCACCCGCTCGCGGGCTTCAGCCTTGCCATCCGCAGGCACCGCGTCTTCCATGTCGAAGACCACGGAATCGGCCTCGGACGCCAGCGCCGGCGCAAAGTTCGCTTCATCGGCTGCTGAAGCCAGCAGCCAGGAACGGGAAAGTTTCGCGGGGAGCGCAGCAGCGCGGCTGTTTCGAAATGGGGCCATAAGAAGACACTACTTTCAGGCTTGGCAGTTACTAAAATGCGACGGGCGTCATGTGGCCACCATCACCCGTGTGACCGCGGCCGCCAGGACCCGGTCCCCGGCCGCGGTCACCCGGTCCTAGCTGTTCCGGGCCTCGCCGCGGCGCAGCAGCCGGCCCGCGGGTGCCGCCGGATCCACATCGGCGCCGGCGAGCAGCGTGCGCCGCACAACGCCGGTCAGCCGCTTTCCGGCGTAGGGCGTGATCGGGTTCTTGTGCTGCAGGGCGGCCGGGTCCACGGTGAAGGTGTCCTCCGCGGCGAAGACGGCGAAGTCTGCGTCCTTACCATCGGCAATGGCTCCCTTGTGGTCCAGCCCGGCGAGTTCGGCGGGGGCGGCGGACATCCAGCGCAGCACCTGCTCCAGGCTGATCCCGCGGGTGCGTGCCTCGGTCCAGATCAGGGCCAGGCCCAGCTGCAGCGAGGACACCCCGCCCCAGGCCACGCCAAAGTCGCCGTTCTCCAGGTCCTTCAGGTCCAGGGTGCTGGGCGAATGGTCGGAAACAATGCAGTCAATGGTCCCGTCCGCCAGGCCGGCCCACAGCTGTTCCCGGTTCGCGTCTTCGCGGATGGGCGGGCAGCATTTGAAGGCCGTGGCGCCGTCGGGAATCTCCTCGGCCTTCAGCGTGAGGTAGTGCGGGCAGGTCTCGGCGGTCAGCCGCACGCCGTCGGCCTTGGCCGTGCGGATCAGCGGCAGCGCTTCGGCGGAGGACAGGTGCAGGATGTGCGCCCGGCCGCCGGTGCGCCGGGCCGCGTCAATGACGCCGGCGATGGCGGTGTTTTCCGCGGCCGGCGGGCGGGAGGCGAGGAACCCGGCATACTGTGCTCCGGGCGGGGTGTCCGCGATGGCGGCGGGATCCTCGGCGTGCACAATCAGCAGGGCGTCGAAGGTTTTCAGTTCGGCGAGCGCCGCTTCCATTTCCGCCGGTTCCAGGTGCGGGAACTCGTCCACGCCGGAATGGACCAGGAAGCATTTGAAGCCGAACGCGCCGGCCTCGTGCAGCGGGCGCAGATCCGCTAGGTTGCCGGGCACGGCCCCGCCCCAGAAACCCACGTCCACCGCGGCCTGCGGTGCGGCGACGGCGCGCTTGGTGTCCAGCGCATCCACGCTTACGGTGGGCGGGATGCTGTTCAGCGGCATGTCGATGAGCGTGGTGACCCCGCCCGCTGCGGCGGCACGGGTGGCGGAGGCGAAGCCCTCCCACTCGGTGCGGCCGGGCTCGTTCACGTGTACGTGGGTGTCCACCAGGCCGGGCAGCAGGGTTTCGTCCGCGGCCAGCTCCATCAGCCGGTCCCCTTCGAGTCCGGTGCCCAGGGGTACGACGGCGGCAATCACCCCGCCCCGCACCCCCACTTCGGCGGGAATGGTCCCCTCCGGGGTGAGCACGGCACTGCCGCGGATCACCAGGTCGAAGTGCCCTGCTTCCTGTGCTGACGAAATACCCATCACGAACCCTCCGTTGAAGAAACACCATCCGGTGAGGTGTCACCGGCTACCAAAAAATCCGCCGCCTGCAGGAACGTGCCCGGTGACAGGCCGTCCGCCGGCGCGAAGTACTCCAGCGAGACATCCCCGGCGTAGCCGCGGGCGCGCAGCTCCCGCACCCAGCGGGCCAGGGGCAGGCTGCCGGTGCCGGGGGCGCCACGGCCTGGTGCGTCGGCAATCTGCACATGGCCAAACCGGGCTGCGTCGGCGGCAATCAGCGCGGCCACGTCCTCGCCGTTGACCGCCAGGTGATAGAAGTCCGCAAGCAGCGCCGTGTTCTCCGCCCCGGCGTCGTGCGCCTGCTGCAGGACTGCGGCCGCGTCCGCCGCGGTGCGCAGCGGATAGTCCGGCGCACCGCTGAGCGGTTCCAGCAGCACTGTCCCGCCGAAGGGCGCCACGGCTGCGGCGGCGGCACGCAGGTTCCGCAGTGCTTCCGCGTCCTGCTCCTCCGGGCTGAAGTCCGTGCTGCGGTTCCCGTACAGGGCGTTGAACAGCCGGCAGCCCAGGCGCTTCCCGATCCCGGCCACCACCGCAGCATTGGCCCTGAACTGCGCACCCCGGTCCGGCAGGGACAGCACGCCACGCTCACCGGCGGGCATGTCCCCGCCGTAGAAGTTCAGTGCCCCCAGCTGCACGCCGGCGTCGCGGACGGCTGCTTCGAACTCCCGGACCTGCGCTTCGGCGGGTACCGGCTCCTCGAACGGCCACCAGAATTCCACCGTGCCAAACCCGGCGGCCCGCGCGGCGGCGGGGCGTTCCATCAGCGGCAGTTCGGTGAACAGCGTGGAGCAGTTCACCGAGTACCCGGCCAGCGGGCCGCCGTCGGACGCCGTCATTAACGGCCGCCGAGCAGGACCTGGCGGTTGACGTCCTTGTACAGGAGGTAGCGGAAGTTGGACGGGCCGCCGGCGTAGCAGGCCTGCGGGCAGAAGGCGCGCAAGGACATGTAGTCCCCCTCCTCCACCTCCACCCAGTCCTGGTTCAGCCGGTACACGGCTTTGCCTTCCAGCACGTACAGTCCGTGTTCCATCACGTGGGTTTCCGCGAACGGGATGACGGCGCCGGGTTCGAAAGTCACTACGTTCACGTGCATGTCATAGGCCACGTCATCCACCGGGATCATCCGGGTGGTGCGCCATTTGTTGTCCGTGCCGGGCATCGCGGCGGGTTCAATGTCCTGCTCGTTGCCGAAGACCGGCTGCGGGGTGTGGCCGGCGAGCGGCTGGTAGGCCTTGCGGATCCACTGGAACTTCGCCGGCTCGCCGCCCTCGTTGTAGGCACTCCACAGGGCTTCCGGCGGCAGGTAGGCAAAACCGCCCGGTGTCAGCACGTGGTCCCGGCCGAGCAGCCGGATGGTAAGGGCTCCTTCCAGCACAAACACGAAGGATTCCACCGTCAGTTCCGGTTCCGGGGCGCGGGATCCGCCCCCGGGTGCCACCTCCACCAGGTACTGGGCGAAGGTGGTGGCCCCGCCGGCTACCGGCCGGTTCAGGATCCAGGTGCGGGTGTCCGTCCATTCGGGCAGCACGCTGGTGACAATGTCGCGCAGTACGCCGCGCGGAATCACGGTGTAGGCCTCGGTCACCACGGCGCGTCCGGTGAGCAGCTCGGTCTGACCCGGCAGGCCGCCGGCGGCTGCGTAGTAGCGCGGGGTGTCGGACTGGGGGGTATTCATCTAGCGGACCTTCTTTGGGGTGGGGAATTGGTGCCGGTCAGGACGTGGCGGGGCGGGAAGTGGACGGTGCGGAAGGCGCTGCCGGGACCGCTGCGGCGGCCTTGGGGTGGGCCAGGGCGGCGAGTTCGACGCCGGTCAGCCCGGTGCCGTCCGCCACTTCCGCCTCGGTCAGGGCGCCGCAGAGCAGTCCGCGGTGCACAAACCGGGCCAGTGCGCGGGCGGTGGCCGGTTCATCCAGCACCGTTCCCTCGAGCTTGGCAACGTAGGTGTGCAGCCGGCGGGCGGCGGCGTCGAACCCCTCCCGGTAGAAGGCGTAGGTGGCCAGGAAGCGGGTGAGCAGCTGGGCCGGGTGCAGGTCCCAGCCCTGGTAGAAGCCGCGTTCCAGGGAACGGCGCACCAGCCGGGCGTGCAGCTGCCAGGCGGCGCGGATTTCCTCCGGGGTGCCCAGCGGCAGGATGTTGGTGGAGCCGTCCGAGAGCCGGACGCCGGTGCCGGCAACGGCCACCTGCATCACGGCCTTGGCGTAGTCCGCGGCCGGGTGCTCCATGGACTGGTATTCGGCGGCGATCTGCACCGAATCGCTGTAGTCGTAGGTGCCGTAGTGCAGCGCCGAGATCCGGCCCTTGCCGCGGTGGATCAGCTGGGCCGCCGGCACGGTGCCGTTGGCGGCCAGGATGAGCTGCGGGGTTTCCACCTGCACTTCGAACCGCAGCCGTCCCGGTTCCAGTCCGTGCGCTTCCTCCAGACGTTCGCAGGTGTAGACCATGGCCTCCACCTGCTCCACGGTGGAAACCTTGGGCAGGGTCAGGACCAGGCCCTCCGGCAGCTCCCCCGCCGCGAGCAGGCCGGCCAGGAACAGGTCCAGGGTGCGTACGCCGCGGGCCCGGGTGGCCGCTTCGAAGCACTTGAACCGTATACCCACGAACGGCGGGGCGGTGCCGTCCGCCACCGCGGCAGCGACAGCGGCGGCAGCCTGCCGGGCGTGGGTATCCTCCTCCTCGTCCGGCCGCATCCCGTATCCGTCCTCGAAGTCCAGCCGCAGGTCCTCGATGGGTTCAGTCTGCAGTTTGGCCTCGACCAGGGGCACGACGGCGGCGGCCAGGTCCGCGTCCAACCCCGCCACCTCTGCCAGCTCCGTCAGCGACCCCTGCGCCGCCGCGGCGGCCAGGCCCTCCCGGCCCCAGTGGGCAGGCAGGGCCGGCACGCAGCGGTCGGCGGGAATGTAGACGGTGTGTACGGGCTGCCGGGTACCCGCGTCGCCCGGATAGGCGGCGGCCAGCAGCCGGTCGGTGTCCGCGAGGACGGCGTCCAGCCGGTGCAGGTGGCCGTCACCGAGGACGGGGGCGGGTGCGGGGGCGGTGGAGGGTTTCACGGTTACGGTCCTAGTGGGGGTCGTTTTCGGTGCTGCCGGTGGTGGCCAGCGGGATTTCCTGGCCGTCGGCGTCGAGCAGTTTTCCGTCCTGCATGTGGTCGCCGTCCTTCAGCGCCGCCGGGTCCTCAATGCGCACAATCCGGTTGGAGCCTTCGGCCCAGACCGAGGGATCCTCGGAGTTGCCGGTGCGGATGTGGTTGAAGAGGATGTTCATCAGGATCGCCATGACGGCTGCGGAGCTGATGCCGGAGTGGAAGATGGTGCCGAACCAGGTGGGGAACTCGTCATAGAAGGTGGGCGCGGCAATCGGGATCATGCCGAAGCCAATGGACGTGGCCACGATAATGAAGTTCATGTTGTTGCGGTAGTCCACCTTCGCCAGGGTGCGGATACCGCTGGCCGCCACGGTGCCGAACAGGACAATGCCCGCGCCGCCAAGGACCGGCGTCGGCACCGCTGCCACCACCCGGCCCAGGACCGGAAGCAGGCCCAGGATGACCAGGATCAGACCGCCGGCGCTGACCACAAACCGGCTCTTGACGCCGGTGATGGCCACCAGGCCCACGTTCTGAGCGAAGGCGCTCTGGGTGAAGGAGTTGAACACCGGGGACAGGGCGCTGGAGAGCATGTCCGCGCGCAGGCCGTTGGCGATGCGCTTGGAGTCCACCTTGGTTTCGACAATTTCGCCCACCGCAATGATGTCCGCGGTGGTTTCGGTCAGGGTCACCAGGATCACGATCACCATGGAGATGATGGCCGCGGCCTCAAAGGTCGGCATGCCGAACGCGAAGGGTTCCGGGACGGCGAAGATCGCGCCGCTGCCGACGGCGGAGAAGTCGGCCTTGCCGGTGACGACGGCGAAGACGGTGCCGAGCACAATGGCGATCAGGATGGAGAGCCTGGAGATGGTGGAGTTGCCGAGCTTGCTCAGCAGCAGCACCAGCAGCAGCGTCAGCGCGGCCAGGCCGATGTTCGAGACGCTGCCGTAATCCGGGGCGGCGCTGCTGCCGCCCATGGCCCAGTTCGCGGCCACGGGCATCAGCGTCAGGCCGATGGTGGTGATCACGACGCCGGTGACCACCGGCGGGAAGAAGCGGATCACCTTGGCGAAGACCGGGGTGATCAGCAGGCCGATCAGCGAGGCGACTATCACCGCACCGAACACGGACTGCAGGCCGCCGCCGCCGTCGAGGATGGCGGTCATGGTGGCCACCCCGGCGAAGGACACACCCTGGACCAGGGGCAGCTGGGAGCCGAAGAACGGGATGCCGACGGTCTGCAGCAGGGTGGCCAGGCCGCCCACGAAGAGGCAGGCGGCGACGAGCATGCCGACGTCGGTGGAATCCAGTCCGGCGGCGGTGCCGACGATCAGCGGCGGGGCGATGATGCCGCCGTACATGGTCAGCACATGCTGGAAGCCGTAGGCGAAGGTGCTGCCCAGCGGCAGTTTGGCGTCTTCCGGGCGGGCGGGCGCGCTGCCGGCCGTGGCGGGGCTGTGTTTGCGGCTCATCAGCAGAAACCGCCCACGGTATTCCAGACCGGCGAGTCCGCGACCACGCCTTCGCGCAGCACGGCGGCTTCGATCAGGCCGTAGGGGCGGTCCGCGGCGAAGAAGACCTCGTTGGGGTTGTCCAGGCCGAACGGCGCCAGGTCCACCAGGAAGTGGTGGTTGTTCGGCAGGGAGAGCCGTACTTCGGCGATCTCGGGGTGCGCGGCGATAACGGCCTTGCCCATTTCGAACATGGTCTGCTGCAGCGCCAGGGAATGCGTGTTCGCGAAGGCGTCCAGCAGCAGGGTCCGGGCGGAGGCGTACAGGGCGTTGAAATCCAGTGCGTCCAGGTCCGTGTCCGGGGCGTAGCGCCACTTCGCGGTCACGTCGGTGGCCAGGATCCGGTCGGTGGTTTCGGCCAGCGTGGTGTAGCGGTCCCGGGGGAAGCTGTGGAACTCGGAGCCGGTGGACTTCAGCACGGTCAGGCCGCTGATGCCGGAGACCAGGTGCTGCCGGCCGCCCTCGGAGACGAGCACCGCGGTGCGGATTTCTGACTTGTCCTTGGCGAAGGCGTGGTCATGGTCGCTGATCCGGTTCCAGAAGTACTGTTCAGCCGCCCAGCGGCCGCCGGAAACCCACTCGAAGCCGCCGGTGAAGTGCCGCTCCAGGCGCAGCAGGAACGCCTCGGGCGAGCCGACGCCGTCGCGGGCGAAGGCGTAAATGGTGTTCTTCTGGGTGTCGGTGGCCACCACGTGGGCATTGTCGCCCTCGGTGTGCGCTGCCTCGAAATCACCGTGCAGCTGGCTGGTGACGCTGAGGTCTTCGAGCTGGTGCCGGGCGGTGTCGCGGGTGACCTTCACCAGGCGCACCTCGGCCTTCCCGTACTGGTTGCTGCCGAGGACAATCTGGGCTGCGGTGGTGGCCTGGGTTGTTTCTGTCATGGGTTTAGCTTCCTCGGTAGGTGGAGTAGGCGAAGGGGCTCAGCAGCAGCGGTACGTGATAGTGCTGGGCCGCGTCGGTCAGGGCGAAAGTGAGGGAAACGCTGGGGAAGAAGGTCTCGGTGCCGGTGGCGGCAAAGTAGTCGCCGGTGGCGAAGTCGATCCGGTAGGTGCCGGGGGTGAGCTGTTCCGGGCCCAGGCTGGACACCCGGCCGTCGGCGTCGGTGGTGCCCTCCGCTACCCGGTCCCAGCCGTCTCCGCTGGCGGCCAGGAGGGCGACGGCGACGCCGGCGGCTGGCCGGCCGGCGCCGGTGTCCAGGATGTGGGTGGTGACGTGGCTGCGGGTCATGGGTGTAGCAGTCCTTCCAGACGCAGAATGGCTATTTCGCGCAGCTGGGCTGCGATGACGGGGACTTCCTCCGCGGGTGTGTGCCCGAGCCGCTCCTGCAGGGCGGCCAGGATTTCCTCGGCGCTGCGGCCGGCGGCGCGGATCAGGAAGACCTGGCCGAACTTCTCCTCGTAGGCGCGGTTGCCGGCCAGCAGCCGGTCCTGCACATCCTCGAGTCCGCTGACGGAGGCCTGCTCGCTGCGGGAGAAGCGGGCTTCAGTGCCGGAACCTGCCGGGCGCTCGCCGATCCGGGGATGGTGCGCCAGCGCTGCTTCGATTTCCGCCTCGGTGAAGTCCGGGGCGGCCAGTTCGGCGAAGCTGAGCAGTTCTCCGGCGGTGGCGAACGGGCGGGCTGCGGCTACCTCGTTGCACCAGCGCGGGATGTCCACACAGGGGCGCAGCATGGCTTCGGCATCGGCCCTCCGGGCGGCGTTGAACGCGGTAAGGAAGTCCGGGGCGGCGTCGTCGGGGCGGAGTTCTGAGGGCACGGGTGTCAGCTTTCAGGTAGAGCTCGTCCGTTGCCGGCGCTGAACACCCTTGACCATCGGCGGCGCCGACTTGATTCGATGTTTCCTGCAAACGGAATTGATATGCCGGTCAGTCTGGGTGAGGTACGTCATATCTGTCAAGAAACATGTCATTCCGGCGGAATAAAACTGATTTATGTTTCCCGCCGGTAAATTCCGCGGTAACCGTGCGTCTTTTTCCGGGAGAGTATTGCGCCAGCGCCCTTCTCTCCGTGACAATCCCCGGCTTCCGGCACACCTTCCTGTCCCCTCCGACCGGCCGGCCCCGCACCTTCCCACCCACTGATGCCAGTGGTGCTGGAGTGGTCCCACTGGGCAACACCAGCCCCACTTGGTGGGACCCTGTGCGGCGCGGCCCCCAGCACCGGCCGCAGCACCGGCCGCACCCGCCGCACAAAGGCACACCCCGCCCGGTTACCCGGCCATCATCCGCCGGGCCGCCGCGGTGTGCCGGGCAATCAGCTCCGGCAGGTCGACGCCGGGCAGCTGCCCGTCGACTACGCGCCAGGCACCGCCGACCATCACCCGGTCCGCGCGGTCCGCGCCGCAGAGCAGCAGGGCCGAGAGCGGATCGTGGCTGCCGGAGAAGCGCAGGTCATCCAGCCGGAACATCGCCAGGTCCGCCTGCCGGCCCGGCGCCAGTTCGCCCACATCCTTCCGCCCCAGGGCACGCGCTGATCCCTTGGTGGCCCAGCCCAGCGCACGTTCGGGCGTGATGGCTTCGGCGCCGTAGCGCAGCCGCTGCAGATACAGGGCCTGCCGCGCCTCCAGGATCAGGTTCGAAGCGTCGTTGGAAGCCGAGCCGTCCACGCCCAGCCCCACCGGGGCGCCTGCGTCCTCCAGCTCCGCCATCCGGCCAATGCCGCTGGCCAGGCGCATGTTCGACGTCGGACAGTGGGCAACGGCGGTGCCTGCCGCGCCCAGCCGGGCAACCTCGTCGTCGTTGAAATGCACGCCGTGTGCCAGCCAGGTCCGGTCCCCCAGCCAGCCGACGCTCTCCAGATAATCCACCGTCCGCAGCCCGAACATCTCCAGGCAGAAGGCTTCCTCGTCCATGGTTTCGGCCAGGTGGGTGTGCAGCCGGACGTCCTGTTCCTCGGCAAGCGCGGCGCTGTCGCGCATGATCTCCCGGGTCACCGAGAACGGCGAACAGGGGGCCAGCCCAATCTGGATCACGGCGCCGTCACCGCGTTCGTGATAGTCCCGGATCAGCCGCCGGCTGTCCTCAAGGATCACATCCGGAGCCTGGACCGTGTGCTGCGGCGGCAGGCCGCCGTCGTCCTCCCCCAGGGTCATGGAGCCGCGGGTGAGCATGGCCCGCATGCCCAGTTTCCGCACCACGTCCACCTGCACGTCAATGCCGTCCTCGAGCCCGTCGGGGAAGAGGTAGTGGTGGTCCGCGGCGGTGGTGCAGCCGGACAGCAGCAGTTCGGACAGCGCTACGGTGGTGGCCAGTTCCAGGTCCGCCGGGGTCAGCCTGGCCCACACCGGATACAGGTTCTTCAGCCAGGGGAACAGCGGGGTGTTCACCACCGGCGCCCAGGCCCGGGTGAGGGTTTGGTAGAAGTGGTGGTGCGTGTTGATCAGCCCCGGCAGCAGCACGTGGCCGGACGCGTCAAAGACCTCGGAGCAGGGCGCGGACGGGGTTTGCCCGGCTGCCAGCACCTCGGCGATGATCCCGTTCTCGATCACCAGGCCGCCGGCGGCATCCAGTCCGTTGGCGGTGAAGGCGGCCAGCGGGTTCCTGATCCAAAGGCGGGCGCGGGGTGAATCGGGTACGACGGCGGCGGGTGCGACGGCGGTGGGCGCTGAGGCGGGCGTGGAAGCGTTCATCGAACATCCTTGGGCAGACAGACCCCTCCCGGGGCCAGCTCAGTGGGCTTGTCTGCTGATCCAAGAGGCCGGTTCCGCATTCCGGTCCGCGCAGGCGGCGGGCCGGACAATCCGTGCGCCGGTGGCCTGACCGTCCGCACGGCCCCACCCTACCCAGATGACGGGGCCATCCCGGAAAATGTGAAGCAAACGACTGTGCCGCCCCTTCCCGCACCGGACGTCCCGGTCCAAGCAGTGTCCGGTACAGCAGGCTCCCGGGCGGGCGGGGCGAGGCGGCCGGGTGACCGTACGCGTCATAACCGGCGGGGTGTCCCGCGTGCCGGGACACCGTGGTAGGCTTCCGTGCAATTACCGGAGCAATTGCGGCATTCATCGTTTCCCGGCGGTGCCGGAATATGCATTCTTTTCCGCCTGCAGGGCGGATCAATGCGCGCCGTAATATGTTTCGCTTTTAGTCATTGTTTTGCGGATTTAAGGCCCCTGCCCGGTTCTCCCGGCAGGGGGAACTCACCGCTTTGGTTACTGGGTTAGCCGGTGGCGGTTGCCGCCGGCAGGTGTTGCTGGAGGGTAGGCCGCAGTGTTGGACATGCTCAATGCGCTGGCATCCGCCACGGCGGACGGTGCCCCATGCGCGGTGGCGACCATTGTGCGGGCGTCCGGCTCCGTGCCCCGCCCGGTCGGCACCTCCATGCTCATCAGCGGAACCGGAGAGATCACCGGTTCCCTTTCCGGCGGTTGCGTTGAGGCCGCCGTCGTCACCGCCGCCGAAGAGGTCCTCGCCGCGGGCCGTGCCCGGGTGGAGGCCTTCGGCTACAGCGATGCCGATGCCTTCGCCGTCGGCCTCAGCTGCGGCGGCACCCTGGAGGTCCTGATCCAGCCCGTCGCCGCCGGCACCTTTCCCCTTATCCCCGGCCCCGACGCCCCCTGTGCCCTGATCCGGCGGATCGACGCCGCAGCATCCGACGGCGGAACGGCTGCCCCGTTGCTTGTCGCCGACCCGGCCGGTGCCACCGATGCCGGTCTCCTCGCCGCCCACGGCGCGGCCCTGACCGCGATGCTGGCCATGGATCCCGCGCGTGCCGCCGCCCGGATCGCCCCGCTTATCGCGGCCGGACGGACCGGCGTCGTCGAACTGGACGGCCCGGGCCTGGACGGTCCGGGCCTGGGCGGACCGGGACTCAGCGGGCCGAAAACGGGCGCACCGGCGGACGGCGCATCGGCGAACAGCACACCGGCGCACGCCGGCCCGGGCGCTGCGTGCGAGCCCGGTGGCCCCGTCCTGTTCCTCGAATCCCGGCTCGCGCCGCCGCGGCTGATCCTGATCGGCGCCAATGATTTCTCCGCCGCGCTGGCCCGGCAGGGCCGGCTGCTGGGCTATCACGTGACCATCTGCGACGCCCGGCGCGCGTTCACCACCCCGGACCGGTTCCCCGCGGCGCACCATGTACAGGTGCAGTGGCCGGATCAGTACCTGCGCCGCGAAGCCGCAGGCGGGAACCTGGATGCCCGGACCGTGGTGTGCGTGCTCAGCCATGACGCCAAGTTTGATGTCCCGGTGCTGGCCGAGGCCCTGCGGGGCAACCTCGCCTATGTGGGGGCCATGGGATCCCGGCGCAGCCACGAACAGCGGATGGCCGCCCTGCGCGCCGCGGGCCTGACCGCCCGCGACCTGGAGAAGCTGCACTCCCCCATCGGGCTGGACATCGGCGCCGCCACACCGGAGGAAACCGCCCTGTCCGTCTTCGCCGAAATTGTTGCCGCCCGCTCCGGGGCTGCCGCCAGCGGGCAGCCGCTGCGGACCCGCAGCGGGCCCATCCATCCGTACAACCGACTTCACGCCAGCTAAGGGACCCCTATGGACATGCCTACCGTTTCCGACGTCATCCGTACCGCGGATCCGCAGCAGTGGCGCCCCGGGGATGCCTGGATGGCCGGCGGCACGGTGCTGTTCTCCTACGGATCGGACACGCTGGCCCGGCTGCTGGATATCACCGCCGCCGGCTGGGAATCCCTGACGGTGTCCGAGGACGGCCTGGAGATCGCCGCCACCTGCACCATCGCCGAGCTGTTCGCCTTCCCCGACGCCGCCCCGGCCGCGGCCCGGGAGCAGTGGCCGGCTTTGGGCCTGATTCCGCTGTGCTGTGATTCCTTTGTCGCCTCCTTTAAGGTCTGGAATGTTTCCACCGTGGGCGGGAACATCTGCACCGGCCTGCCCGCCGGACCCATGACGTCGCTGACCACGGCACTGGACGGCGTCGCACTGGTCCACTCCCCGGACGGCACCTCGCGCCGGCTGCCCGTGACCGAGCTGGTCATCGGCGACGGCCGCACCGCGCTGGCTCCGGGCGAACTGCTGCGCAGCGTCACCCTGCCCGCGTCCGCCCTGCGGGCCCGCACCGCGTTCCGGCGGCTGTCCCTGACCAACCTTGGCCGCTCCGGGGTGCTGGTGATCGGCCGGCTGGATGAGGACGGCACGTTTGTCCTGACCGTCACCGCCGCCACCAAGCGTCCGGTCCAGCTGCGGTTCGCCGCCGTGCCCACCCGGGCCGAGCTGCGCGCCGAGCTGGACCGCAGCATCGACGCCGCGCTCTGGCACGACGATGTGCACGGCCTGCCCGAATGGCGGCACTACATGACGGACCGGCTGGCCGAGGAAATCCGCGCCGAACTCGCCGCTCCGGCGCCCCCCGCTGCTTCCGCGCCGGCTCCCCCCGCTGCTTCCGCTTCCGCCAACACCCCTGCCCCGAAGGAGGGTTCCCTGTGACCTACCGGATCAATGACGCCGAGGTGGAGGCCACCCCCTTCCCCGGCCAGTGCCTGCGCACCTTCCTGCGCGAACAGGGCAACCTGGGAGTCAAAAAGGGCTGCGACGCCGGGGACTGCGGCGCCTGCACCGTGCACGTTGACGGCAAACCCGTGCACAGCTGCCTCTACCCCGCGGTGCGCGCCGAGGGCCGGGAAATCACCACCATTGAAGGCCTGGCCGGTGAGGACGGGCTGCACCCGATGCAGCAGCAGTTCCTGGACGCCCAGGGCTTCCAGTGCGGCTTCTGCACCGCCGGCATGGTGATGACCGCCGCCACCTTCGACGAGGAACAGAAGGCCAACCTGCCGCGGAACCTCAAGGGCAACCTGTGCCGCTGCACCGGCTACCGCGCCATCGGGGACGCGGTCTGCGGGCACCGGCATGTGGACGTGCCCGACGACGGCGCCCCGGCTCCGGAGGACGGCGCCGCCGCGGCCAGCACCCCCGCGCCGCGCACCGTCGGCACCAGCGTGCCGGCCCCGGCCGGCCCGGACATTGTCACCGGCCGCGCCCGCTACACCATGGACGTTCGGGCAGCCGAGCTGCCCGGGCTGCTGCACATGAAGATCCTGCGTTCCCCGCACGCGCACGCCCGGATTGTTGCCATCGATGCGAGCGCTGCCCTGGCCGTGCCCGGTGTCGAAGCGGTGCTCACGCACGAGGACGCCCCGGACCAGCTCTTCTCCACTGCCCAGCACGAACTGCACACCGACGATCCCGACGACACCCGGATCCTGGACACCGTGGTGCGTTTCCGCGGCCAGCGGGTGGCCGCCGTCGTCGCCGCATCGGTGGGTGCTGCCGCGGAAGGCGTGCGCGCACTGAAGGTCGAGTACGAACTGCTGCCCGCCGTGCTGGACACCGACGCCGCACTGGCCGACGGCGCACCCGAGGTCCACCCCGGCACGGCGGGGAACATCGTGGCGGAACTGCATTCGGAGCTCGGCGACGCGGAGGCCGGGCTCGCGGCAGCCGCCGTCGTGCACGAGAACACCTACGTCAGCCAGCGGCTGCAGCACGTGGCAATGGAAACGCACGGCTCCATCGCGTCCTTTGATGACAAGGGACGCCTGGTGGTGCGCACCTCCACGCAGGTTCCGTTCCTGATCCGCCGCGCGCTGTGCCGGGTATTCGGCCTGAAGCCGGCTTCGGTGCGGGTGCTCACCGGCCGGGTGGGCGGCGGGTTCGGCGGCAAGCAGGAAATGCTCACCGAGGACATTGTGGCCCTGGCAGCCCTGAAGCTGAACCGGCCGGTACAGCTGGAACTGACCCGCGAGGAACAGTTCACCGCCACCACCACCCGGCACCCCTTTGCCGTGCACGTCCGCGCCGGCGCCGCAGCGGACGGCACCCTGACCGCCCTTGCGGTGGACGTCACGGCGAACACCGGGGCCTACGGCAACCACGCGCCCGGCGTGATGTTCCATGGCTGCGGGGAATCCGTGGCTGTGTATAAATGCGACAACAAAAAGGTGGACGCCCGCTCGGTCTACACCAACACGCTGCCCTCCGGTGCCTTCCGCGGCTACGGGTTGAGCCAGATGATCTACGCCATCGAATCCGCCATGGACGAGCTGGCCCGCGGGCTGGGCATGGATCCGCTGGAATTCCGCCGCCGCAACGTGGTGGCCAAGGGCGATGACATGGTTTCCACCGCCCCCGAACCGGCCGAGGACGTGCACTACGGCAGCTACGGGCTGGACCAGTGCATTGACCTGGTCTCCGGCGCGCTGGCCGAGGGACGGCAGCGGCCGGAAACCTCCGGGGCGCAATTGCCCGCGGCATCGGAGCTTTCCGGCGACGGCGGGGCGGACGACGGCGGGGCGGACGGCGGCGGGTTCGCTCCCGTCGTGGACGACGGCGGGGCTGACGACGTCGACGGCTGGCTGATTGGCGAGGGCACCGCCGTCGCCATGATCGACACCGTGCCGCCGCGCGGACACATCAGCCACGCAAAGATCTCCCTGCAGGAGGACGGCCGGTACGGACTGGACGTGGGCACCTCGGAGTTCGGCAACGGCACCACCACCGTGCACACGCAGCTGGCCTCCACCGCACTGCATACCACCGCGGACCGGATCGTGATCCGGCAGTCGGACACCGATCTGGTGGACCACGACACCGGCGCCTACGGCTCTACCGGCACCGTGGTGGCGGGCAAGGCCTCGCTGGCTGCCGCGCAGGAACTGGCCACCCTGCTCAAAGGCTTTGCGGCGTCCCTGTTTTCCAACACCTCGGCCCAGGTGCAGCTGCTGGCCGACTGTGTGGAGTGCGACGGCGAACGGATCCCGCTGGCCGACGTCGCCGCCCGCGCCAGGGCCGAGGAGATCGACCTGTCCGCCGAGGGCCGCTGGGGCGGCACGCCGCGCTCGGTGGCCTTCAATGTGCAGGGCTTCCGGGTGGCGGTCCACGCGGGCACCGGCGAGCTGCGGATCCTGCAGAGCGTGCATGCCGCGGACGCCGGCGTCGTGATGAACCCGGTGCAGTGCCGCGGCCAGATTGAGGGCGGCATTGCCCAGGCACTGGGAGCTGCACTGTATGAGGAGGTGCGAATTGACGCCGAGGGTACGGTGGAAACCCGGATCCTGCGCCAGTACCACATCCCCACGTTCGCCGATGTGCCGCGCACGGAGGTCTTCTTCGCGGAAACCGATGATGCGCTGGGGCCGATGGGCGCCAAGTCCATGAGCGAGAGCCCGTTCAACCCGGTGGCTCCCGCCCTGGCCAACGCCCTGCGGGACGCCACGGGGATCCGGTTCGCCCGGCTGCCGTTTGCCCGGGACACCATCTACCTGGGCATGCGGGCGGCCCGGGAGGATTCCGGCGATGTACACGGCGACGCCCAGGCCGCCGGGAACCTGGCCGCCGGGCTGCGCGAACGGGACGCTCCGGCTCCGGCGGTGTAGGGCTGCCGGCGCGCCGGGCCGCGCCCCGGCGGCAGGCCGGTGGGTGCGGCTCAGCCCCTCCGGCTGCCCCGGCGGTGTAGGGGTTGCGGGTGCGGCTCAGCCCCTCCGGCTGATGGCGTTTCGCTCCGCTTTGTCCGTTTTCCCTCCAGTTTGGGAAATCGCTGCCGGTTTGCAGCGGAGGGATTTCCCAAACTGGAGGCGTTTTCCCAAAGTGGAGGAATTTTCCCCACCGATGGGCTTCTTCCTCAGTGCCCTGCCGGCAGGACCGGCCAGCACCAGTGCACCCAGAACGACAGCCGCGCCAAGACACTGGCCGGGGCTCAGCGCCTGCCCGGCGAGCAGCCAGCCGGCCGCGGCAGCAACCACCGGACTGAGCAGCCCGAGCAATGCGGCACTGGACGCCGGAAGCCGGTGCAGGCCGCGGAACCACAGGCTGTAGGCCAGGGCGGAGCCGATCAGACAGAGATAGGCATAACCGGCGAGGTTGATGCCGGTCAGGGCGGGCGGCGGTCCTTCCACCAGCAGCGCCAGCGGAAGCAGGAACACTCCGCCGGCGATCAGCTGCCAGGACGTGGCGGCCAGCAGCGTATCCGGGACACCCCATTTTTTGGTCAGGACCACCCCGGCGGCCATGGCTACCGCCCCTCCCAGCGCAGCCGCCACACCCACCGCGTCCAGACGGGCCTGTGCCTGCAGCACCAGCAGCCCGACGCCGGCCATCCCGGCGGTACCTGCCGCCAGTTTCCGTCCGGTCAGCCGTTCCCCGATCCAGCGCGAGGCGAAAAGCGCCACCAGCAGCGGCTGCACGGCACCCACCGTGGCGGCCACCCCGCCGGGCAGCCGGTAGGCGGCCACAAACAGCAGCGCAAAGAACAGCCCGATATTCAGCACTCCCAGCACTGCCGAACGCCACCACCACTGGCCGCGGGGCAGCCGCCGCACCAGCAGAAGCAGCAGCAGCCCTGCGGGCAGGGAGCGCAGCAAGGCGGCCAGCAGGGGCCGCTCCGGCGGCAGCAGTTCCGCTGCCACGATGTACGTGGTTCCCCAAACAATCGGCGCCAGGGCCGTCGTTAGGGTCAGGATCAAGGTTTTGCTAAGCACTTAGCTAATATAGCTAAGTGCTTAGCAAATTGCTAGAGTGCAATCATGACTGATCACGTAGGCAGGGTCCTGGAGCAGTGGGCAGCGGAGCGGCCGGACCTGGATGTTTCGCCGATGGCCGTGGTGGGGCGGCTGTCGCGGGTGGCACGCCGCTTCGATGAACAGCTGGCGGAAACGTTCGCCAAACACGGCCTGGACGCGGCCTCCTTTGACGTCCTGGCCACACTGCGCCGCTCCGGCCCGCCGTACACACTCACCCCCAAGGACCTCAGTGCCAGCTCCATGGTCACCTCCGCCGCCATAGCCCAGCGGCTGAACCGACTGGAGGCGCAGGGGTACGTGCGGCGCTCCCCCAGCTCCGCCGACCGGCGGGGCAAGCTGGTCTCGCTGACGGATGCGGGCCGGAGCGCCGTCGACGCCGCCCTCCCTGACCACGTGGCCACCGAACAGCAACTGCTGGCGGCCCTGGGTGAGGGCGAACGCGCCGCACTGGCCGCACTGCTGGCGAAATTGGATGCCTGACGCGGGCCGGAATACCCCCAGCAAAACCGTGTCCTAAGCGTTATATATATTTGTTCCCTATATTCAGTTTTCCTGAGTATCGTTCAGGGCATGAGCAAGCATGAGATGCGCGAACCGACCTTCCTGGTCCTCTCCGCCCTGGCAGACGGGCCCAAGCACGGCTACGCCCTGATCTCCGAGGCAAAGGATCTTTCCGGCGGCCGCGTGAAGCTGCAGCCCGGCACCCTGTACGGCGTGCTGGACCGGCTGCGCGAAGACGGCCTGGTGGAGATTTCCGGCGAGGACGTGGTGGACGGCCGCGCACGCCGCTACTACCGAATCACCGAGAACGGCGCCGCCACACTGGGCCGCGAAGCCGAACGGCTGGCGGCCAACGCCCGGCAGGCCATGTCCAAGCTGAAGCTGCGCGCAGCACAGGCCGGCGCATGAACACCGACGGCGCGCCCCGGCAAGCCGCCCGCCCCTCCCGGCAGGCGCACGGCACCTCCGGACAGGCGCACGGCAGCCCAGCTCCTGAAACCGGCAGGGACACCACCGCACTGGAGGCAGCCTACGCCAGGGCACTGTATGCCTACCCCGGCAGCTGGCGCCGGGAACAGGGTGCGGAAATGATCGGCGTGCTGCTCGACGTCGCGCGCAGCGAACACCGTACCCACCCCACTCCGGCAGAGCTGATTAACCTGGTGGGCAACGGCCTGGCCGCCCGCGCCCTGGCCCTGCTCGGCGCGGTGGGACGGACGCGCCGCAACGGCATCGCCTTCACCGCCACGGTGCTGGCCACCTACCTGGCCCTCACCCTGACACTGCTGGGCGAATGGGGCCCATGGGTCCGCCCGGGAACCCTGCGCTGGCGGCCCACCGGTGAAGGGTTCGGCGAGTCCCTGTTGCCGCTGGGACCGTTCACGACGGCGGCCGCAGTGGTGTATCTGGCACTGATCGCCGGGTTCCTGGCTACGTTGGCAGGCCGGCGGGCTCTGCGCCGGACGCTGCACCTCAGCGTCGCAGCTGCGGCTCCCCTGGTCAGTCTGGCCGGCACCTGGATGGAGGTGCTGGCGCCCCCATTGGTTCCCATGCTGGGGGTGAGCGCACTGGCGCTGCTGGCTTTGGCCGGCAACCCTGCCACCACTACCTCCGGACGGCTGCTGCTGGCCGTTGTCACCGCCGGTGTTTCATGGGGCGGGGTGATGCTCGCGGTGAACCGGCTCCCCGGCGGTGCCGCACTGTTCTTTTACGACACCGACAGCCTGATAGCCGTGGATGCCCGCTCCCTCACCCTGGCGGCGGTGTTCCTGATGCTCCTGGCGGGCATGCTGCTGGCCAGCGGACGGCGCGCCCTGCCCTGGACCGTGGGCCTGGCCGTGGCTGCCGTGCCCCTGCTGGTCCGGCTCTGGTCCGGTGGTTTGCTGGACGGTGGTCTGCTGGACGGCGGTTTGCTGGACGGGGCGGTACTGGACGGGGCCCTGACCGGTTCCGGTCTGCCGGCTGACGCCGGTTGGGGCGGGGGCTTCCTGCTCCTGGCTCCGGTCGCGGCCGCGGCGCTGACCGCCGTCGGCCTGCGTCTCGGAAGCATCGGCTCCCGCCGTAGGCAAGGCCTCCCCCGCACCACCTAAGACGTGTGGCCCGCTTGAGCCCACCCGCCTTACCCGCACCACCGCATTCCCTCCCGAATAACGTTCCACGGACACGCTCCCGATGAGCCGGTCCGGTACTGCCGCACACCCGCACCAGTCTCGAAAGGCACATCATGAACCTCTCCGTGAGCACCCCTTCCCGCCGCCCGGACCGCGCCCAGGGCTCCGCATCCCCCATGCCCGGCCGCCGTCGTCGTTATCTCGCCGGCCTCGGCTCCGCACTGTTGATCGGCACGGCAACACTGGCCGGCTGCTCCGCTGATGCCGGGCTGACCGTGGTGGCGGATTCCTCCGCCGACCCGTTCGAGGCCTACCTGGCCGAGGAAATGGACCAGGCGTTCTTTGCCCAGGACGTGCTCCGTTTCCAGTGCTACGCGGACAACGGCTACTCCGAGTACGCCCAGTTCATCCCCACCGAACCCCGTGCCCAGTACCGCAGCGAGCTGCTGGATCAGCTGACCGTCACTGACGCCTTCTTCGACAGCGTGCAGGATGCCACCGACCGGGGCCTGCGGTACGAGGCGGAGCAGCCCGCCCCCGCCAAGGTCTTTGTGCACGATGCAGCCTTCGACGCCGTCGCCTCCGCCTGCGACACCAAGGCCTGGGCCGCGCTGGGGAAGGACGCCGAGAACACCCTGATCGAATACAACCGGCTCGCCAGCAAGCTCTCGGGCATCTTTGACCCCACCATGGATGATCTGCAGCCCCTGCAGGCGAAAGTGGTGCAGTGCCTGGCCGACTCCGGGGAACCGGTAACCGCCGCACCGGACCAGCTCTTCGGCATGGCGCCCGGGGTCGAGCTCGGCGCCCCGGTGGAATACCCGGAACACAGCGGCCCGAAGCAGTCCGCCGGGGTGGAGATCATTCCCGCGGATACCGAAATTTCCTACGAGCCCACCCCGGCGGAGGCGGCCCTGGCCGTGAAGTACTACAACTGCTCCGTGGAAACCGGGGTGCGGGAGGAATTTGCCGCGTCGATCCTGGCGGCCAAGAAGGCCGCCGTTGCGGAACACGCAGCGGAGCTGGAGAAGCTGAACCCGCGCATCACGCAGATTGCCGCGGCCGCGAAGGACCTGCTGGACAGCTGATCCCTGCACTGTTCCGGGCGTGCCCCCGGGCCGGCGAAACCCGGTCCGGGGCATTTCCCGGCACCAGCGGCCCGCAGGGTTACGCTGTCCCGGTGATGACATGGGGGCGGCCGCCGGGGCCGGGGCCGCGCAGGATGGCCAAGCTGCTGTCGATGCTGGCCATGGCCGGAGGGACGGTCCTGTCCGGATGCCAGATCGACAGTGCGCCTATGCCTCCGGACGGCCATGTGTTCCTGACGGTCAGAGTGCAGCCGGCCGGCGAGACGGAGTCCGTGCAGGATTGCCAGGTCCGGCTGGATCCCCTGTTCAGCACTTCGCCGGCGCCCCGGGCCGCCGCTGGCATTTCGGATGCCGCCGGGGTGGTGGAGTTTGTCCAGCCGCACGGAAATTACCAGCTTTTCGTCGAGTGCCCGGGCCTGGAACCAGCGGATCCGACCTACCTCGAGCTGGACGGAAACGTCGCTTATGCGGATACGCAGGTCCTCGCCAGCCAACCCTGAGGCAGCACCCGGCACGGAACCCCTAGGCCAGGGCCCAAGGAAGGGTCGGCGTTTGCTGCGGAAGCAGGGGACGGAATATGAACAGCTCACCCATGTCCGACGACGACGGCCGGCACCGCGCCGGGCCACCCGCCGTCGGCCGTTTATGACGCTGCCCTGACACGTTGGACCGGCACCGCGTCCCTGACCGGGACAGCAGTTAGAATCAGCGCAGAAGACGCGGCGGGGGCCCGGGAGTACAACAGAAATACCGGCCCTCCGGCGGCCGGATACCCTTCCGGAGCCCGTCTTGGTCCCGTTCCCGGAAGAAGTAGAAATGCATCCCTTCACCCCCGCCTCACAGCAGGTCACCCTGCCGGTACAGCCGGCCGCCGCGGGGCAACGGCCCGGCATTGCCGGCTCGCCCCGGCCCTTCCTGCCGGACACGCTGCGCACCATCCGCTCCGCCCAGAACGGTGCCGGGCAGAAGGCCCGCCAGGTGACCCTGCTGCGCGATGATCCGGCCAAATCCGACGTTATGTCACTGCTGGCCCAGAACCGCGACCTGCTGTACCCCGGGCTGGGAGCCGGCGCAGCCGGGCTGACCCCTCCCTACCTGAAGCACCCGTCGGTGAGCTTCTGGACCGTGCGCGAAAACGGCACACTGCTGGGCTGCGGCGCACTCAAGGAACTTACCCCGCCAGTCCCCGGCAGCGGCACCACCGGCCTGTGCGGGGAAATCACGTCCATGCGCACCGCCGCGTACGCCCGCGGACTGGGTGTGGGCCAGGTGCTGCTGCAGCAGATCATCAGCAATGCCAGCGCCCGCGGCTACGCCTGCCTGCTGCTGGAAACCGGAACCCAGGACTTCTTCGCCTCCTCCCGGCGGCTGTACCAGCGCCACGGCTTTGTCGACTGCCGGCCGTTCGGCACCTACCGGGCGGATCCGGGCAGCATCTTCATGCGCCTTGACCTGCAGCCCGCCGCATCCGCAGCCGGAGCGGAGGCGGAGACGGCCGATGCCGCCGCAGCCCCCGCCGCACGGGAGCATGCCAAGCCCGGCACCCTGACCGCCATCCTCGCCGCCCAGCGGGCCATGGCGGCGCGGCCGCCGGTGCGCTGAGAGTGCCAGGCAAACCGTGAACCTGCAGCTCGATGACCCCTGCGCCCCGGATGTGCTGGCCCTGTTGGAAGAGCATCTGGCGGACATGTTCGCCACCTCCCCGGCCGAAAGCGTGCACGCCCTGGATCCGGAAGCACTGCGCGATCCGTCCGTCACTTTTTGGACGGTGCGCGGGCACGGTCTGCTGCTGGGCTGCGGCGCCCTGCGGGAACTGAACCCGCATCAGGGGGAAATTAAGTCCATGCGCACCGCCGCCTCCGCCCGCGGGCTCGGCGTCGCCACCCGGATCCTGCAGGGCATCCTGGCCGAGGCGCAGGCGCGCGGGTACCGGTCCGTGCTGCTGGAAACCGGCACCGAGGACTTCTTCGCCCCGGCCCGCCGGCTCTACGCCCGGCACGGGTTCACCGAATGCCCGCCCTTCGGCAGCTACACCGAGGACCCGCACAGCGTGTTCATGGCCCTGGACGCGGATACCTCCGGACGGTTCCCCGTCCCCGGCCGGCAAGAGACCGCCCACTAAACTGGCAGGCATGGCACTAACGACGGCGGAACCCCGCGCCCGTACCCGCACGCAGGTCCTCTGGCTCGCCGTCGGGCTTCCGGTGGCACTGCTGCTGGTGGTGCTGGGCGCGCAGATCCACGGGCTGGACTTCACCGTCTACCGTGAGGGCGCCCGGGCGTTCCTGGGCCTGGGCGAACACCGGCTGTATGACCCGGCGCTGGTGCAGACCGATACCCGCGGGCTGCCGTTCACCTATCCGCCCTTCGCCGCCCTGCTGCTGACCCCGTTCGCGTTCCTGCCCGAAGCCGTGGGGCTGGTGCTGATCACGGCCACCTCGTGCGCCTGCCTGCTGGTCACCGGGTTCCTCGTGGCCCGCTACCTGGAACGCAGCGAGGTGCTCCCGGCGAAGCTGCACCATGCCCTCGGCGGCAGCACCGGCACCGCCGTCCTGGCCGTGCTGCTGATCGGTGTGCTGGGACCGTGGCGGGAGGGACTGGGCTTCGGCCAGATCAACCCGATGCTGATGCTGCTGATTGTCGCGGACCTGCTCCGCCCGGCGTCCGCCAGGTTCCCGCGCGGCATCCTGATCGGCCTGGCGGCGGGCATCAAGCTCACGCCGCTGGCGTTCGGGCTGATTTTCCTGGTCCGGAAGGACTGGCGGGCCATCCTGGCCATGGGCGGGACCTTCGCCGCCACCGTGGCTGCAGGCTGGCTGGCCTCCCCGGAGCAGGCGCGGACGTTCTGGTTCGACTCGCTGTTTAATGCGGACCGGGTCGGCGACACGACGGATATGTACAACGTGTCGCTGAACTCGCTCATTGCCCATTTCGGCACCCCCGAGGCGCTGCAGCGTCCGCTCTGGCTGCTCGCCTCCGCCGCCGTCGTCGTCTTGGGGTTCCTCGCGATCCGGCGTTCGGATGCCCGCGGGGATGCCGTGGCGGCGATCAGCGCGAATGCCGTGGTGATGCTCGCCATCTCGCCGATTTCCTGGTTCCACCACTGGGTCTGGATTGCGCTGCTGCTGCCGGCGCTGTGGGGGGCGGTACGACGGCGGCGCGCCGGGGTGCGTGCCGCGGGCACGGCCCTGCTGGTGGCGCTGGTGCCGGTATTTATGCTCTCCTCGATCACCGTCACCATGATGCTCACCGGCACGGTGAGCGGTCAGGGGCCGGTGGCGCTGGAGCTGTTCACCGGGCTGGGCGTGGTGCTGCCGGTGGCGGCGCTGGCCTTCTGGGCCACCGCTCCGGTCTCCGCGGATCCGTCAGCGGAGCCCTCCGGCCAGCCCAGCACCAGATAGACCTCCGGCAGCCCGGCATAATGCCGGTCCAGTTCCGGCCGATGCTGCAGCCCGGCAGCCTGCGCGGTCCGCTGGGACAAGATGTTGGACGCGGTGGTCCGGGCCAGCACCGGCAGCTCCGGCAGTAGTTCCCGGCCGCGGCGGACGGCTTCGCGGGCCCCTTCCTTCGCGTAGCCCCGGCCCCAGACGGCGGGGTCATACCGGTAGTAGAGATTCAGGATGTCCCGGTCATCCACTGTTGCCCGCTGCAGCCCGGTGAAGCCGATGACGGTGCCGGGGGCGTCCCGCTCCGCCACGGCCCAGTAGCCGAACCCTTCGCGGTCCCAGTGGTCCAGGAAATCCTGCAGCAACTTCGCCGCGGACTGCGCGGTGGGCGTCACGGGATTGTGCAGATTGGTACGGGGATCGGTATGGATCCGCAGCGCGGCCTCATAGTCCGTGCGTTCCAGCCGGCGCAACAGCAAATGCTCGGTGGTGACGGGGCTCCAGTTGGCGGGGTTCTGGCTCATGCGGCCCATCCTAGGCTGGCCCACCCCCGGTTTTAGTGCCGAGCATCAGGTTGAAACGCCGAAGGGCTGGATCAGGACCAGCGGCCGACCAGGGCGCGGAACATCCTGGCAGCATCCTCCAGCGCCGCAAGCTCCAGGAACTCGTCGACGGCGTGCATCTGGGCAGGCGATCCCGGCCCCCAAACGAGCACCGGCACACCGGGCGCCGCCTGCGCCAGCACCGCACCGTCAGTGAAGTAGGGCGCGGGGCTGGAATCAACCTCGACGGCGGCGAGCGCTTCGATCCCGTCAACGGAAGAGCGCAGCGCGGGCAGCGCCAAAAGCACGTCCACCCCGGAGATCTCCGGCTGGCTTTGCCACCACTGCAGCAGTGTGGTGCCCTCACCGGCTATACGCATATCGATCACCGCTTCGGCTGCGTCGGGGACAATGTTCGGTGCGGTTCCGGAGGAGAACGTCCCCAGATTCCACGTTTCGGGGCCGAGGAACCCGTCTGCTCCCAGGGGCAGTTCCTTGCCGGCACGCACCAGGACATCGGCGAGTTTCAGCGCGGCGTTCACGCCCCGTTCCGGCGTGCTTCCGTGGGCAGCCAGACCCTCCGCGGTGACCCGCAGCCACAACGCCCCGCGATGACCCAGCACAATCCGGTTCTGCGTAGCCTCCGGAATAATCACCGCCCCCAGATCCAGCCCGGCCAGCCCCGCAGCGGCGTCGGGAGCTCCGAGGCTGCCAATCTCCTCGTCGGCAGTCATCAGCAGACCCACATTGCGGCCCAGCCGGTCCGCTTCCAGCAGGGCCGCCACCGCAGCGGCGAGCCCTCCCTTCATGTCCGTGGAGCCACGTCCGTACAGACGTCCGTCAGCGATCCGTGCCGCGAAGGGCGCCTGGCTCCACCGGGCCGGCTCCCCCACGGGCACGGTATCCACGTGGCAGGCGAACAGCAGGACCGGTCCATCTCCTGCGCCTGCGGTGAGCAGGGTCCAGGGGTATTCGCCCGGGCCGCTTCGGCGAACCCTGACATTCCGGGCCGAAGCAGACACCAGATCGGCCACAAATCCCTGCAGCGCTTCCTGCGCCGCGTGGTCGCCGGAGTCTGTTTGTCTCCTGACCAGATCCTGCAGGAGCTGCACGGTCTGTTCCTCGGTCATCAACGCTCCTTGCTGCTCTTCGTTGTAGTTCCGCCCGCTGAATCAGGAGGCGGGTTTTCCGGTGCTTTCCCGCAGTGTCATTTCCGGAGCCAGCGCGAGCCGGACAGAGGCTTCGTCTCCGTCCTCCAGCAGCAGGCGCACCGCCTGCCGGGCCATCGCTTCCAGCGGCTGCCGGACGGTGGTCAGCCGGGGCGTGCAAAGATCGGCGAATTCAATGTCGTCAAAGCCCGTGACCTGTAAATCCTTTGGCACGGCAATCCCTGACCGGTGGCAGGTCTGCAGCACGCCAATGGCAATAATGTCGGCTCCGCACACCAGCGCGTCGGGGAGAGTCCCCTGCTCGGCCATCGATGCCGTCGCGCTCCGGCCGAAGGAGGCACTGTACTCGCCCAGCATTATCCAGTTCTCGGAAAAGGACAGGTCGAAGTGCCGGCATAGCCTGCGAAAGGCCTGATGGCGTGCGGCCCCGGAGGAGTCTGTTTCCCGGGCGCCAATGAATCCCACCGACTTGACCCCCTGCTCCACCAGGTGTTCGAGGACCTGCCGGATGCCCCGCTCATCGTCCACGCCAACCCAGTCGGCGTCGAGGCCTTCAATCCGCTGGTCAACCTGCACCAGCGGCCGTGCACGTGCGGCAGCCTGCACGGCTTCCATGCTGCCTGTCGCGTCCACGGGGCTGACGATCAAACCGTCCACCTGCTGACCCAGCAGGGACTGCAGTGCTTCGCGTTCCCGCTCGACGTCCTGATGGGCGTTGCACAGCAGCAGCTGGAAGCCCCGGGCATGCAGCGCGTCTTCGACCTCCTGCACCAGATCCGTATTAAACGGGTTGGCGATTTCCGGCAGGACCATCCCGATGGTGCGGGTTTTGGAACTGCGCAATGCGCTGGCGATGGTGTTGCGCGAATATCCGAGCTTTCGGACTGACACCTGCACGGCACGTCGCAGTGCCGGATCCACAGTCTCGGCTCCTGCCAGGACCCTGGACACCGTGGCGATGGAAACGCCTGCATCGTCAGCGACCGTCCGTATGGTCACCCTTTCCAAATTCAGCCCCCTGCTGTGAAAACGTCTTCTGATACTAGGCCCATTCCAGGTGAGATAACCAGCCGAGGAAAAATCCCTCATTTGACCATTGTTTCCGGGGCGTTACAACGAACTTACATGTGACGACGCGGAAAAGAAATGTATTGACCGTTTCGGTTGCTCGGCCTAGCATCGTCCAAAACCGAGGAAACGTTTTCTCACCTATTCCGAGAGGCTCCCATGTCGACACCAGCACTGGGCGTGTTCCCACCCAAACCGTCCGCCATCGCCGAGCTCTTCGCCGCGGACAAGGTTCTCGTCGGCGCCATTCATCTGCCGCCGCTGCCCGGCAGCCCGCATTACCGCGGGCAGCCGGTCGAGGAGATCGCGGCTTACGGGCTGCAGGAGGCACGCACTTATCTGGAGAACGGTTTCAGCACCGCGATTGTGGAAAACCACTGGGACATTCCGTTCCAGAAACCCGGCGAGCACGGTTACGAAACTGCGGCAGCCATGGCTGTCATCACGCGCCGCGTGGTGGAGGAATTCGGTCCGCGAATCGGGGTCAGCATCCTCTCCAACGCCGGTGAGTGCTCCGTCGCTGCCGCGCATGCCGCCGGCGCAGGATGGATCCGGGTGAACCAGTGGGCCAACGCCTACGTCGCCAACGAGGGGTTCATCGAAGGCCAGGCCGCGGCCACCACGCGCTACCGCTCACGGATCCAGGCGCAGGGCGTGCGGGTGTTCGCCGACGTCCACGTGAAGCACGGTGCCCATGCCATCGTGGCCGACCGCACACTCGCCGAGCAGACCGAGGACGCGGAGTTCTTTGATGCTGACGTCCTGATTGCCACCGGTTCCCGGACCGGGGATGCAGCCAGCGTTGAGGAGGTGCGCGGTATCCGGGACTGCACTGTCCTGCCCGTCATCATCGGATCCGGCATCACTGCTGAGAACGCCGCTGAGCTGCTGGGTGAATGCAACGGAGCCATTGTGGCGTCATCGGTAAAGGACAACGGCCGCTGGTGGGGACGGGCCGAAGGCAGCAAAGTCCGCGCGGTGGCAAAAGCCGCCGGGATGTAGCCGGAACCATGATTGCCTTTTGTGGTTACGCGAACCGGGACGTCATTGTGCAGATGGACGTGCTGCCGTCACCGGGCGAACGCCTCCAGGCCCGGTCTATCCGGCTGTACGACGGCGGCATGGCAGCGAATGCGGCCGTGGCCGCAGCCCGGTTCGGTGCCGACGCGGTATTCGCCGGAGCGGTGGGAGCGGATCCCGAATCCGCTGCGTTCCTCGCCGCCTTGGAACGTGAAGGTGTCTCCACCGCCTGGTCCCGCACCGATGCCTTCCTGACCCACGCCGTCGTCCTGCTGGACCGGCATGGCGAGCGGGCCGTCGTCAGCGAGGATGACGCCCTGACCGGTGATGACCTCGAGGCCGTCCTGGGCAGGCTCCACCCCGGTAGCGGGCACTGGCTGTACGTGGACGGTTACCGCTGGGAACAGCCGCTCCCGGCACGCACCGAGGCCCGCATCGTCGTGGACATCGACGGATGTCACACTGCAGCCCAGGTCCGCAATGCCGCCGCTGCCGCCGGGCACCTGCTGGGCAGCCGCCGCACCTTCGAGGACACCTGCGGACTCTCACTGGAAGAGCTGCAGGAAATGTCCCGCCGCGAAGAAACCACCATTGTGCTCACCCGCGGCGCCGGCGGCCTGGATTTGCTCGAGCCAGGCCGGCCGGTCCGCCATATCCCGGCCGTCCGGGTCGAGGCCGTCGACGACACCGGCGCAGGAGACTGCTTCGCGGGAGTCTATGTCGCTGAACTTGCCCTCGGACAAACCGCGGCTGCGGCTGCCACAACAGCAGCCGCCGCAGCAGCGCTGGCCTGTACCCGCCGCGGCGCCCGGGCATCACCGGGCCGAGCTGAACTTCGCGACTTTCTTGCCACCCTCCAGACCGTTCCTGCCACCCACGGCACCCACTGAAAAGGACCCACCATGCGAAAGCGATTTACTGCCGCCCTGTCCATCGCCGCTCTGGCCCTGACCCTCTCGGCCTGCGACGGCTCGTCTGAGGCCGCTGACACCCCCGATTCCACCGGTGCCGCCGTTGCTGCCGAAATCCCCCAGCCGGAACGGATCCCCGAAACATGCGAGGCCCCCGACGGCGGCAACCTGAGGATCGGTCTGGTCACCCCGAATCTCCAGGCCCTGTTCTTCAACCAAATCAACACCGGCGCCCAGACCATCGCAGATGAGGCGGACGTGGACCTGCAGATCATCAGCGCCAACGATGACCCCATCCAGCAGGCCAACGCCGTGGAAAACCTGGTTGCCAAGAACGTGCAGGCAGTGATCGTGGCCGCCATCGATACCGAAGGCATCAAGCCCGCACTGAAGGCCGCCGCAGCGGCCGGGGTGAAGGTTGTTGCCGTTGACGGCATCGTCGAGGACCCGGCGGTCTCCACCCAGGTGGGCACGTCCAATGAGGAAAGCGGAGCCCAGATGGGTGAGTTCCTGCTGGAAGCAGCTGACGGCGATGCCGGGCCCGTCGGCATCGTCGGCGCCCTGAACTCCACCATCCAGCTTGAACGCCAGAAGGGATTCGAAGACGCGATCAAGTCCGGCGGCATGGAGGTGGGCACCGTAGTAGACGGCAAGAACGTGCAGGAAACCGCCCAGAGCTCCGCGGAAAACCTCCTGACCGGAAACCCCAACCTCGAATACGTCTATGCCACCGGTGAGCCGGCACTGATCGGCCTCGTCTCCGGCGTCAAGAACCAGAACGCCCAGGATCGGGTCAGCATTGTCGGCTGGGACCTGTCCGACGCCGCGGTTGACGGCCTGCAGGAGGGCTACGTCAAGGGCGTGGTCCAGCAGAACACCTTCCAGTTCGGCTATGACGCCATGACCGCCGCCGTGGACCTGAGCTGCGGCCGCGAGGTGGAAAGCACCATTCCCGTGCCCACCCAGATCGTCACCCCGTCGAACGTCGACGATTACCTCTACTACTTGAAGAAGTGATCCCGATGACCTCTCCCGAACTCCTCGTTGAACTCCGAGGCATCAAGAAGTCCTTCGGTCCAGTGAAATCGCTGCAGGGCGTGGACCTCAAACTGCACCGGGGCGAAGTCCTTGGCCTGGTGGGGGACAACGGCGCCGGCAAATCCACGCTGATGAAGGTGCTCGCCGGCGCCGAACAGCACGATGAAGGCGAAATCCTGATCCGCGGAAAGTCCGTGAAATTCAACAGCCCCGGTGACGCGCAGAAGGAAAACATCGGCATCGTCTACCAGGACCTGGCCCTCTGCAACACCCTCGATGTGGCGAGCAACCTGTTCCTTGGCCGTGAGCCGGTCAAGGGCAGGTTCCTGGACCGGCGGACCATGCACGAACAGGCTGCCAAGGTTTTGGATGACCTGCATGTCCGGGTCAAGTCCACCCACCAGGAAATCGGTACCCTTTCCGGCGGCCAGCGCCAGACTGTCGCCATCGCCCGGGCGGTTTCCTTCAAGCCCGACGTGCTGATTCTGGACGAGCCGACGGCGGCCCTCGCCGTGGCCGAGGTGGAGTCGGTCCTCCGCCTCATCCGCCAGGTTGCTGCGGAGGGGGTGGGCGTCATCCTGATTACCCACCGGCTGCAGGACATCTTCCGGGTCTGCGACCGGGTCACCGCCATGTACGAGGGCCAGAGCGTGGATGACCGGCCCATCAGCTCCCTGAACATTGAATCCCTCGTCGCCATGATCACCCGGTCGGACGAAGAGTACCCGGAGGCATCCTGATGACTACCCCCACACCGACCGCACGCGCCGTCCGGACCAGTTCCCCTTCGTGGCTGGAACGCTCGAATAAACCCACGCTGCTGATGGGTGCGGTCACCGTGCTCATCGCGGTGATTTTCTCCATCGCCAGCCCGGCGTTCCTGTCGCTGGGCAACCTGGCCAACCTGGCCACCCAGATTGCTCCGGTCCTGGTGATCGGCGTGGCCATGACGTTCGTCATCACGGCCGGACAGATCGATCTCTCCGTCGGCGCCATTGCCGCGTTCATTGCAGCCACCAGTGCCGAACTGATCGCCACGGGCATGGAATCATCGGTGGTCATCCTGCTGGCCTGCCTCATGGGGCTCGCCTGGGGGCTGGTCAACGGCTACCTGGTCAGTTACCAGGGCATCCCGGCCTTCATCGTCACCCTAGCGACCATGTCCGTGATCCGTGGCCTGGCGCTGCTCTCTACCGAAGGGTTCTCCATTCCCATCGGCGAGCAGACCGTGATGCGGCAGATCGGCTCCGGTTCCTTCCTCGGGATTTCCTGGCTGGCCTGGATCGGCATTGTTGTTTTCATCGCCGGACTGATCCTTATGCACAAGATGCGTTTCGGCCAGTACGTCACCGGCATCGGTTCCAACGAGGAATCGATCCGCCGGGCCGGCGTCAATACCCGCCGCATCAAGATGCTGGTCATGGCCCTCTCCGGCCTGGCCGCCGGCATCGCCGGCGTGATGATCGCAGCCCGCCTGGGGTCAGGTTCGGCGAACTCCGCCGTCGGGCTCGAACTGACGGTGATCGCCGCCGTCGTCATCGGCGGTACCGACCTGTTCGGCGGACGCGGCACGGTTGTGGGAACCCTGATCGGGGCAATCCTCACCGGGTTGATCGCCAACGGCCTGACCCTGGTGGGCATGAGTCCGTTCCTCACCCCTATTGTTACCGGCCTCGTCCTCCTCGCCGCGATCTGGATCAATATGCGCGGCAAGAAACTCTCCGATCTCGTCAGCAGGTTGAGCGGAAAATGACCACTGTCCAGACGGTTGGCGGCCCGGTTGAGCACACCGAACTGGGGCTTGTCCTGCCGCACGAGCACCTGGCAAACGATCTGGCGCGTGCCTTCACTCCCGCCGAGGACCCGCAGATCCGGACCCTGCTGGCCGGCCCGGTGACCGCAGAACTGGCACCTGTCCTGCGCGAACATCCGTATAACAGCAAAGACAACTGCGGCCTGCATGACCCCGCAGCAGTGGTTGAGGATCTGAGCGCTTTTCGGGCAGCGGGCGGGACTACGGTCATTGACCTCACTCCGCCCGGCCTGGGCCGGGACCCCGAAGCCCTGCTGAGGTATTCCGAGGCCTCCGGGGTCCGGGTAGTGATGGGTTCGGGATGGTACCTGCAGAAATTCCAGGCTGGTGAGGAACTGGCGGCCTCCGAGGAGGAGCTCACCGCACAGATTCTCGCCGACTTCGAGCGGCCGGGCGTGCGTCCCGGTGTGATCGGGGAAATCGGCGTCTCGCCGTCGTTCACCGCCGCGGAGGAAAAATCGCTGCGTGCCGCCGCCCGTGCCCAGCTGCAGTTAGGGGTGCCGCTGTTTGTCCATCTCCCCGGCTGGTTGCGGGTTGGCCACCGGGTGCTGGACATCGTGCTGGATGAATGCGGGGTGCGGCCCGAGGCAGTGGTGCTGTGCCACATGGACCCCTCATCGGAGGACCCCGGCTACCAGCTGGAGCTGGCCAAACGCGGCACCTACCTCTGTTTCGACATGCTCGGCATGCCGTACAGCTACCCGGGCGAAGGCATCTCGCCAACCCCGGACCAGGCTGCGGAGGCGGTGGCCCGGCTGATCGAGGCAGGTTACCGGGACCGGATCCTGCTCAGCCACGACGTATTCCTCAAGGGGATGCTCAGCCGCTACGGCGGCAACGGCTTCGGCTTTGTTCCCTCCGTTTTCCCCCGCTTCCTGGCGGAGCGCGGGGTATCCGGGGAAACCGCCAGGGAACTGATGACAAGGAATCCGGCGCAGCTGTTTGTCGATTCACACCACGCATAAACCACTCCACCAGTTACAAGACCACTAGTTATCCAAGAAGGAATCATGGCCAAAGTACTAATTGCCGGCGAAAGCTGGATGACCACCTCCACACACGTCAAGGGCGTCGACGAGTTCTCCGTGCACTCCTACGTGGAAGGTGTGGGTCCGCTCAAGAACGCCCTGGAAGCCGCCGGGCACGAGGTCACCCACATGCCGGCCCATCTGGTGCCGACAGAGTTTCCCGGCAGCGCCGAGGCGCTGGGCCGCTACGACGTCGTTGTGCTCTCGGACATCGGCGCCAACTCCATCCAGCTCGCCCCCGGTGTTTTTGAACGCTTTACGCCGGGCGAGGACCGGCTGCAGGCACTCGCCGACTGGACCCGCGCCGGGGGCGGGCTGGTGATGATCGGCGGTTACCTGTCCTTCTCCGGTTTCCAGGCACGTGCCGCGTTCCGCAATACCGCCATCGCCGAGGTGCTGCCGGTTGGCATGCTGGCCGAGGACGACCGGTGGGAGCTGCCCTCCGGCCTGACCGCCAAGGTGGAGATGCCCGGGCATGCGGTGTTGGGCAGCGCCGGCGAAGAGTGGCCGGCACTGCTGGGCTACAACCGCACCACGCTGCGTCCCGGTGCCGAGCTGGTGGCATCCATTAACGGTGATCCGCTGATCGCGCTGTCCGAGCATGGTTCCGGACGCAGCGCCGTCTTCACATCGGACTGCTCCCCGCACTGGGCTCCGGCGGCCTTCTGCGAGGAATGGCCGGGATACCAGCAGATCTTTGACGGCATCATCCGCTGGGTCTCCGGCGAACAATAAGACGGGTGCCCCCGGCGCCTGTTTCACGGGGCGGCCAAGCAATCCGTTATGTACGGTTGCTTGGCCGCCCCGCTCAGTCCAACGCCGTGGAGACGTGCCGCAGCCAGCGGGCCACCGTTTCCAGTTCCTCAGGGGTGAAGCCGTCATTGATGCGCGTGTTCAGTTCGTTGATGGCCCCGTGGACGACGCCGAGCGCCTCCGTTCCGGCCGGCGTCAGGGCCAGGCGGATGGTCCGGGCATCGGCCGGATCGGGTGCACGGGTGATGAGCCCGGCGGACTCCATCCGGGCCAGCAGCCCGCTCATCCCGGCCGGGGACGCCTGCACCGCGTCGGCCACTTCACCCGTGCTCGCGCCGGGATGGGAGGCGACGTACAGGAGCACCCCGCCCGCGGAGGCACTGATGCCATGCTCCCTGCCCCGGCCGGCAATCCAGCGCCGCAGCCGGCGTTCGGCGGTCAGCGTAAGGAAAAACAGGCGCGGCGGTTTCGCCGTACGCACTGACTCCCCCGGCTCGGCATTCCGGCGGGGCGCGCCTACTGCGGGCTCAGCCCTGCTTTCTCCGTCAACCACGTCAGCACCTCCGGCCACAGCTTCTCACGCGAACTGCGGCGGAAGAAGCCCATGTGCCCGGCAGGTGAATAGGTGCGCCGCTCCACCGAGGCGTTGACCAGGTGGGAGAAGACCGCGTTGATCTGCCCCGGCGTCGCCCAGAGATCGTCGGTGAACCCGATCACCAGCGCGTCCGTCTTCACCTCGGCGGTGCGCCGGGCGGCATCCATGCTCGGATCATCAAAGAAGTAGTTCGGTTTTTTGCTCCAGCCGCTCCACTCCAGCATTGCGGCACCGGGCATGTCCTCCCCCAGGCCGAGCTTCCGGCCGGGCACGGCGCCCAGCAGCCGGCCGGTCAGCGGACCGAGGAAGCTCAGGATCAGTCCCACCCGGAACCGTTCCTTCCGGTCCTCAATGGCCCTGGTGACACCGGCGTGCGAGGCCACGCCCACGAATCCGCGCAGGTCCTCCAGCCCGTTGTTCAGCGCCATGGCGTGGGCGCCGAGGCTGTGGCCCACGGCCAGGTGCGGCAGGTCGGGGAAACGGTCCCGCATCCAGGCCGACGTCGCCGGGACGTCCTGGCCCATCCAGTCGCGCATCCTCAGCTGCCGGTTCGCCTTCGGGCTGCCCGAGGCGCCGGTCCCGCGGTAGTCATAGGTCAGCACGGCAAACCCGTTTTCGGCCAGGTATTCGCCGAAGCCGGTGTACAGCCGTTCCGCCACCGCGGTGGCCGGGTGGATGACGACGGCGGCCCGGGCCGTGCCGTCGGGTAGGCGCAGGGTTCCGGCCACCGCACCGCCGGCGGGAACCGGGATGGAAATCCGTTCGGCAGTGATCGAGGTCACGTCATTATTTCGCATGCGAAACAATATACATGGGACGAACGGTTGCGGATACCCTTCGGGGTCGGACTTCTCGGTCTGGGGTGGGTGGCGGGCTGGCAGGCTGGCTGGCTGGCTGGCTGGCAGGCTGGCAGGCTGGCTGTACGGGCCCGGCACTTTGCCGCCGGTTTGTGGATTCCCTGCCGGTTTGGGTTTGTACTGCCGGTTTAAACGGGCAGCAAAAACCCAAACCGGCAGCAGATTCCCGAACCGGTCGATTTTCCAGGCCGGGACTCTCCCCGGCCCGCACAGATTCCCACGGAGTGTTACTGGTGCGACGCGTGGGGAAACATCCGCCCCACCTGCACCAGAGCGTGGGAAAACCGAGTCACCGCGAGGTTGGCAGCCAAACGAGAAGGCACAAATTACCGATTTTCAGCCGAAAAACGGTAATTTGTGCCTTCTCGATTCCCGCGAACCCTCCGGCCCGCTTAGTAACTCGCGCGGTCCCCGCCCTCCGCAGCGGGGATGTACTTCGCCGCCAGTGCCTCGCTCCCCCGGGCCAGCATCGCAACGTCGGCGCCCACCAGAATAAAGTCCACGCCGGCGTCGATATAGCGGCGGGCGGTGGCCTCGGCGAAGGCGTTCACCCCCACGGGTTTGCCAGCGGCCTTCACCACCCGGATGCAGTGCTCGACGGCGGAGACCACGTCCGGGTGCTCCTGCTGGCCCAGCAGCCCCATGGAGGCGGCCAGATCAGCAGGACCGAGGAACAGCCCGTCCACTCCCTCAACGGCGGCAATCGAAGCCACGTTGTCGACGGCGGCCACGGACTCGATCTGCACCAGCAGCGTCACGGACTCGGCGGCGTTTTCGAGGTAGCCCTCGATCCGGTTCCAGCGGGAGGCACGGGCCAGGGCGCTGCCCACGCCGCGGATCCCGTGCGGCGGATACCGGAAGGCGCGGACCAGCTCGGCCGCCTGCTCCGGGGTGTCCACCATGGGAATCAGCAGGTTCTGCGCGCCCAGGTCCAGGTACTGCTTGAGCAGCACCGCATCCCCGATGGGCGGGCGGACCACGGCACTAACAGGGTAGCCGTGCACGGCCTGCAGCTGCGCCAGCAGGGATTCAATCCCGTTGGGGCTGTGCTCGGCGTCGATCAGCAGCCAGTCCAGGCCGGAGCCGGCGCAGATTTCAGCGACCAGCGGGCTGCCGGAGCAGACCCACATACCGGTCTGGCGGCCGCCGGCGGCAAGCCGGGCGGCGAAGGTTTGCTCTACTCGAAGCGGCATGTGATGGTTCCCAACGGTCCGTAGTCAGCGAAGACGGTATCGCCCTTGTAGACCCACATGGGCCGGGTGAACGATCCGGCAAGAATAATTTCCCCGGCCTGCAGCGAGGTGCCGTGCGCGGCGAGCTTGTTCGCCAGCCAGTACACGCCGGCGGCGGGGTGGTTCAGCACGCCGGCTGCAACGCCGGTTTCCTCGATACCCTGGTTGCGGTAGAGCAGGGCGGAGACCCAGCGGAGATCGACGTCGGCCGGTTTCACCGGGTTGCCGCCCACCACCATGGCGCCCATGGCCGCGTTGTCGGAGATGGTGTCCACAATGGTCCGGCCGTCCATCTCGATCCGCGAATCCAGGATCTCCAGGGCCGGCACCACGTAGTCCGTGGCGTCCAGGACGTCGAAGAGCGTGCAATTCGGGCCGGCCAGCGGCCTGCCCAGCACAAACGCCAGCTCCACCTCGATGCGGGGATGCGTGTAGGCATCCCACTGCAGAACGGCGCCGTTCTCCAGCACCATGTCATCCAGGATGACGCCGTAGTCCGGCTCGGTAATGCCGGTGGCTGCCTGCATGGCCTTGGAGGTCAGGCCGATCTTGTGCCCGGCCAGCTTCCGGCCGGAGGCTAGCAGCCGGTCCGCCCAGAGGTTCTGCACCGCGTAGGAATCCTCCACGGTCATCTCGGGATAACGGGCGGTCAGCAGCGGCACCGGGGTCCGGGTCCGCTTGGCTTCGACCAGTTCATCGGCCACCGCCTTCAGGGTCTCTTTATCTAGCACCGTGCTGCTTTCTGTTCGTTAAAACTAAGGGTGGGACGGGGTGGGACCAGCGTCCGGGAGGACGACGACGGCGCCGGGCTCGCGCCGCCGTCGTTACCGCGCCGTCGTCGGGCCTTTCCGGCGGGGCCGGCCCTAGAGCTGGGTACCGATCTTGAAGCCCTTGGCGGCCTCGCCCGCGTAGCTGCCCGACTCGTCGTCGGGCCGGGTGTAGGAGAACCCGTCCGCGCCGATGGTGACCGCCATTTCGGAGGTCTCCGTGCGCTTGGTCAGCGGCTGCGGGTTGCCGTCCAGGTCCAGGACCAGGGAGGCCTCGGTGTACCAGGACGGGACCACGGGGTTGCCCCACCAGTCGCGGCGCTGGTTGTCGTGGACGTCCCAGGTGATGGTGGGGTTGTCCGGATCACCGGTGTAGTAGTCCTGCGTGTAGATCTCGATGCGGTGGTCATCCGGATCCAGGATGTAGAGGTAGAAGGCGTTGGATACCCCGTGCCGGCCGGGACCGCGTTCAATCCGGTCGGAAATGCGCAGCGCGCCCATCTTGTCGCAGATCTGGATGATGTTGTGCTTTTCGTGCGTGGCGAAGGCCATGTGGTGCATGCGCGGGCCGTCGCCGCCGGTCAGGGCGGTGTCATGCACGGTGTGCTTGCGGTGCATCCAGGCGGCGTAGGTGACGCCGGCGGAGTCCTTGATGTCCTCGGAGACGCGGAAGCCCAGGTCCTCCAGGTAGGCGCGGCCGCGGGGCACGTCCGGGGTGACCTGGTTGAAGTGGTCCAGGCGGACCAGTTCGCCGGCGGAGTAGAGGTCGTAGCGCTGGGTGAGGCGTTCCACGTGCTCGGTTTCGTAGAAGAACTCGTAGGGGAAGCCCAGCGGGTCCTCCACACGCACGGAGTCGCCGATGCCCTTGACGAAGCCATCCTTCCGGCGCTCGGTGCGGCAGCCCAGTTCCTTGTAATACGCCTCGGCCGTGTCCACGTCTTCGGGGCTGCGGACGCGGTAGGCCAGGGCGGCGACGGCGGCCACCGGGCCCTTGCGCAGCACCAGGTTGTGGTGGATGAACTCCTCCAGCGAACGGAGATAGATGGCGTTTTCGTCCTCTTCGGTGACGTGCAGGCCGAGGACGTCCACGTAGAACTTCCGGGACCGTTCCAGGTCCGTGACCACCAGGTCCGTGTAGGCGCAGCGGACAATGTCCGGCGGGGCAATGCCGGGGGTGGGGGTGCGGTTTTCAATCTCCATGGTTTTGCTCCTTTGCAAAAGTAAGGCGATGTGTCCGGGATTCTTTAGCCGTCAACCTTGGCGGCGTCGTCGGTCCCGAACTTGGGCGTGTGGACCTTGCCCAGGGTGATGTGCACGGCCTGCTGGTCGGTGTAGAAGTCGATGGAGCGGTAGCCGCCCTCGTGGCCCAGGCCGGAGGCCTTCACGCCGCCGAACGGGGTGCGCAGGTCGCGGACGTTGTGGCTGTTGAGCCAGACCATGCCGGCCTCGGTGTTCTGCGCGAAGTTGTGGGCGCGGGTGAGGTCGGACGTCCAGATGTAGGCGGCCAGACCGTACTTGGTGTTGTTGGCCAGTTCCAGCGCTTCGGCTTCGGTGTCGAAGGGGGTGATGGCGACGACGGGGCCGAAGATTTCCTCCTGGAAGATCCGGGCGTCGGGGGCGACGTCGGCGAAGACGGTGGGGGCAATGTAGTTGCCCTCTTCCAGGCCTTCGGGGCGGCCGCCGCCGGCCAGTAGGCGGCCTTCGGTCTTGCCGATCTCCACGTAGGATGCGACCTTCTTGAAGTGCTCGGGGTGCACCAGGGCGCCCACCTGGGTCTTCGGGTCATGCGGGTCGCCGACGACGATGGTCTTGGCGCGGGCGGCGTAGCGTTCGCAGAACTCGTCGTAGACCGGACGCTCGACCAGGATGCGGGAGCCGGCGGTGCAGCGTTCGCCGTTGAGGGAGAAGACGCCGAACAGGGCGGAGTCGATGGCGGCGTCCAGATCGGCGTCGGCGAAGATGACGCAGGGGCTCTTGCCGCCCAGCTCCATGGACAGGCCCTTCAGGTGTTCCGCGGCGTTGCGGAAGATGGTCTGCCCAGTGGTGGTTTCGCCGGTGAAGGAGATCAGCGGGACCTCGGGGTGCTTGACCAGTGCGTCGCCGGCTTCCTCGCCCAGGCCGTTGACCAGGTTAAACACACCGGCGGGGACGCCGGCTTCGGTGAAGATGTCCGCCCAGAGGGAGGCGGAGAGCGGGGTGAATTCGGCCGGCTTGAGCACCACGGTGTTTCCGGTGGCCAGGGCCGGGGCGAGCTTCCAGGACTCGAGCATAAACGGGGTGTTCCACGGGGTGATGAGCCCGGCCACGCCGATGGGCTTGCGGTTCACGTAGTTGATCTGGCTGCCGGGGACCTTCATGGCGTCGTCGAACTGGGCGACGATCAGGTCCGCGAAGAAGCGGAAGTTCTCCGCGGCGCGCAGGGCCTGGCCCTTGGCCTGGGTGATGGGCAGGCCGGTGTCGAAGGTTTCCATTTCGGCCAGGCGGGATTCCTGGGCTTCGACGGCGTCGGCAATTTTGTTGAGGATGCGGGCGCGTTCGCGCGGCTTCATCTTGGGCCACGGGCCGTTGACGAAGGCTTCGCGGGCGGCGGCGACAGCGGCGTCGATGTCTTCCTTCTGCCCGGCGGCGGCGGTGGCGTAGGTCTTGTTGGTCACCGGATCCAGTACGTCGAAGGTGGCGCCGTTGATGGAGTCCACAAACTTGCCGTTGATGAAGTGCTGGATGTGGGTGGGCAGGTTCTCCGGGACGAAGTGCGTGCTCATGGTTTCCTCTGGTCTCGAATTCGGCGGGGTCTTTGGGTCTGGCTCGTTGGATCAGCGGCCGTTTGGATCGGGGCTCGTTAGATCGGCGACGGCGGCTGGTTGGCCTGGGCCAGGAAGGCGTTGAGGGTGTTGGTGCGGTGGGTGCGCGCGGCTACTTCGATGACGCGCGGAGCGGCATGCGCCTCGATAAAATCCAGCAGCGCCGCGTGTTCCGCAACGGACGCGTGGGCCCGGTCCGGCACGTACCGGAAAACGGAGGAGCGCATGCGGCCCAGCCGGTTCCAGCCGCGGTGGACCAGGTCCAGGATGTGCGGGTTGGGGCAGCGGGCGTAGAGCAGGGCATGGAATTCGGTGTTCAGCGCGGTGAAGCGGACCGGGTCGAAGGCGGCCAGCAGCTCGCGCATCTGGTCATTCAGATCCCTGGCCCGGGCAAGTTCCTCCGCACTGATCTCCGGGGCGGCCAGCGCGGTGGCGGCGCCTTCGATGATGCTGAGGGCCTGCATGGTGTGCAGGTACAGGTCCGGGTCGATGCCGGCCACGGTCGCACCCACATTGCGTTCAAAGTGCACCAGGCCTTCGGCTTCCAGCCGCCGGATGGCTTCGCGCACCGGGACCACACTGAATCCCATCTCCGCGGCGATGCTGCTGAGCACCAGGCGGTAGCCCGGGCTCATCTCGCCGCCGAGGATGCGCTCCTTCAGCTGGGTGTAGGCCTGCTCCGATTTGGAGCCGGTGGCGGTGCTTGTTGTTCCGTTCATGTCCGCGCTGATGGGTGCGGCGCTCATGGGTCCTTTGGTCATGCCTGTTCCGTTGCCCAGGCCTCGTACTTTTCCTTCCAGGCCGCGTTCATCGGGTAGAGCCCGTCCACGGCGTGGCCGGCCTTCACCATTTCCGCGATGAACTCTTCCTGGTGCTCCTGCCGAATGCTGGCCTCCGCCAGCTCCTCGGCGAGGGCCGGCGGGATGACCAGGATGCCGTCGTCGTCGGCCACAATGATGTCGCCGGGCTGCACGGTGGCGCCGCCGCAGGCAATGGTGATGTCGGTGTCCCAGGGGACGTGCCTGCGGCCGAGGACGGCGGGGTGCGGGTTGGCGCAGTAGACGGGCAGGTCGATGCCGGCCACGGTGGAGTAGTCGCGCACGCCGCCGTCGGTGATGATGGCTGCGGCGCCGTTGTGCTTGGCGCGCAGGGCGAGGATGTCGCCCAGGGTGCCGGTGCCCTTTTCGCCGCGGGCTTCCATGACCAGGATTTCACCCTCGCCCACGGAGTCGATGGCGCGTTTCTGCGCGTTGTAGCCGCCCCCGTGGGACTTGAAGAGGTCCTCGCGGTTGGGGACGAAGCGCAGGGTGCGGGCGGTGCCCACCACCTTGCGGCCGGTGCGGGTGCCGGTGAGGCCGTCGATGGAGACGTTGTTCAGGCCGCGGGCGCGCATCTGCGAAGACAGGGTGGCGGTGGCGACGGATTCCAGCTTGGCCTTCAGTTCCGGGGTGAGGGTCTTTTGCTGCTTTTCCGGCTGCGAGCCGAGGCCGGCCTTTTCGGCGGAGCCCCAGGCCTCTTCGCGCTGCTTGTCGTCGATCTTCGGCTGCGCGCCGAAGGGGGCGAGCGGCGTCGTGCCGTCGGCGACGGTGGTGGCGAGGCGGCCGGTGGTCTTCTCCGTGCCGGGGACATCCACTTCGACTTCGAGGCGGTCGCCGGGGACGGCCACGGAGGCACCGGCGGGGGTGCCGGTGAGGATCAGGTCGCCCGGTTCCAGGGTGAGCAGCTGGGAGAGGTCGGCCACCAGCTGGGCGAAGGGGAAGAGGAGGTCTGCGGTGGTGTCGTCCTGCGCGAGGTCGCCGTTGACCCAGGTGCGGACGCGCAGGTTGCCGGGGTCGACGTCGGCCGCGTTGAGGATGGCGGGGCCCACGGGGGTGAAGCCGTCGCCGCCCTTGGAGCGGAGGTTGGAGCCCTTGTCTGCCCAGCGCAGGTCGTACACGCCCAGGTCGTTGCTGGCGGTCACTCCCCCGACGTAGCTCCAGGCGTCCTCGACGGTGACGCGGCGGGCGGTCTTGCCGATGACGAGGGCGATTTCGCCTTCGAAGCCGAGCAGTTCGCAGCCGGCCGGGCGTTCCACGCTGCCGCCGGTCAGGGCCAGGGAGGAGCTGGGCTTGAGGAAGTAGGAGGGCTGTTCCGGGGTGCGTCCGCGTTCTGCTGCCCGTGAGGGGTAGTTGATGTGGACGGCGATGACCTTGCCGGCCTGCTTGAGCGTGTCCGTGGTGGCGTCGTTGCCCATGTCTCTCCTGGATCAAGTACGAAATCGTATATGATCAGGTTGACATGTGGTGCGGGTCACGTCAAGGGGTTGAAATGCCGGTTTAGGCCACCGTGGGACTCCCACCCTTGGTTTTGTTTGCTGTGCGGCGTCTCTGCGTCCGTGAGACCTGATGGGATGTTTCGGTTCTGGGCTGTCTGGATTGCCCGGCTAATGGACCGGTACTCGTGTTCTGCACTCGTGAAACTAGATCATCCAGCAGGGGCTCCCACCGACCGTAGTCCGTAGCCTTGGCATGGCTCTCAAGCCAAAGTGGAAATTCATACTTCCCTCGAGGGGTGAAGTCGTAGCGGTACTCTCCACCGTGTTTCGCTTTGGACTTAAGGACTATCTCCTCACCTTGCTGCTCAACGAAATGTTGCATAAGCGCGGCGGGGAACATCCATTCGCTCTCTGCATCCTGCTGGCCTACGTAAGTGAGGTATTCCAGCACGGAGCGCTTGTCGAAACCGAATCTTCCGGTCATCAGGTTCCGCCCTGCCCTACCCTCCTCGTCTGAATCGAATAGGGCAACTATTTCCTGCGTGGCCTCTGCCCTCAAGAGGACCGACTGAGCAGCGACTGAGTAGGCTCCCTTGCAAGGAATGATCGTAAGACCAGCCAAGTCCTTGGACCGCCCCAGAGCCTTGATAGCCAATTCAATGAACTGTTTGTCCGTTTCTCCCTCCACGACCAGGATCACTCTGCTGCGTGATGGAACAGAAGCGTATCGATCAAGGAGTTCCGGGATGACGGAATCAACAAAAAGACCCGACAAAAGGCTGGCATGCTCCTCATTTCCCTGAGCTGTACCGACGAGCTTCGAAACGCCATCTTTAACGGTTTTCTCCAAGGCGACGACTTGAGCGGCAGGCGATCTGGAGACGATATACGGTGAATGTGAAGTGACCAGTAGCGTAACGTCATCCCGTTCAGCAAGGCCCTCAAGGTCGTCTCGAAGAGAATGTTGTGCAGCTGGGTGGAGGAAGGCTTCAGGTTCTTCAAGAGCGAATATAATAGATTGTTTACTCGCATCACTCAGATAACGAAGCAGGGCGATGAGGACACCGCCAGCCACGCCAGTTCCCTTTGATGCTAGGTCCGTCTCCACGGAATCGGTGAGTCGTATCCCGATATTCGAGAGCGTGTCCTCCAGAGAGGTCACGGCAGGAATGAGGCCAACTTCCGTAACCTCAGGAAAGAGACGTTTACTCAATTGAAGGATTTTGTCCCGCATCGGCGCAAGAAGACTTTGCTGCAGGTGTTCCTCATAAACAGTGCGAGCTTTTTCTGAGTCGCTATAAGCTGTGCCGAGTTCCTCCCGAAGTACTGAGTGTAGAATCTCACGGAATTGGCCAACGAGAAGCGCTTCAATACTCTGTCCGCTCTCGACGGAGACAAATCTAACGAGTTGACGGAACTTCTTTAGCGCTTGCTCGTTTAGCTTCGGGTCGCCGCGGCGCCCACCCACGCCTTTCGCCGCGAAATATTCTTGCCTAATCAATCCCGTGGTGCGACTGCCCCGGTATTTAACGACAAGGCGTATCTCTCCATTGGCTGCGTATGTGGGTTTCCCGAGACCTACGACGCTCTCTTCGTATTCCGTCAAGTAGCGGATCAAGGTTTTCTCGGGACTGGTGCGAGGCTTGATTTTAAATGTCAGCATTATGTGTGGATAGGCATAGCGAAGCTGCCCAGGAACGTCATTGTCGGGATTGAACTCATATGATGGGTCTAATGCGAGCTTGAGCGCTCTAACGAGGTTCGATTTTCCGCAGTTATTTGGTCCAACAAAGGAATTCATGCCGGAGACTAAGGGGACGTCAAAGGCGCCCACAAAGGAACGGAAGGATCTTATTTCTAAGCGCACTAACTTCAATTTCCACATCTCCAAGCTCTCGGAACCTGTCGTAATTCTTACATGGTCTATAGCGCTTGGTGGGCAGTGCGAAAGACGGCGTGTCGAATGTAACCCCTCTGGATGGATGGGCACTAGAAGTACTCCGGCAGCATATTCTTTGGTCGATTGTGCATGGGGATCAACCTAGCCATTGCTGTGGGTATCATCGGTACGAGCGTCATCGAGGGGCCCACTTCGGATTTGAGTGCATCACTACAAGAACGCACACAGCCGAGGAAGCAGCCTGCGCCAGAAGTAGCGACTGGGAACATACCCCAGGATCAGGCTAAGCAGCAGCGGAACCAGCGCTCGAAGTGTGGTGTCCAGACGGCGCATCAGCGACCCGGCCTGGGCGCCGGGGATCGGTCCGAACGGGGTTTCCTTGGGCGGAAGAGTCCATCGGGCTGGCCCCGGTAGTCGCCCGGAGCCGACGTGCCAAACCCCACACCTGCCAGCAGGATCGCCCGCGCCGAGCAGCAACAGCACACAACGCCCGGGTCCACGACGCCAGCGCAGCAGCAGGCAGCACCGCGCCCACCGCCGGAACCGCAGCAAAGACCGCCACAGCAATCACCCCTTGAGGCTTCCTCCATGTGAATTCGGACGCTCACGGAATATCCCTCGCAGCCCACATGGTTGCCCTAGGCATACCAACTGCAGCCAGGGAGAACCCACGTCCCGCTGCGAGCAACCGAAGGACCCCCACTTGAAACTCTTCACCCCCCTCACCGTCGGCACCATGGAACTGCCCAACCGCCTCGTCATGGCACCGATGTCCCGCGTGCGCGCCGACCGCACCGGCGTGCCCACCGACATCATGGTCGAGCACTACCGCCAGCGCGCCTCCCTGGGCCTGATCATCAGTGACGGCATCTACCCCTCCTTCACCGGCCAGGGCAACGCCCTGATGCCCGGTCTGGTCACCGAGGAGCACGTGGCCGGCTGGAAGCGCGTCACCGACGCCGTGCACGAAGCCGGCGGCCGGATCGTCGCCCAGCTGATGCACTCCGGACGCGTCGCGCACGAGAACATCAACGGCGGACGCCAGCCGCAGGCCCCCAGCGCCATCGCGGTCGAGGGCATGGCGCACACCTACGACGGCAAGCAGCCCTTCCCGGTGCCGCACGCCCTCACCGAAGCCGAACTTCCGGGCGTCGTGCAGGACTTCGTCTCCGCCGCGCGGAACGCGATGAAGGCAGGGTTCGACGGCGTCGAGCTGCACGGCGCCAACGGGTACCTGCTGCAGGAGTTCCTCTCCCCCGTCTCCAACACCCGCACCGACAACTACGGCGGCTCCCCGGAGAACCGCGCCCGGATGGTCATCGAGACCTTCCGTGCCGTGGCCGAGGCCGTCGGCGCCGAGCACACCGGCATCCGCATCTCCCCGGAGCACAACATCCAGGGCGTGCTGGAAACCGACCGCGCCGATGTGACCGCCACCTACACCGCCCTGGTGGACGGCATCGCCGACCTGAAGCCGGCCTACCTGTCCATCCTGCACGCCGACCCGGCGGACGAAATGGTCCAGGACCTGCGCCACCGCTTCGGTGGCCCGGTGCTGATGAACACCGGCTTCGGCACGGTCACCAGCCGCGAGGACGCCATCATGCTGCTCGAGGAGGACCTGGCCGACGCCGTCGTCGTCGGCCGCCCCGTCATCGCCAACCCGGACCTGGCCCGCCGCTGGCAGGAAGACCACCCGCTGAACGAGATCGACCAGGCCAACGTCTACACCGACGGCGCCGCCGGCTACACGGACTACCCGGTGCTGGAACCGGTTTCCTAACCCTGGAAGAACGACGATGACGGCCCCTCCGCACCATGCGGAGGGGCCGTCATCGTCGATTCAGACGTACTTTGCTTTTAGGCGCCTCAGCCGCGATGTATCTTTGCGCCGCCACACGCACTACGTGGATACCGAGTGCCAGGCAGTAGGCTCATCTGCGTATACAACCATGGGGGGCAAGTGGGAAAGACAAACACGCCTGCAGATGATGCTCTGGCACGACTACAGGAGGCGCGAACCGAGGCCGAGCATGCGCGCCGCGAACGAGAGGCGTGCAGGTACGCCCTGACCACCCAGCTCCTCCAAGTGACGAGCGTCGTAGAAAGGTTCACCCGACGCCGCGACCACCTGCTGGCAGCCGGAGAAGAAAACCCCGGGGAGGCCGGGCAAGCAGCTGAGCTGGCCAGCACGGCCGAACGACTCCGGAAGAATGCCGAAGGCACGCAGCAGTGGCTGGCCGACCGCATTGAACCAGCATCGGAACAGGCTCGGAAGGCAGCAGATCTTGTGGTCCGCATCGACGCAGCGGCCAAGAAACTGGAGCAAGCCATGCACAGGCTTGAGCTGGCCAGCCTAGAGAAAGCGAACCGTGAACGCCTCGCTGATTTGGAACGCATCAGCGTGGCCAGACTCCATCAACTGGGTCGGGCGAAACCCGGTCCCCGCACCGGCAGCCTCGTACCGCCGCCGCTTGCGCAGTCCGGCCTCGATACCTATGTCAGGGACGTTACCCGCCTAGCCTACGAAGCCGAGGCCCTGGCCGACCTGCAGTTGAAGGGCATCTGATGAAGCCGGTTTCCTTCAACCTCATCATGGCGTCGCATACGCAACGTGCTTCCAACCTTATTGTCATGATTGTTATTTTCCTGATTGCGGGGGCCCTTAGTCCACTGCTGCTGCCTATCCCGTTCTTTATCGCCGCATGTGTTGAAATCGTTTTTGAGCCCATCCGTTGTTGGCGCACACTCCGGTACCGGGAAGGGGAGGCAGCCTCGCTGACAGTCCGAATTCGCGGGATCTTTCCGAGCGCCCCGGACATCAGGCCCTCCCAGCTGGCGTCGTTGGTACGCCAAGGTCGCCTTACTGTCGACGGCGAGGACGGGTCTCGCCTTCGCCTGGTCCTAAGTGACGTGGTCCGCCTCAAGAAGCTCCGCGACGGGTACACGGTACGGGCGTCTTTCTGCCCGTCAGACTTCGGTCTCGGGGAGTTCGACAAAATTATGGGCGATTTGGTTCACAGCACCCCCGTGGCTACAGCCGTGCAGCGCATCAATGAGGAGGAGCGCAACCAGCGTCTGCGGGCGCCAATCGACCTGCCATACCCGGAAAAGCCTGATCTGGCCGTGACGGAAAAACCCGCGTTTTTGCAGCCACCCAAAAGTAAGGAAGGCATCTCCGACGAGAAGAAGGATCCGACTAAGACCGACGTCTGAAAAGTTTGCCAGACTAGAAGGCCTGCGGCCTGGAGATGATGCGTTCCACCTCGTTGGGCGCCTCGCCATGCGGTGCCCTACCGCCGGTAGCTCCGGGCAGTCGGCCGCCGCGTACGGCCGCCGGTCTCAGGCGTCACGGTGTGAGGATATGCCGCAGGTAACGGCCGGGCTCGTTCAGGTAGGACCTCCAGTTAGTCACCAGGTCCAGGTCATCCCACTCGCGGCGGGCTATCCCGTGGGCGCCTGTCTCATAGATGGTGGCCCCGGGAAGCGAGGCCAGCACGGGGGAATGCGTGGCACACAGAATCTGCGATCCGTTCGCTGCGAGATCGCTGAGCACGCCGATCAGGGCAAGGGTGGCACTGAAGGACAATGCGGCTTCGGGCTCATCCAGGCAGTAAAACCCGCGGGTGTTGAGGTAGGTATCCGTAAGGGCCATAAAGGACTCTCCGTGGCTCATGGCATGGAAGTTTCCGCCGCCGGCCTGGTCCTGGAAGGTGTAGTACCCGTGCATCGTTTCCGCCCGAAGGAAGAAGCCCCATTTCGGGGCACCCGGCTGCCGGACCAGGCTGATCCAGCTGCTCAGCGGGGATTCGGTTTGGTGCGTGCTGTGGGCCGAATGCACCGTTCCGCCCTCCGGCCCCAAGCCGTAGGCTGCCGCGACTGCCTCCACCAGCGTGGATTTGCCGCTGCCGTTCTCCCCCACCAAAAAGGTCACTCCGGGTGGAAGCTCCAATCCGGATTCCAGGACCGCAGCCACGGCCGGAACCGTAACGGGCCAGCCGGATGACGGAACATCCGCGTCCGCCCTGCGCCGGACTTCGCGGATCAGCCGTGGATCGTCAAGACCTCGGGAAGATGACATCTGGCTATTCTGGCAGGCTGCAGTGACAAAACCCGGGACCTGTATTGTGGCAACACTCAGCTGTTGACGCAGGAGCGTGTCAGTCGGAGTCGACGGCTGGGGGCTTGTCCCCGTCGTCGCCCCTTCGCTGTTCGACGCCGGAAGCGCCGGAAGCGCCGGTTGCGCCGGCAACACCGGATACGGGCGGAACCCGCCGCCAGGGACGCCGGTCGTAGATTGCCAGCAGCTGGGCACCCAGTCCAAGGAACACCATGGCCAGCCATACAACGATGTTCAGCCACGGAATATGCAGCGCGACAATGAGAATCAGGCCGCCGACCAGCGCCTTCACCACCGGATGCTGGTTGCCGCGGAAAATGAGCCGGCCAATGAAATAGGCACCGACAACAAAGGTGGCGAGCGTCAGCGTTATCCAGACCAACAGGACCGCCAGGGCCAGGGGCGCCCCGATGACCGTGGCCAGAAGGAGCACCACCACCAGGGGAACGGCGATTGATGCCACGAACCCGACGAGCAGCGCCAGCCATGGCCGGGGCAGGAGCCTGTCGGTCACCCGGTGCAGCAAACGGGGGAAGAGCCAGCCCGCGAGCACGGTGATAAGGCTCAGCGCAACCAGCGCATACAGCAGCCCGAGCAGCCACCCGACGAACTTCTCCCCCGCCGTGGGCTCCTGCTCGGGTTCCGGGGCGATGCGCTCCACGTTGCCGCTGACCGCATCCGCGGCGATGTTTGCCTCCTGGTCGGAGTTGTACGTGAGGTTGCCTCCGACCGTGCCGTTGATGGTGAGGTTTCCGACGCCGACCTCGACATCCCGGCCGATCGCACCGGAGATGGCGATGTCACCGGCGGCGCCCACCAGGTCGTCTCCGAATGACCCGGCATCGGTCACGGTGAGGGTTGCCGCGAAGATCGTTCCGCTGCGCGCAACCTCACCGCTGATGGTCACGTCCTGCCCGGCGAGCCGCACGTTTCCGTCCACGTTGCCGGTAATGGAAATCGTTTGGGCTGCCGCGATCACGTCCCCCGTGACATTTCCGCTGATGGTGACGCTCTGCCCGGAGACATACACGTCACCGGACACGTCATCCTGGACGTCGATGTTCACTCCGCTGTAAAACTGCGGCCCGGAGCCGTCATTCACCACGGCAAAGGGTGCGGACTGCGGGCTGGACTCCGGGGACACGGCGAATGCAGCCGCCCCCGTCGCCAGGACCAGAATGCAGACGGCTAGAAGTGCGGAGAAAGCCCGCCGGGCAAGAGAGGGAAGTCTCATCGGAATGCCTTTCCGGGGGTACGGTGTTCGGCTGTTCTTCCTCGTCAGAGGGCTGATGCAGCGGCATCCCGCGGCTGGGCAGCCGCTGCGTATCCGGCGCCGCGCTCCTGCGGCCAATATCTTCAGTGTCCTGCAGATGTCCGCCGCGCAATAGAGGCGACGGCGACTGGGCGGCACTGAGGATGATTACGGAGTTGGCAATACCTTCTCCGCCCTGCGTTGATTCATGGCCCGGTATTTTTCCGCCACGTCCCTGAGGGGAAGCCCGAGGTCAAAGACCTGGCCGCGTGCTACACGGACTACCCGGTGCTCGCTCCGGTTTCCCGGCTGAAACAAACGACGACGGCAGGCCTGCCGCGGAATGCGGGGGCCTGCCGTCGTCGTTTATTAGCGCTTTGACGGCTGCGACGAGCGGTCCTCTCCCAAGTACTGCGACTCGATGTCCTTGCTCCAGGCACGCGCGTAGAGGCCAAGAATCGCCTGTTCCCTATACGGGAAGCCCAGCCGGTTGAGTGCCAGCTGGCTGACACGCGTAGCCAGCTGCTGCGCACTGCGGCTGATGCGCTGCTTGTCAGCCCGGTACAAATACTCGTCAACGGCTCTGGCCCAGCGCTTGCGCCAGACCTCCACTGCCGTCTCTGCGGCCAACGCGGCCATTATTCGGTGGACGGGCACTACCCTGGGCGCAATCTGAGCCATCATTGTTGTGCGCACCTGTGTGGCATGCGGGCCCGCCGCACCGACACAGGTGCGCAGATGAGCGTCCCAGAAATAGTCCCAGCTAGTGGTCCTGCGGTCGGCCCAAACAGAGGACCGGGGTCCGCGCATCATTGCGTGCCCCGTATCGAAGAGAAGCAGGGCACCCAGCATCGAACGCATGTTGGGGCTGGGGAAACGGTTGACCGCCCACAACGCCAGCGTCGATGACAGCTCGGAAATCTCCGCCGCCAGTTCCAAGCCCTTAAACCCGCCAAAGTATGCAAGAGGCGCTTCAAGCAACTCAGGCACCGGTTCGCCCGGCGGCGGATAAACAACGCCAGGCGACTGGGTGATCTTGACCGCCCCCACTGTGGCTACGTTTTCGTCCGCCAGTGCACGCGCAAACTTCCAGGTGCGTTCGATGACATGCTCGGGGGCACGCAAATGCAGGTCCACGACGGGGGAAACGGGTTCCAGGCGCCGGACAAACCGAAACCTGTCCCCTTCCCCGGCCCGCAGCTGGGAAGAGAGAGGGCCAATAATATGGCGGACAATATCGTCGCCGGCCTCCTCACGATCCGGCTCAAGGGTCAGCATTGACCACAGCATGGTGCTGGATCGCGGCTGAGGACGGGCAGGTACTCCTCGATGTACAGTGTCCGATTGGATTACGCGGTTCATATCATCCCCAAAAAAAGATCGTCCTGACTTCGGGTGTGCTCCCAACGATGCGTTCCCAACACTGTGTTGCCAAAAAGCGAATGTCCATACAGATTCTTGAAAATCTTCATCCGTTTGCCTCGGGGCTTCCTTTTCTGCGTGCACATAGCCACCATGGAATGTTGCGGTAGGCGGCGCGCTGCGGCCGACCTCCCCGGTTTCTCACCAGTACAAGACGCACCTTCTAGGCGGACTTACCCGTGGTGCCCAGCTCCTCCCATAGGAAAGCCAGCATGGCGGCTCCGGCTTTGAGGATGTCGATCCGGGCGCTCTCGTCGCTGTGCCAGTTATCCTCCACCAGACCAGTCCCGAATCAGACCACGGGAATGTTCAGGGGCGAGGAGAGCAGTTCGGCTGGCCCGCCACCGGCGTTGCCCATCCGCCCCACCTTGGGCGCCTGAAAGCCTCGAGCCATTGCGCGGTCCCTACGGAGAACCGGACCCGGACGGTCGTCGAGGCCGTCAGTTCGGCGCCCGAAGCCCTCGCGAAGCTGTCAAGAGGTCCGATCCCGCCCGGCCGGGCACTATTCTGCAGAGAAAATACCGGCGAGGCCACCTCAAAACATGGAATGATCCGTTCCATGACGTCCAGCCTGGATCCAGCGACCGAACCTGTCAGCCAACAGAGTGAAGCTGCAGGCAGCGCATCGACGACGGAATACAGAGTGCTCTCCGTCAGCCGAAGCAGTAAGCACAACTTCAGCAAGGACCGGTTGGAATCGGTTCTGCTGGTGGAAGGGCTCGGCATCGACGGAGACGCTCATTCCGGTACTACCGTGCAGCATGTGTTCAGGAAGAAGTCGCACCCCGCGGAGCCCAACCTGCGGCAAGTACACCTGATCCAGGCGGAACTGTTCGACGAACTGGCGCAGGACGGCTTCGAAGTGCGTCCCGGCGACCTCGGGGAAAACATCACCACCCGCGGCATCGACCTGCTGAACCTGCCGGAGGGCACCCTCCTGCGGATCGGACCCGACGCCGTCGTCCAGATAACCGGCCTGCGGAACCCCTGCCGGCAGATCGACCGCTTCCAACCCGGCCTGCTCAAGGCCGTGTTGCCCCGCGACAGCGCCGGAAAAGTTGTGCGCAAGACGGGAGTGATGGGCATCGTCCTGACCGGTGGAATGGTAAGCATCGACGATGAAATCCGCGTGGAGGTTCCTGACGGGCCGCAGCGCCGGCTTAGGTGTGTCTGAGCAGCCAGGCGCCGACACCGACGGAACCCGGGACGGGCAAAACCCGACAGCATCCGCGCCTAAAACGCCGTTACGGAGTCAGCAGCACTTTCACCGCCCGGCGCTCATCCATGGCCCGGTAGCCTTCCGCGGCATCCTCGAGGGGAAGCGTGAGATCAAAGACCTGACCCGGATCGATGCTCCGGTTCCAGATCAGCTCGATCAATTCGGGCAGGAACCGGCGGACCGGCGCCGGGCCGCCAAGCATGTTGATTTCGGCGAAGAATAATTCCAGCCCCGGCAGGGCGACGTCGTGGGAGACACCCACGAACCCCATGTGCCCGCCGGGACGGGTGGAACGGACCGCCTGCATCATCGACTCCTGTGTGCCCACGGCCTCCACCACCGAGTGCGCGCCGAGCCCGTTGGTCATGTCCTTGATGACGGCCACGCCGTCGTCGCCCCGTTCGGCGACAATGTCCGTGGCGCCGAACCGGCGGGCCATTTCCTGCCGTTTCGGGTGCCTGCTCATGGCGATGACCCGCTCGGCGCCGAGTTGGCGTGCGGCCAGAACGGCAAGGAGCCCGACGGCGCCGTCGCCCACCACTGCCACGGTCTTGCCGGGACCTGCCTGTGCCGCCACGGCACCGAACCAGCCGGTACCGAGCACATCGGAGGCGGCCATCAGCGAAGGCAGCAGGCCGGCGTCGGGCTGGCCGGGAGTAGCGACCAGGGTGCCGTCGGCTAGCGGAATCCGCGCGAACTGCGCCTGGGTGCCGATCGCACCCATGGGATAGGCCTGCACGCAGCGGCTCTGGTAGCCGGCCCGGCAGATCTCGCAGGTGTTATCGGAGGCCCAGAAGGAGCCGACCACAAAGTCCCCGGGTTTCAGCGTGCGGACGTCGGCCCCGATCTCCGTGACCGTTCCCACGTACTCGTGGCCCATCGGCGCAGCGGATGACACCTCTTCAATGCCTCGGTACGGCCAGAGGTCGGAACCGCAGATGCAGGTTGCGGCGAGTTGGATGACAGCGTCCGTGGGCTCCAGGATCCGCGGGTCCTCCCGGTCCTGGACGCGGATATCTCCGGGGGCATGAATGACAACTCCGCGCATGAGTGTGCTCCTTCGAAGGATCCAGTGCTGTCACTTTCCAGCAGAGCACCCGGCACCTTCCCCGGGAAGTCCAAAACCTTGACGGCGAACACCGGCGGGCCATTTCGCCGGCGCGCCCGCTGCAGGAGGATGGGCGGCGGGGAACCATCGTTTCGCCGGGCGAACCCCACGCGCAGATTCGCTTGCCGCCTCCAGATCCGCGGCGCCCGGGTGTTCGGCATGGAGGTCGATCCAGCCCATGCCGCGCAGCCGTGGCCACTACGCTGGAACAATGACGCACAGCTTCGACAAGGACTACTGGGAGCAGCACTGGCACGAAGCCCCGGACACTGATCCGGACACGGGCCACGAGCCGCCCGCCAACCCCTACGTGGCACGCCTCGCGGCCGAACTTCCGGCGGGCACCGCACTGGACGCCGGCTGCGGCACGGGAGCCGAAGCCCTGGAACTGGCTGCCGCCGGCTGGGATGTGGTCGGCGCCGATGTTTCTGCGTCGGCCCTCGCCACGGCAGCCCGCCGGGCCGAAGCGCAGACCCTGTCCGGCAGCGTGACGTGGACGGAAGCTGACCTGACAGCTTGGGAGCCCAGCCGTCGCTTCGACCTGGTCACCACCAACTACGCCCACCCGGCGATGCCGCAGCTGGCGTTCTACTCCCGCGTCGCCGAGTGGGTGGCTCCGGGCGGGACGCTGCTGATTGTCGGGCACGCGCACGACGACGATGCCTCCACCGCGCACGGGCACCACCCGCCGGAGGAAGCGACGGTGACGGCCGAAGCCATCCGGGCACTCCTGGACCCGGCGGCATGGGACATCACCGTTGCTGAGGAACATCCGCGCTCCATGACCGCGCCGGACGGCACCCGGGTCACCCTGCGCGACGTCGTCGTCTCCGCCACGCGCCGCACCTAACCCGGCTGCCCGGACGGAATTTTCACAGCACCGCGGATGCTGAACCCTGCAAGGAGCAGCGCCCCACCGGCGTTGCCGACTGAACACCACCGAAGGGGTACGCAATGCCGACACTTGGAATCATTGGAAGCGGAAACATCGGCTCAGGCGTCGCGCGGCTGGCCGTTGCGGCCGGAATGAACGTGGTCATCGCCAACTCGCGCGGGCCCGAGTCCCTGCAGGACCTGGTCGCCGAATTTGGGCCGCTGGCCCAGGCAGGCACCGTGGAGGACGCAGCGAAACTCGGCGACGCCGTCGTACTCTCCATTCCCCTGAAGGCGGTGCAAGAGCTGCCGGAAGGGCTGCTGGAGGGCAGGTTTGTCCTCGACACCAGCAACTACTACCCCTCCCGGGACGGTCGCATCGCGGAGCTCGACGCCGGGACGGTGACCACCAGCGAACTGGTCTCCGGCTGGCTGCCCGGCGTGCGCTACGTCAAGGCCTTCAACAACATCCTGGCCCACCACCTGCCGCAGCTGGCCCGCCCCTCCGGAGCCCCGGACCGCTCCGCACTCCCGATTGCCGGCGACGACGACCAGGCCAAGGCCGAAGCGCAGGCGATCATCGATGCGCTGGGGTATGACACCGTGGACGCCGGACCGCTGTCCGAGAGCTGGAGGTTCGAGCCGGAATCGGCCGGGTACACGCGCATCTACCTCGCAGATCCGAACACCCCGGATGACCAGCTGCTGAGCTCGGTTCCCGGGCCGACGCCGGCCGACCGGGTCGAATCCGCCCTGGCCTCCGCCAGCCGGGTGAACGTGGCAGACCGCGTCTTCTAAGCATCAGGGGCTTCCGCCGGGTCCGGCCCGGCGGACCCCTGCCGGATGCCCGCCGACTGCCGGCCCAGCGGGCATCCGGGATGGGTTATCCCTCGCCTGAATAGTGCGCTTCGGCCTCCTTGCTCCACGCGCGCGCATAGAGTCCCAGGGTTGCCTCTTCGCGGAGGGAAATGCCCAGCCGGTTGAGCATCAGCCCGCTCGCAGCCATGGTCAGCCGCTGCGCACTCCGGCTGACCCGCTGCTTATCCGCCCGGTACAGATACAGATCGATGGCCTGCCCCCAGCGCTTGCGCCACAGATCCACCGCCGGCTCGGAGGCAAGGGCGGCCATCACCCGGTGCATGGGCATAATCCGCGGTGCCATCCGTGCCACCATGGCCCTGCGGACATGCTCTGCGGGCTGACCGGAGGCTCCTATGCAGGCCTGCAGATGGGCATTCCAGTAATAGTCCCAGCTGGTGGCCCTGCGGTCAGGCCAGAGGGCGGACCGGCGGCCGCGCATCATGGCATGGGCGGCGTCGAAGAGCAGCAGGGCCCCCAGCGTGGAGCGCATGCTCGGGCCTGGAAAGCGGTTCACCGCCCACATGGCCAGATCCGCGGACAACTCCGAAACCTCCGCCACCAGTTTCAGGCCGTGTTCCCCGCCGAACCGGGCAAACGTGGCTTCCATGAGCTCAGGGACCGGTTCGCCCGGAAGCGGCGGGTAAACAATGTCGATCGGTGTGGAGAGCTTCACCGGTCCCAGCGCTGCAGCATTCCCGTCCGCCAGCGTCCGGGCAAACTTCCACGCACGTCCAACAACAACTTCGGCGGCGCGCAAATGCAGGTGTACCGCGGGATGATCCGGGGCCGGGTTCCGGGTGAACCCAAACCGGTACCCGCCCCAGGCGCGTGCCTGGGCACTGAGCGGGACGGCAACGCGGCGGATAACCGCATCCCCCCAGTCCCTGTGCTCCGGTTCAGGTGCCGCCGATTCTATGGTCAGGATGGACCACAGGGTGCTCTCTGACAGCTGTCCCGCAGATCGGCCGGGCAGTTCTCTCCGTACGGCATGTGCTTGCGTTGTCTGGCTCATTTCATCCCCAAGATTGTTTGGCCTTTGGCTTCCCCCGCAACAAACAGACCCCCTGAGCGGGAGTCTTTGCGCCGTGCCCGGTGAACCGAAACCGGGCTGCGATACTCGTTTCCTGCGCGGAAATAGCGATTATGGCTGGCTGAGCCGGAGGGCACACGGGTAGTCGGGGTGTGGCCGGGCAGTGCCGGCCTCAGAGCTCCTTGACGGCCCGGATGGCGGCGACAGTGCGCGGAAAACCGATGTACGGGAAACAGTGCACCAGCGCGGCGACCACCGTCTGCCGGGAATTGCCCACCTGCAGGCAGGCCCGGCCGTGCGGCCCCAGCTGCGCGGCCGTGTCGCCGAGCGTGGCCAGGGCACAGAGCACCAGCAGTTCCCGCTCCGCACGCGTCAGCCCGCCGCGGGTGTAGAAGTCCCCGAAACAGAACTCCGTCAGGAACCGGGGCAGGGCCTCGTTGAAGGGCTCGGGCAGATCGGCCAGGTTGTCCCTGATCTCAGTGCCGTACAGGGGCAGCTGTTCGGCGAGTCCGCGCTGGTAGCGCCCGGCGTCGTCGTCCTCCGTTCCCTGGGCCGGCAGCGGAAGCGGAATCCCGCGGTCCCGGAACACGGCGTTGATGGTGGACAGCGCGTTGAGGGTGCGGGGAAACCCGATAAAGGGCGCCAGCTGGTACACGGCCTCGCGGATCTGCACCGGGGTGACGCCTACGTGCAGCGCCCCCGCCGTGTGGGCCGTCAGCTGCGGCAGGGTCTGCATGCAGGCAAGAACGGTCACCGTAATCAGTTCCCGGGTCCGGTCATCCAGGACGCCGGTACCGAAGACGTCGGCGAAAATGAAGCACCGCAGGATCTCCATCAGTTCGGGGTCATCCTCGTGCACGTCCCGGTCACGCGGCCCGAAGAGCCGGGCAAACGTCGCTTCTGCCTGCTCCCGGCGGGCCTCGGTGTCCTGCGGTGAACGGGGGTCCTCTGCCGTCATGGTGTGCTCCTTAGGCCCGGGCCGTCCTTCCCATGCAAGCACTCCGCCGCGGCGCCCGCCAGCAGCCGGGGAAAAACCTGCCGCCGGCCGGGTCCATCCGGCGTGCGCCGGAATTCGCTGGACGAGCCGCGTCCCGCCTCAATGCCCGTTCCCCTTCCCCGCAGACTGCGGGACCATGGCAGTCAAGAGCGTGTTCCGCCGATCGGCGAGGAGCCGGAACCATGATCCTGAACGAGACCTACATGCTGACCGACGGGCGGCCCATTCCGAAGCTGGGCCTGGGCACCTGGTTTATTGACGACGGCGCCGCAGCGCAGGCGGTCCGCGACGCGATCGGGATCGGTTACCGGAACATTGACACCGCCCAGGCCTACGGCAACGAGCGCGGGGTGGGTGAGGGCGTGCGCACCGGCGGGGTTCCCCGCGGTGAGCTGTTTGTCTCCAGCAAGCTGGCGGCAGAGATCAAGGACTACGACGACGCCGTGGCCGCCATTGACGGGTCCCTGGCCACCATGGGCCTGGAGTACCTGGACCTGATGCTGATCCACGCGCCCCAGCCCTGGAACGACTGGCGAGGCGGCACCTACGCGGAGGGAAACCGGGCGGCCTGGCGGGCGCTGGAAGAAGCGCAGCAGGCGGGCAAGCTCCGCTCCATCGGCGTCTCCAACTTCGAACAGTCCGATGTGGAGAACATCATCGAGGTCTGCACGGTGGCCCCGCAGGTGAACCAGGTGCTGTTCCACGTGGGCAACACCCCGGATGATCTTCTCTCCTACTGCACCGGGCAGGGCATCCTCATTGAGGCCTACTCCCCCATCGCCCACGGAGAGATCCTGGAGAACGCCGACGTCGCCGAGATGGCTGCACGCTACTCGGTGACCGTCCCGCAGCTGTGCATCCGTTATGCCCTGCAGCTGGGCACGGTCCCGCTGCCCAAAACGGCGAATCCGGACCATATGCGCGAGAACGCACAGGTGGACTTCACCATCTCCGACGAGGACATCAACACGCTGTGGCGGCTGCGCATCAGCGACTACGGCCAGTCCAGCCGGTTCCCGGTGTTCAGCGGTAAGTAGCCGCCACTGACCGCCGCTACGTTGAGAGGCCGCCGGGAGCTTCGGGGCCGGTGGGCCAGCGCAGCAGCGCGGCGACGCCGGCACCGCCGGGCAGCACGCCGTCGGGCACCAGAAGCAGGCTGGCGTCCGTCAGTGACGCCGCCCGCAGCATTGCGGACGGCGCGGACACGTGTCCCAGGACTTCCGCGCCGAGGGCGTGCTCCTCCGCGGTGGCAAGCCAGGGCTCGGCGCCCAGGGCCAGCATCTGCCGGTCGGCGAGCGCACTGTCGTTGAGGATCAGCACGTCCACCTGCGCCTGCTGCAGTGCAGTGACCACTGCTCCCACGCCCATGGCCGATTCGGGGTTCGCCTGCCCTTCCTGCAGGGCAAGCCGGTCCATGATTTGATCCTGTTCGGCTGCCCACTGCAGGGCAACGCGTTCCAGGACCCGGTCCTGGAAAACCTGCTGGTGGGAGTCTTCGGGGCGGGGCTCGGAATCGATCATGCTGACCAGCGGCTTGTGCGCCTCCGCCAGCTGTTCCTGCACCAGCCCCCGGGCGCGGACATCCCCGGCAAGCACAATCAGCCGGGCGCCGCTGCTGTCCACCACCCGGTCGATCGTTTCGGCCATGTCCTCCGCGTTGCGGCGCCAGACTTCCTCCGTGCGGCGCTGCATCTTGTCCTGCCCCCAGATGCCGCCGGACACTTTGTGGATGTCCTCGGTGGAACCTTCGACGTCCTCCACGGACGGAGGGCCGGGCCGGCCGACATATTCCAGCCGGATCTCCCCGCCCTCGCGTGATACGTCGGCAACAATGTACGGGAATTCCTCGGGACGGTGCTTGAGCAGCGGCAGCAGATCCGGCACCAGGTCAACGGAAACCTGCTGCGGGGACACCATTGGACCGGGGAGCAGCTCGTTCAGTTCCACCCCGCCCTGCCGGACCAGGACAAAACGCGAGATCGGGGCGGGCAGCCCGTAGGCAGGATCCACTGCGGTTTCCATCGCCTGCTGGTCCTCCGGTGGTGCCCCCTGCGCGGCCAGCGCTGCGAGGACATCCCCGGGACGGACCTCGGCGGCCTCCTTGGCGTCCACCGTGCCGGCACCGGCGTCAACATAGGCGGCGCACCACGGCCCTTGTCCCCGATACAGATCCGCAAATTTGTGGAGCTTCTCCGTCATGTCGATCTCCTTCGCACAAGGGCTGCTGCGGTGAATCAGTTTCCTCCAGCTAACACCGGTTCCGCCGGTAGTTAAAGGGTTGGGCGGACCGTGGGGCGTCAGGCGGCAGGATCGTAGGCGAAGGCCCGCACTTCCTGGGCGCACCGGCAGGCAGCGGCGAACTTCGCAGCCCATTCCAGTGCCGCCTCGCGGGTGGGTACTTCCAGTACCGTGTAGCCGCCCTCGATCTGTCGGGTCTGCGGATAGGTGCCGTCAATAACGGTCCCCTCACCGTCGACCATCACAGGCGGGACACTCTCATCGATGCCGCCGCCGAACACCCAGACGCCGGCGTCCTTGGCTTCCTGCGTCACGGCGTGGGCGGCGTCCGCCACGGACTGCATTTCCTGCTGCGGGACAATCATGGCGCTGCTGGGAAAGGAGATCAGGTACTTAGTCATGGCGGCGGACCCTTCTCGGATAGCTGGCAGGTGCCGTCCATTCTTGCGGACAACAGCACACCCGGCGAGGGGTGCGGGGCGGAAACCCGTACAGAAAACCCGGCGGACACCGGACCCGCAGACCTAGACCGCCGCTGTCTCCGAGGCAGACCGGGCCTCATCCCCGGCGCGGGAGCGGCGATACAGGACCATGTGAATGACATTCAGCACCGCAACTGCCACCAGGATGCCGAAAGCCACCCAGTTTTCCACGATCGCGTTCATCACGCAGGCAATCAACACCAGGACCAGCGTCATGATCTGCAGGGAAAGGATGGATTTCGAAGCGGACATTGCTCCTCTTTCGGCGGTCGGTCTGGGGTTCTCAGCTAAGAATCTACCTGCCGGACGTACCCCGGCCCTTTACCCGACTCCGTGCGCGTCCTTTGAGATCACGCCAAACCGGCCTAGTGCAGTGACTTCAACCCGATCACGCCGCCCACAATCATGGCCAGGAACAGGATTTTCAGCAGGGACACCGACTCCGCGCCCGTAGCCATGGCGTAAACGACGGTCAGGGTGGCGCCGATCCCCACCCACACGGCATACGAGGTGCCCAGCGGCAGTTCCCGCATGGCGAAGGCCAGCCCGGCCATGCTGGCCACCAGCGCGGTAACGAAAATAGCCGACGGCCAGAAACGGCTGAAGCCCTGCGACTTATCCAGCGCGGTGGCCCATACTGCTTCCAGGACGCCGGACAGCACCAACACAACCCATGACATAAAAATCTCCCACGGGCCGTCTTGTCGCACACCGGGTACGGCACCCCTCGTCCGGGAGACCGTGGAGCGGCCTCCCTTCCACGGTCGCACGCCCGGTTGCCGGGGGCAACTCGGGGCGGAACCGGGTTGCGGTGGAGGTTCCGGACCGGCCGCCAACAAAACGGTGCTTGTCATCCAACGGTTGACAAATCACCGATCCACAGTAGGTTGGGGGCATGGATTCCCCGGACACCGAGCCCCTGGCGCAGCTTAAGCGGCTGGTGGATCAGGCACATGGGCTCGCCGCCGGCGCGGACAAGAACGACGACGGCGCCCCGGACGCAGCAGCCGCCGTCGCCGTCGCCGTCGGCATTGAACGGGCCGCCGAGGCGCACCTGCGCTCCGCCGTCGCGGCAGCCCGCGCGGCCGGAGTGTCCTGGCAGCTCATTGGCGAGGCGCTGGGGATCTCCCGGCAGGCCGCGTTCAAACGGTTCGGATCGGCAGCAGCACTTGAAACAGGAGGAGAACTCATGACCCAGCCCGTGGTAAATCTCGAGGAACGCACCGAAGAGGTGTTCCGGATGCTCAGCAAGGGCGACTACGCCGGGGTCAAGGCACTGATGACCTTCACCTGTTCGCGCACGCTCACCAAGAAAAAGGTGATGCAGGTCTGGGATGGCGTGGTGCAGAAGACCGGGGCCCTGGAGTCGCTGTCAGACACCGTCACCCAGACCGCAGACGGCCGCAACATTGTGCTGCAGCAGATCAACCAGCTGCTGGGCGGCGGGCTGGTGGGGCAGACGCAGCTGAACCACGAGGCCGGGGAATGGATTGGCCGGGTGGCCTACAACGGTTCCGGAAAAATCACCGGAATGCTCATCGTCCATCCCATGAGCGCCTCCAACCTTCCCTTCTGACAACGCCGCGTCGGCGCGGACCATCGAACGGGCCGGTGGCATCCGGCCCGCACCGGCCCGGCCACCCGAACCCTCGGCAATGCATTGACGCCGGCCGGAACCGCGGGTCAGCGTGGAGGCATGACGCAGTCGGGCAATCGGGATGCAGACGGCGGCGGGCACGGCCCCGGCGCCGGGAACCCCCTCCCGGATGTGCCCGCGACAGCCGCCGCTTCCACGGCGGGCGAAACCGGCACCACCGACCCGGGTCCGGGACCGCAGCCGGCCTCCACTGCCCTGGACTGGGCCTTCTTCGCGTTCAGCGGTCTCGCGTCCATCTGGTTCGCCATCCTGTTGTTCCAGACCTCCCTGGAAATAGGACATATCGGCTTCCTGGTGGTTTTCTGGGCCGCACTGGCTTATCTGGTGCTGCCACGGCTGGACCGGATCCTGACCAAGATCTTTATCCCGGATTACTTCATGGGACGGACCCGCACCAATGCCGGACTGTTCGGCGACGCCGTCAACCTCGCCTTCCTGGGCAACGAGGAGCAGCTGCGCGGGGCACTCGGCCGGGCCGGCTGGCATCTCGCGGACCCGGTGACTCTGGCCAGCAGCTGGGGAATCGTCAGCTCCACCCTGCTGCACCGCAGCTATCCGAATGCCCCGGTCAGTCCGCTGCTGCTCTTTGGCCGGGAACAGGACTTTGCCTACGAGCAGGAGGTGGACGGGAACCCGCGCCAACGCCACCATGTGCGGTTCTGGCGCTGTCCGGAAGGCTGGATGCTGCCCGGCGGCATCGCCTCGGACTGGCTGGCCGCCGCCTCCTTTGACCGCGCCGTCGGGCTGTCCCTGTTTACGCTGCAGGTCACCCACCGGGTCGGAGAGAACATCGACGCCGAACGGGACTACCTCGTCGCGTCGCTGCAGCAGGTTTCGCCGGACGTCTCCGTCGACGTCATTAAGAATTTTTCCACCGGGTACCACTCGCGCAACGGCGGCGGGGACGCGATTGCCACTGATGGAGACCTGCCCGTGGTTGACGTGGGGCGCCTGCCGGAGCGGCCGGGCGAGCAGGAGGAACTGGCAGCGATCAACCGGACCGGCATCGGAACGCTGTCCCGGCTCCCGCTCCGCCGGCCGGCGCCGGTGGTCTTCGGCGCCGTGCTGGTGTTCCTGCGCGGGGTAGCCGCCCTGACGGTGGCCTCTCCCTTCCTTGCCCGCTTTGCCAATGGGCCGTGGGTGACCCAGATGCTGGGCGAGGAGAGCCAGGGGCTGGCGGACATGGGCAGCACCTACGCCCCGGCCAGTGTCTCGCTAACCGTCTTCGCCTGCGTGGAAGCGGTGCTGGCACTGTTGATCCTGCGCGGCAACAACATTGCCCGGGTCACCGCCATGTCCCTCAGCGCGGCGGCGATTATCCTGCAAATGATTGCGGTGGCCACCGGCCCGGCCGTTCCGCTGGCCGCCAACCTGTTCGGCTATTCCTTCGACATCCTGCTGATCCTGGCGCTGTCCAGCAGCCGTGCCAGGATTTACGCGCGCATGCACAGCCGCCGTCGCCGTCACCGGGTGCGCGGCGCCGGGAGCTAAAGGACCTCATTCGCTGACGCGCACGCGGCTCCGGTACTGCAGGGGCGACTCGCCCACGCTGCGCTTGAACGCCGTGCTGAAGGAACTTTCCGAGGAGTAGCCCAGCTCCAGTGCGAGGGCACGGACGCGGGTATCCCCGCCCCGCAGTTCCCGCTGCGCCACCAGCATCCGCCAGTTGTTCAGGTAGGTGCGCGGAGGTGTGCCCGCCACCTCACGGAAATGCTCCGCAAAAGCGGTGCGGGACATGGCGGACGCGCGTGCCAGGTCCTGGAGGCTCCAGGGCCGGGACGGCGAGGCATGGATCATGGCCAGGGCCGGCCGGAGCCGCTCGTCTGCCAGCAGTTTCAGCCACCCCTGCGGCAGATCCGCATCAGCGACAAAGGCCCGGAGGACATCCAACAGCAGCAGCTGCCCGTACTGGCGCACCGCAAACTCCCAGCCCATCCGCTGCCCGGAGAGTTCCTCGAACAACCGTTGAATCAGGATGTGCAGAAGCGGTGCGGATACTGTGCCGGAACGGATGTGCGCCACGGGCGGCAGGGTCTGCAGCAGCAGTTCCCTGCCCGCGGCATTCACGGTCACCCGGCCGCCGATGATGATGTCCCGGGCACTGCCGTCTCCGCTACGGACAAAACTGCCGCTGGCGGGAGGCTCCAGCCGGACGGGCGGGCCGTCACCGCTGCCGCCCTCCAACAGCAGCTCGGTGCGGCCGTTAAGGACGACGACGTCGCCGGCTTCCAGCAGCAGCGGCGTCTTCAGCCCGTCCGTGCTTAGCCGCATGCTGCCCTGCACCAAGGCGAAGAACTTCAGGTCTTCATCAATCCGGGAGCGGGATTCCCAGCGTCCGCTCACTGTCATGCCGCCGGAGATCATGCTCCGGACGCTGATGAATTCCAGGACTTCGGACAGCCGGTCACTTTCCATGGTTGTACTCTAGGGCAAAAAATCAGGACTCTACATTATTCACCGTACGGATTCGGACGGGCAGAGTGGACTTACGCTTCCCGCAGCGGGAAGGACCGAACTTTCCAGGAGTCCCCATGAATGACAGCATGATTGCCCTCGTGACCGGTGCCAACAAGGGCATTGGACGTCAGATAGCCAGCCAGCTCGCCGCCCTTGGCCACACGGTGGTGGTGGCCGCACGTAACGCCGATGCCGGTGAGCGGGCTGCCGCGGAAATGCGGGCGGAGGGCGGCAACGCCGTCGCCGTAGTCCTGGATGTCACGAACCGCGCCTCGGTGGAAGCCGCAGCGGATGCCATCAAGACCCGCTTCGGCCGGCTGGACGCCCTGGTGAACAATGCCGGTATTGTCGCGACGCCGGGCGTCAGCTTCGCTGCCCAGCAGCCGGGCTCGGCCGAGGTGGAGGAAATCCGCGCGGTATTCGAGACCAACTTCTTTGGCGTCATTTCCGTGACCGCCGCTTTCCTGCCGCTGCTGCGTCTCTCCGATGCCCCGCGCATTGTCAACGTTTCCAGCGTGGCCGGCTCCCTGGCCGCAGTGTCCGATCCGGCCAACACGAACCCGCTTGCCGCCGGCTACGCACCCTCCAAGACCGCGCTGACCTCCCTGACCCTGCAGTATGCGAAGGGCCTGGCGCCGGAGGGGATCCTGGTCAATGCGGTCTGCCCCGGCTTCGTGGCCACGGACCTGAATGGCTTCCGCGGCACCCGCACCCCGGAGCAGGGTGCCCGGGCCGCCGTACGCATGGCGACCATACCCGGCGACGGTCCCACCGGGACTTTCAGTGACGAGGACGGTCCGCTGCCCTGGTAGCCGGACCGGCAGCGGCTCAGTAGGTGGCGGACCGGTGTAGCGTGCTGACCGGCCAAGACCGGGACCCGCCCGGCTCCGGGCATTCGCTAAGCGCTGCCCGAGCTAGCCTCGGCGGGCCAGACCACCTCGAAGCGCTCGAACACCAGCTCGTCGGACTCGGACCAGCTGCCGCCCCGCGCCGCAGCGGTGCGCTGCCAGAACCTGCGATGTTCACGCCGCCAGGAGTCCAGGCTGAGATCATCCTCGCCCTCATCGCGGGCAAACGCCTCATCGGCATCGTCAAAAGTGCCAAGCCGCAGCTCCGTGGTCCGCAGGATCACGTGAGGTTCCCCGGCGCCGTCGCACACAATCCAGTGCACGCCGATCCGCGGCAAAGGTTCACCCTCAGCGGCGTATCCGGCGACGTCGGAGGAGGTGGCACGCTTGCGGCCGTCAAGAACCAGAGACAGGAGTTCATCGGCCAGCGCGGGTGAATCTCCGAACGCTTCAACGGTGTATTCCCCGGCTGCCGCTGCCCGGCCGGGGTGCGCCTCGGCGTAGGCGTCCCAAAGGCGGGCGGCGGCCTCGAAATCCAGCGGGATGGGAGAAGGTGTGTCCATACCGGTAAGTCTGACATTCCGGCCGGAGGCCAAAGAAACGCCCCGGCAGATAAAGTGCGCTATTTTCAGCAGTGCGGAATGGATGCCGGTCCGCAATATCGTGGCTGCGATTACTCGCAAGTCCCCCAACTTCGCGACGACGGGCTGCGGACCGGCACCTCCACCGTACATGATCGGAACATGTTCCGAAATAGAATGGCTGTTCGCCCGGAATTGAGGATCCCCGCTTTGAATAAGCAGCTGCAGGAAACGGCATTGGATGCGTTCAAACGCCTCCGGCTGCCTGCGCGCGTCACTCTCGATTCCCTGATTGAACACCTGCAGGTTCTCCGGGGTCGCCGAATCGTGATTATCGAAAGTGCGCATCTGACGGGCAGCAAAATCTGCGGACTGTGGATTCCCCGCGAGCAGGTGGACGTTGTTTACCACGCAGCTGCCAAAGGGCTGCTCCACCGCCGGCAAATGATTCTTCATGAACTGGCACATATGATTCTCCGGCATGATGAAGCGGAAGATGCCACCTGGCAGGGCATCAGGGTTTTCCGGGAACTCTCCGGCGAAGTGGTGGCCAAAGCCCTGGCCCGGGGCGATTTCCGGTCCGATCTGGAAGCCACCGCAGAGTATCTTGCCGACCTGCTGGCCGCTGCCATTCGGGAATCCAGCCAGGAAATCTACAGCTATGAGGCCTACTTCGAATGAGCACTATTGTTGTTGCCGCCTTTATGTGGCTGCTTGTCCTGACCCTGCTGCTGCGTGCCCGTTCCCGCCCGGATAACACCATGGTCAAAGCCGCGGTGGTCATTGCCGCTTCGCTGACCACCAACATCAACGGCGTTTACCTGTGGGCATCTGACGGCCTGCCCTGGCCCAATGCCCTGGACCTGGTGTCCAACATCCTACTGATTATCGGCGTCTACTATTTGTCCCGCGCCATTGTCCGCGGCGCCGGGGCAGGGGACGGCTCGGTGGACCGGGCTCAGCGCTGGAGTGCCGTCGCTGCCACCGGAACCGTCCTCGTGATGGTGGTGGCCTTTTGCCTCATCGACGATCCGCGCGCCTCCACCACGTTCATGCTGGACTTCGGTGACCAGCCGGCCGCCGGCATTTATTCGGGGGTCCAATACCTCTACATCTTCGCCGTAATGGCACGAACCCTGTCCACCTGTATCCGCAATGTGCCACAGATGCGGCGCAGGCGCTTCCGGGTCGGATTCCGGCTGATCGGTGCCGGCTGCGGGGTGGGCCTGGTGCTATGCACATCGGTGATCGTGATGGACATTGCCCATGTTGCCGGAGCCGAGAGCCTCATGCGGGCCGTCGGCACCGTATATGACATTTCCTACGCCCTGACCGTGGTGCTGCTGGCCTCCGGGCTGGCCGTTCCGCCACTGGGCCGGGTGCTGAATGACATCAGTGTGCGCCGGGAGGTCCGCGAGCTGGAACCGCAGGTGAAGGCCATCTGGCTTTCAACCGTCGCCCTGGCCCCGGCCGTGAGCCTGCTCGGAACCACGGCCCGCTCCCTCGAATCGGACCGGGAACACACCACCCGGGACGCCACCGATGCCATCCACCGGCTGGTGATTGAAATCCATGACTGGCTCAACGTCGGCGGCAGCACCGCTCCGGAGCTCTCCGCAGAGCACCAATCCGTGCTGGAGCGCGCCGAAGCGCTGTGCCTGAAGCAGGGACGGTCCGTCCGGTGAACCGGCCCGGCACCGTGCTCCTGGTCTCCGCCGCCGTCACTGCCGCCGTCGCCGCTGCTCTGCCCCTGCTGGCCGGGCCGCTGGTCCGCGCCAGGGTGACCGACGCCGGTCCCAGCCGGCGGCTGGTCCCGGTCCGGGGCCACGGGGGGCAGGATTCCCAGACGTACCTGGAGTTTGATCCTGATGGTTTCGCCGCCCATCCCGGCCGGCTGAGCCTGCGGGCCGCGTCCGGCGGCGGGCTCACCGTCCTGGGCCCGCCGCGCTGGGACGCCACACACCGGGGACGCGCACTGCGCAGGACCGTGGAGCGGGGAGATCCCTCCCGCGTCCTGCTCGACGGCAAGGGACAGCTCAGCGGTCACCTGGGCGAGACCCCGGAGGATTTCGGTTTTACGTATGAGGACCACCGGATTGGCGGGCTACCTGCCTGGGTCATCCCGGCGGAGGGGCCCGGCGACGTCTGGGTCATCCATGTGCACGGGCTGGGAAGTTCCCGGAGCCAGTGCCTGCGCGGGGTGGCAGCGTTTTCCCGCCTCGGCTTCACCTCGCTGCTGCCCTCCTACCGGACCTCCCTGGACCTCCCCGGGCGGCAGCACCGCAGCCATCTGGGCGTCAGCGAGTGGGCCGAAATTGACGCGGCGAGGCGCTATGCCCTCTCCCGCGGCGCCCGCAAAGTCCTTTTTGTCGGCTGGTCCCTGGGCGCCTCCATTGTCCTGCGCACCCTGCAGCAGGCGCCGGACCCCAGCACTGCCGGAGCACTGCTGGTCTCACCCGCGCTGGACTGGCCGGCCATCATCAGTGCACAGCTGCAGAAGGCCGGGTGCCCGGCCTTTGCCGCCCGCCGGGTGCCCTCCACCTTCAATCTCCTTCGCCGCAAGGGTGAACCGGTGGTGCGCTGGAAGGAAATGCCGGGTTGTTTCATGCAAAACTATTCACCTGTCCCGACTATGATTTTTCATGGTTCGGGTGACCAATCAGTACCCGTCGAGCTTTCCCGGCAATTCGCCTCGAGGCAGCAGGATCCTGTCCCGCTTGTCGAGTTTGCCGGCGCTCATCACACGCTGGAGTGGAATTCCGCCCCGGCACTCTGGGACCAGACAGTGACAGCCTGGTGCCGCTCCCTCGGATTGGACGCTGGAAAAGGGTCGATCCAAGAATTTTCGGAGGCGAAGTAGAAAGCATGACCGCTGAAAGTGCTGCCCAGCGCAACCTGAAAGAATCGCAGATCCTTGCCCGGAAAATAGATCTGCTGCTGGACGTCATGGTGACCGCCGAGGGCAGGCCCTATGAGTTCCAGGACATTCAGTCAGCGTTGGCGGAACAGGGCGTCAAACTTTCCCGCACCCGCTGGCACCACATTAAGACCGGGGACACCACCGTCCGGCAGCCCAGGGAAGTAATCGCTGCGCTGGCGGAGTTTTTCGACGTCAACCCGGCGTACCTGCTTCACGCCGACGGGCCCGTCCCCGAGCGGATCCAGCATGAGCTGGAGCTCCTGGCAGCCATGCGGCGGGCCAAGGTGAAGGAATTCGCCACCCGCACCCTGGCCGAAGTGGACAACAAAACCCTGGACGCCATCGCGGCACTCCTGGACGATTCGGCGAAGTACTAAACCGTGGCAGTACGACGACGGCGGCACCCGCCCGGGTGCCGCCGTCGTCGTTTTGCTGCGGAGACTCCTTAGTGCTGGGCCTGCCGGGCGGGCAGCAGCGGGGCGAAGAAGTCTGCCAGTTCGGCGGTCGCCCCCAGCGGCAGCACATTGGCCACGTACTGGTCCGGGCGGACCACCACTACGGCGCCGTCCCGGGAAATGCCACGCTCGGTGAAGATGTCCGAGGCCGGATTCAGGCCGTAGACCTTGGACAGGTCAGTGAGCTGGAACGGACCGACCTGCGGCTTGAACACCGCGGGCACCTTGTTGATATCAATGGCCGCGTGTTCCTGCTGGTAAATGACCTTCACATCGAACCAGGCGTCGCGGTCCGAGCCGGCGGGCATGGCGGCCAGCGGTGAATCCGGTGCGGTGTCCAGCCACTCGGCAAGCTCGGTGACGGCCGAGGGTGCGCCCGCAGCGGCAGCGTCAGCGAAAACGTAGATCCGCCAGCGGCCGTCCGCCGTCGCCTGATGGCCCAGGTGTACCGGGTTGGTGTCGCAGACCCGTTGCACCATGGCGGACTTGAAGCGCTTGCCGATCGGGAAACCGGACGCCAGGTCCTGGTGGGCGGGTTCGGCGATGAGCATGGAGGGCGTGTACTGCGTCATAAAGCCGGCCGGGAACTCGGCGGTGCGGACGTAGAAGTCCTCCAGATCCGAGGGGTTCTCGAACTCCTCGGGCTTCTTCGCCATGAGGGTGGACCATTCCTTGTCGAAATCAATGAGGTTTTTGGCCACCACCTGCCGTTCGGCGGAGTAGGTGGAGAGCAGGGCCTCCGGGCTGCGGCCGTCCAGCACGTGGCCGAGCTTCCAGCCGATGTTGAAGCCGTCCTGCATGGAGACGTTCATGCCCTGCCCGGCCTTGGCGCTGTGTGTGTGGCAGGCGTCGCCGGTGATGAACACCCGCGGGGTGCGGGTGCCCAGGTCCTCGGGCAGTACGTCGTCGAACCGGTCGGTGAGCCGGTGGCCCACCTCGTAGACGCTGTGCCAGGCGACGTTGCGGACGTCCAGCGTGTAGGGGGCCAGGATGGAGTTGGCCGTGGCAATGATCTGGTCAATGGTGGTTTTGCGGACCGCACCGTTGTCATCCTCGGGGACCACACCCAAGTCCACGTACATGCGGAACAGGTGCCCGCCCTCGCGCGGGATGAGCAGGATGGATCCGCCGTTGGAGGACTGGATGGCGCACTTGGTGCGGATGTCCGGGAAATCGGTGTTGGCGAGGATGTCCATCACGCCCCAGGCGTGGTTGGCCTTGTCGCCCTCCAGGGTGCAGCCGATGGACTGGCGGACCTGGCTGCGCGCGCCGTCGGCACCCACCACGTACTTGGCCTTCACCGTACGCTCGGTGCCCTCCTTCGGACCCGCGGTGTGCAGGAGGGTGACGGTGACCGGGTACTCGGCGTCGTCGTCGACCTCCAGGCCGCGGAACTCGAAGCCGTAGTCAGGCACCATGCGGGTGGGGGCGTTGGCCATGACCCGGGCGAAGTAGTCCAGCACGCGGGCCTGGTTGACGATCAGGTGCGGGAATTCGCTGATCCCGTGCGGATCATCCAGGGCGCGGCCGGAGCGGACAATGTTTTCCGGGTGTTCCGGGTCGGGGCGCCAGAAGCACATCTCGCTGATGCGGTAGGCCTCGGCGGTGATTTCCTCGGCGAAGCCGAAGGCCTGGAAGGTTTCCACACTGCGGGCCTGGATGCCGTCCGCCTGGCCAATGGCCAGCCGGCTGTCCCGGCGCTCGACAATCCGGGTGGTGATGTTCGGGAACTGGGACAGCTGCGCCGCCGTGAGCATACCGGCCGGTCCGGTACCCACAATCAGCACGTCCACCTCCTCGGGCAGCGCGGCCGGGCGGTCGACGCCGGTGCCTGCGGCCGGCTGAATGCGCGGGTCTCCGGATACGTAGCCGTGATGGTGGAACTGCACGGGTGTCCTCACTTCGTTGTGCCAGTAGTGCCGCCGCCCGGGTGTTCGCAGTGTGAACAAAAGTTCGTTAGTCGAGCGTGCGCGGTGTCAATACTCTACGGGAGGCATGACACAGGTCACAACCGGCGGCTTTCGGAGTCCTTTCATCGCTTTCGCAGGCGCCCGGCCAACCGGCCCGGCGGGATTCTAGGGCGTGCGGAGCCGGTGGGTACCCGGCCGAACCGGCCACACTAAATTGCAGGACGTGGGGAGCCCGTGAATACCCGGCGGAACTGGCCTGGCGGGATTCCGGGGCGTGGGGAGCCGGTGGGTACCCGGCGGAACCGCCCCGGCGGGATTCCGAGCCGATCGCTACCCGGCCGGTCTTCACCTCCGCTCCACCAGCGTCAGCCGGACGGTTTGTCCCCTGCCCGGCAGGAACCGCACTCCCGCCGCCCCTCGGCGCCCTCCGCGTCCACCACCAGCAGGCCCGACGGGTTAAAGTCCCATGTCCGCCGGACAATCTGGCATGGCCGGGTGTGGAACACCCAGCCGGACTTCATGACGTACACCTGCCCCGGCCCCAGCTGCGGCGGCACGCCCCCGCCGCCCTTTGCGCCCGCCGGTCCGTTCCCGGTGCCGGGCTGTCCAATATCTCCGTAAATTCGCGCTCTGTCCCCCATGCAGCAGATCATCCCCCTCGGGTCTGACAATTTGCCGTGAACGGGCGCGCACCCCATCTTCCGGTGCGTACCTGCCCCGGCATCAGGCCGCATGCGGGCCAATCGGAGCCGGACCGGTCATCTCAGTACCGCCTGCGCATCGGCGCCGGACCGGTCACTCAGAGCCGCAGTACCGCAGTACCGCCTGCGCATCGGCGCCTCGGGGGGCCACCCGGCATCGGACCGGGTACGGCAGGATGGATGCCATGACCATTGCAAAGACCGTCCTGCTGTTCGGGCTGGCCGCGGCCGCGGAAATCGGCGGCGCCTGGCTGATCTGGCAGGCCGTCCGGGAGGACCGCGCCTGGTGGTGGGCCGGGCTTGGCGTGATGGCCCTGGGCCTCTACGGATTTGTCGCCACACTGCAGCCGGACGCGAACTTCGGCCGGATCCTGGCAGCATACGGCGGCGTGTTTGTGGCCGGTTCGCTGGTCTGGGGCATGGTCTTTGACGGTTTCCGGCCCGACCGGTGGGACATCGCAGGCTCGCTGATCTGCCTGGCCGGGGTGGCAGTGATCATGTTCGCCCCGCGCAGCCCTGGAGCCTGACCGCCCGTCCACGCCCGGGAAATCCGGACAGTTTGCGAAAAACCGACCACTTTGGGAGAAACCGACCAGCTAAAACTGGCCGAATTTCCTTAAAGTGGCAGGAATTTCCCAAACCGGCAGCGGAATCCCAAACCGGCAGCAGAATCCCCGCCCGGCAGCAGAAACCTACCCCGCCACGTACGCCGCCAGGTGCTCCCCGGTCAGGGTGGACCCGTCCGCCACCAGCTCCGCGGGGGTTCCCTCGAAGACAATCGTTCCGCCGTCGTGTCCGGCGCCGGGCCCCAGGTCGATGATCCAGTCCGCGTGTGCCATCACGGCCTGATGGTGCTCAATCACAATCACCGATTTACCCGTATCCACCAGCCGGTCCAGCAGGGCCAGCAACTGCTGGACGTCGGCCAGGTGCAGGCCCGTGGTCGGCTCGTCCAAGACAAAAACGGATTCCTTGCCGCCCATGTTCGTGGCCAGCTTCAGCCGCTGCCGTTCCCCCCCGGAGAGCGTGGTCAGCGGCTGGCCCAGGCGCAGGTAACCCAGCCCGACGTCGGCCAGCTGGGTCAGGATCCTATGCGCAGCCGGGGTGCGGGCCTCGCCCTCGCCGAAAAAGTCCCGAGCATCGGTGACGGAGAGGGCCAGCACCTCGGCAATATTCCTGCCGCCGAACCGGTATTCCAGCACGGAAGCCTGGAACCGGCGGCCCTCGCAGGTTTCGCAGACGGATTCCACTGTGGCCATCACGCCCAGCTCGGTGTAGATCACTCCTGCTCCGTTGCAGGTGGGGCAGGCTCCCTCGGAGTTGGAGCTGAACAATGCCGGTTTAACACCGTTGGCCTTCGCGAAGGCTTTGCGGATCGGTTCCAGCAGGCCGGTGTACGTGGCGGGGTTGCTGCGCCGGGAGCCGCGGATGGGGCTTTGGTCCACGGTGACCACACCCTCGCGCCCGGACACGGACCCGTTGATCAGCGAGCTCTTGCCCGAGCCGGCCACCCCGGTGAGGACCGTGAGAACACCCAGCGGGATGTCGGCGTCGACGTTGCGCAGGTTGTTGGCGTCCGCGCCCCGAACCTCAAGGAACGAGGACGGTATCCGCACCGAATCCTTCAGCCGCGCCCGGTCCCCGAGGTGCCGGCCGGTCAGGGTTCCGCTCTCCCGCAGCCCCTCCAGCGGTCCCGCATAGGTCACGGTGCCGCCCCCGCTGCCGGCGCCGGGCCCCAGATCCACCACATGGTCGGCAATCGCGATGGTCTCGGGTTTGTGCTCCACCAGCAGCACCGTGTTGCCCTTGTCCCGCAGCTGCAGCAGCAACCGGTTCATCCGGGCAATGTCATGCGGGTGCAGGCCAATGGTGGGTTCATCGAAAACATAGGTGACATCGGTCAGCGAGGACCCCAGGTGCCGGATCATCTTGGTCCGCTGTGACTCTCCGCCGGAGAGCGTTCCCGAAGGCCGGTCCAGCGACAGGTAGCCGAGCCCGATCTCCGCGAACGCGTCCAGCAGGTGCTGCAGTCCGGCCAGCAGCGGGGCCACCGACGGTTCCTTCAGGCTGCGGACCCACGCGGCCAGGTCGCTGATCTGCATGGCGCACACGTCGGCAATGTTCAGGCCCCCGATTTTCGACGAGCGCGCCTCAGGTGCCAGCCTGGTTCCGCCGCAGTCCGGACAGGTGCTGAAGGTGATGGCCCGTTCCACAAAGGCGCGGATGTGCGGCTGCATGGATTCGGGGTCCTTGGACAGCATGGACTTCTGGATTTTGGGGATCAGTCCTTCATAGGTGAGGTTAATGCCGTCCACCTTGATCTTGGTGGGTTCCTTCCAGAGCAGGTCATGCAGCTCCCGTTTGCCGAACTTCGCAATCGGCTTGTCCATATTAAAGAACCCCGAGCCTGCGAAGATCCGCCCGTACCAGCCGTCCATGCTGTAACCGGGAATGGTGATGGCGCCTTCGGCCAGGGACTTCGCGTCGTCGTACAGGGCCGTGAGGTCAAAGTCGGTGACCGCCCCGGTGCCTTCGCAGCGCGGACACATTCCGCCCAGACGGTTGTAGACAGCCTTCTCTGCGCGGGTTTTTCCCTCGCCGCGCTCCACCGTGATGGCGCCGGTGCCCCGCACGGAGGGCACGTTGAACGAGTAGGCATTGGGCGGGCCGATCTGCGGCTGCCCGAGCCGGCTGAACAGGATACGCAGCATGGCATTGGCATCCGTGGCGGTGCCCACGGTGGAGCGCGGGTTGGAGCCCATCCGTTCCTGGTCCACGATGATCGCCGTGGTCAGCCCTTCCAGCAGGTCCACTTCCGGTCTGGCCAGCGAGGGCATAAAGCCCTGCACAAACGCACTGTAGGTCTCGTTGATCAGCCGCTGGGATTCGGCGGCAATGGTGCCGAACACCAGCGAGCTCTTTCCTGACCCGGACACCCCGGTGAAGACGGTCAGCCGCCGCTTGGGAATTTCGATGCTGAGGTCCTGCAGGTTGTTCACCCGGGCGCCCTGCACCCGGATCACGTCATGGCTGTCGGCGGCGTGCACCTCCGCCGTCGTCGTGCTGTCTGTGCTTGTGGTTCCCGCGCTCATTGCCCGCTCCGTCCGTCGGTTCGATTCTGCCCCGTGCACGGTGGCCGGGCAACGCCTTACGACGACGGCGGGTGGCCGGCGCGGGCGGTCAGGCCTGCTGCCCCAGGGCGATGAGCACCCAGGGCGCCGCCCAGAGCAGGAACATGCCCAGCAAACCCCAGGCGCCCATCTTGGGACTCCCGCTGCGGGCGCCGACCACGAGCAGGATGATGCCCAGGCTCAGCCCCGCAGCCCATCCCGGACCCATCCACACGGCCGCACCCGTCCAGCCGTCGATCTCCAGCGTGAGCCGGAAGAGGGCGAACGCCGGCAACAGGGTCAGCAGGAAACAGGTGATGCCCAGCCCCAGCGCGATGCCGCCGGACCAGCCCAGCCTTCCGGGCCGCTCGGGTGCACCCGAGATTCCCGGCTGCTCCGGCTGTGCGGGCGCGGCTGTCCTGCGTGTATCCGTCCTATTTCCCGGCAGATCCTGCGGGTCATCCTTCGCCATTCCGGCCCTTCCAGTCGCGGGTGCTTTCCCGGGACTCTACCGTGTTAACTACACCCGCCCCGCCGGATCCGGCGTCGGGCGGAGCAGGATTCCGGCACCAAAGGGCATCGCCATGGCAAAGCTTGATCTGCGGGTACGGCTGCTCGGCAGGGTACTGAAGCGGTTTTCGGTGGCCGGCAAGAGCGAGGCGCGGATTCGCGCGGAACAGAAACTGTCCGTCCGGCACAACCCCGTGACGGACTTTATGCTGGGCGGCCTCGCTGCCGGAGTGGACGTTATCAATGACACCGCTGCAGGCTCCGGAGTCCGGATTCCCGTCCGGATTTACCGTCCTGCGCAGACCGCGGAAAGCCTGCCGCTGGTGGTGTTTATGCACGGCGGCGGCTGGACCTTCGGAACCCTGAACGTCTATGACGGCATCGCCAGCACCATTGCCCGGGACGCGCGCGCCGTCGTCGTTTCCCTGGCCTACCGGCTGGCCCCCGCGCATCCCTGGCCCGCCGCGGTCGAGGACTGCTACGCCGCAATGCTGGAGGTGTCCGAACGCGCCGCGGAATGGGCGGCGGACGCCCGCCGGCTGGCGGTGGTGGGCGACAGTGCCGGCGGCAATCTGGCAGCGGTCCTGACCCTGTTGGCGCGGGACCGCTCCGGACCTGCGCTCTCCTTTCAGGGTCTGGTGTACCCGGCCACCGACCTGACCATGGGCAGCGCTTCGATTGAGGAAAATGCCAACGCGCCTATGCTCACCAAGCAGGACATGCTCCGCTACCGCAGTCTTTATGCCCCGCAGGCGGAGGATTACACCAACCCGTGTGCTTCCCCGTTGCTGGCTCCGGACCACAGCAGGCTGCCGCCGGCACTGATCCAGGTGGCCGAACACGATCCCCTCCGCGACGACGGGCTGCGTTATGCCGATGCGCTGCGGGCTGCGGGCGTGCCGGTCCGGGTGACCACGTACGTGGGGATGCCGCACGGTTATCTGGGCTTCCCCCGCGTGTTCCGCAGCGCCCCGCAGGCGCTGGCCGAACTCGCTGCGGAGCTACACCGGCATCTGGCTCCGGAGAATGTGCTGCATCCGCGGCCTGAGGGCGCTTGAGGAAGGTCAGGTACGCTCCCGCCATGGGGAAAACAGTAGTAAAACCGCTTCTTTTGCCGGCTGCCGTGGCGCTGCTCTGGCTGCTTTCGGGCTGGGGGTATGAGGCGCTGCTGACGGCCGGCAACGGCAGAATACCGGTATGGCTGGCGGCCGTGGTTGCCCCCGACACCATGCCGGTCCGTATCCGCTCGCTGCTGGACGGGCCGGCTTTGGTCCTCGCGGCCTCGCTCTCGGCTCTGGCGGTATCGGCTCTGACCCTGGCACTGCTGCCGGCAGGCACCGGGGCAGGCAGGCCGGCGCGCGGCACGCTGTTCCTGGCCAGCTGGATGAGCGTGGTCCTGGCAGCCGTGGCCGGCTCAGCGGTGCTGGCTACGGCAGGCATCCTCGCGGCATGGCCGTTGGGCCGGGTGCAGTGGATCTTCGACATGCTCAGCCCCTCGCTGCTGACCGGCGCGTACTGGGGAGTGAGCTGGGGCTGGATGCCTGCGCTTCTTGCCGTCTACCTGCGTCCCCAGCCGGAGGACGGCCACCGGGACGACGACGGCGGCGGCTACGCTGCCGCAGGTGAGGCCACTTCCCCGGGGCGGCAGCGGGCATGGGCACTGGGTGCCTTCGCCCTTTTCTCTGTTGCCCTGCTGGTGACCCTGCCGCTCACCGCCCGGGATTCCTCCCAGTCGGCACCGGTCCCGGAGAGCACCCCCACTCCGGAGCCGACGGTCTATGGCGCGGAAGCGGTGGCTGCCGCGGTCTCGGAGATCGATCCGCAGTGGTGCACCGGCGATGAAGTGGCAGTGTCCATCGGCGGCTGGGATGCGGCCACCGGACACCGCGGCGCCCGGATCACCCTGGAAAACACCGGCACCCGGACGTGCACCGTACAGGGGTACCCGGATCTGGATTTTGAAAGCAGCGACGGCTGGGTCATGGGCATCACCGCCGTCCATGGCGGCTCCATGATGACCGAGGATGCCGGGGCAGATACGGTGACCCTGGCACCGGGAGCGGAAGCCACGGCGTCCATCGGCTGGCGCGGCACCGCCGGGGCGGACATGGTCCGGGTGGGGACGCTGCTGGTGGCACCCTATGCGGGAACCTTGCGGCAGGAGCTGGAAGCGGATATTGATCTGGCGGAGCCCGGGTTCCTGACAGTCACGGCCTGGACACCCGCCGGAGGAGAGGCATCAGCCGGCTAAGTCTGCGGTCACGCACTGCGTATGTCGCCCGGGCCTGCCCCCTTGCCGTGGCTGGCAGGCGGGGACGCGGTCAGGCTTTGCCGTTGGCCATCACGCCGGCCACGGAGCGCGAGGACATGATGGATCCGGCCGAAAGCCAGGACATCACCGCCAGCACGGACAACGCCGATCCGACGGCCAGCACCGAGCCAAAGGACCCGATGGATCCGACGGAGCACGCTGAGCCCAAGCTGCCGATGGACAGCACGGAGTTCTTCGATCCGATCGACAGCACGGACCCTGAAGACCACAGCGACAACACAGAACTCTCCACGGAACCTACTCCATCCTGACTCCGCTGAGCCGGGCCACTGCTTCCGGGTCGCGGTGGTCGAAAAAGAGTGAGTGCCCGGTATCCAGATCGGCGATAGCGGCCATTTCCTGCGGGCTGAGTTCGAAGTCGAACACCTGCAGGTTCTCGGCCATCCGGTCCGGCCGCACTGACTTGGGGATCACCACAATCCCCCGCTGGATCAGCCAGCGCAGCACAACCTGGGCAACGGACTTCCCGTGTCCGGAGGCCACGGCCGTCAGCGTAGGATCCGAGAAAAGGTTGTTCTTTCCTTCGGCAAACGGAGCCCAGGATTCATGCCGCACGCCGCGATCCGTCATCAATTGGTTCTCGACGGCGCGCTGGTAGAAGGGGTTCGTTTCAATCTGGTTTACCGCCGGGACCACGTCATTGTGGATGATCAGGTCCACCAGCCGGTCCGAGCCGAAGTTCGAAACCCCGATGGCGCGGGCGGCGCCGTCGTTATAGAGCTGTTCCATCACCCGCCACTCGCCGTAAACGTCGCCGAAGGGCTGGTGGATCAGATAGAGGTCTACGTATTCGGTGCCAAGGTTCTGCAGTGAGGTCTCAAAGGCCCGGCTGGTGGTGGCTTCCCCGTTGTCCTGGATCCACAGCTTGGTGGTGATGAAAAGTTCGTTGCGCGCAATGCCGCTCTTCTGCACGGCACGCCCCACCGCGTCCTCGTTCCGGTAGGCCGCCGCGGTGTCCAGTGAGCGGTAACCGGCAGCCAGGGCATTGGTGACGGCTTCTTCGGTCTGGTCCGGCGGGACCTGGTAGACGCCGAAACCCAGGATCGGCATTTCCACGCCGTTGTTCAGGGTGATGTATTCCATCGGGTTGTCCTTTCGGTGGCGGTTCCTGCGACTGCCGGCGGCCTAACGCGCGCTGTATTCCACGTCGGTGACCTGTTCTCCCCATTCGGCCTCGGGCCCCACCGGCGGCGCCTCCCACATGGCCAGATGCGTCATAAAACTGTCCGGTCCGGCGCCGTGCCAGTGCCACTCCCCCGGCGGTGTGTACACGGTGTCTCCGGGGCGCATGTGGACAACGAGTCCTCCGTAGGACTGGATCAGCCCGTACCCCTCGGTCACATGCAGGGTCTGCCCCACGGCATGTGAATGCCACGCTGTGCGGGCGCCCGGGGCGAAATGAACCCAGTTGACCCGCATCCGGGACGGGGACGGCCTCGGTGCGGCAAGTACTTCAAACCAGACGTCGCCCGTGAACATATTGGCGGGTCCCTTGGTGCTGGGCTGGCGTGGTTCCAGTTGCATGGCATCTCCCTGCCGGTGGGTGGGAACGGCTTCGCTCAGGGCGGTTTCGCGCGGCACCGGACGGGATTCAAACCGCCGGACCGGCCTGCGGCCGCAAACCTGATTTCGACATTACAAGGGCTACTGGCGATGCGGGAGGGGAAAGCCCCGCTGCGCCGTTATGCCCCGCAGGAAGAGCGGCAGCCGGGGGCGGGCGAGACCCGCCGCTCCGGCTGCCGTGTTCCCCTGCCGGTGCTCCGGCCGGAGATATCCCGGCCGGCGAAACACCGGGCTTAGCCGTGGCGGCCGCGGGGCATGAGGGTCAGCGCGATGACCACAACACCGGCCGCCAACGTGCCCAGGCCAAGGACCGCCATCCCGACAGGGAAGCCGCTTTCTTCGATGCCGGTGTAGGCCAGCGCACTGGCGCAGGGCTGAACAGTGTTACCGCTGACGGGGTCCACCAGAGCGCCGTCAGGCCCCGTGGTGGGCACCGGAAGCCCTGCCGCTTCGGCAGCTGCAATGGCGGCTGCGGCGTCCGGGCAGGTGCAGTTGGCTGCGCCTCCGCCGCCGGCAGCAGCGCCCCCGCCCTGCGAGGCGGTGCCGGTGGGACTGGTTGTCGGTGCGCCACTGGTCGGATCCGTTGTCGGTGCCCCCGTCGTGGGATCCGTTGTCGGCGTCCCCGTGGTCGGATCCGGCGTCGGCGTCCCCGTGGTCGGTGACGGCGTCGGCGTTGCGGTAGTCGGCGTGGGGACCGGCGTATCCGTGGTGGGACAGGGGGTGGGGGCGGGCGAGGTGGTGGGTGGTGCGTCCGAGCAGCCGTTGGCCAGGAACTGTGCGGCCCGGACAGGGTCCTCGCGCCATGTCGCGCTTCCGCTGTAGCCCTCAAACGGCGGCACTATGTCCCCCTGGTGGCTGTCATGGCCGTTGCCGCCAAACACGCTGGACGTACTCACGGATTGATAGTTGTAGACACCCTCCGGCTGGCCCTGCGGGTGGTGGCAAATATTGACTTTGCCGGCACCCAGGTTGGGGGACGTTTGCGTCGGCATGCTCACTGCCTGTGCCGATCCGGCAATTCCAAGGAAAGCGAGCACAAAAACTGCTAGGAAACTCAGGACACGGAGTTGGCGGATTTTTTTCATGGCGGTGATGCTCCTGCCGACGAGGGTGCGCTTCGTCAGCCGTACCCACCGAACGGCAGGCATGGCCGGATGCAGGCCCGGCGGGGAATGGACACAACGCCAACGTAAGGGAGTGGTCCGTTCCGATAATCCGCCTGCCTGGCAGTGGTGTCAGATACCGGGTGAATTGCTGCTAGCTGGACCGAGCCTACGCAGCACCTAAGTACCGGAATAGGGTGTTTCCCGATACTGGTTCAGGTAGTTCCGAATTTTTTCGCAGGTATGGGGCTGCTGTCTTCCAGCCGGATCCCGCGGGCCGGCGCTCTCCCGCCGGCCCGCGGCTGCCTTACGGCCGTTCCACCGGCTGCTGCAGCTCGGTCACCCAGTTTTGCTGGTCCGCGGTGTCTGAGCGCAGGTACACCTCCCGGCACGGACCCGAGGGCGCGAAACCGCGGGCGATAATCTCCGCGTGCACCGCCTGCCAGCTGTCACCGATCCGATCCATGGAACCCAGATGCACTCCGCAAATGGCAGCAGGGACCGCGGGCAGGTCCACCGTGAGCAGGTCCCCCGGCACCTCCGCGGAGACGGTGAAACCCACCACAATGTCCATTCCGTCCTCGCCCATGGCGTACTGGGCAACCGGGGTTCCGAGGGTTCCTCCGGCGGACGTCAGGGCAGCGCCGACGGCGTCGAACAGCGGTCCGACGACGCCGGCCACCTCCGGCTGTTCGGCGACGGCGGCGGTACGCGCCGCCAGGCGGAGGGCGGGCAGGGGCTTGGAGATGATTTCGATCTGAGACATGGCATTTTCCTTTTCGATGAGACGGAGCCTGCGCTCCACGTCGGCGAGCCTGGCGGTGGCCGTCCGCTGTTCGTTCTCCACTTCGGCACGCCGGATGCGCAGCAGCTGCGCAATCCGGCCGGCGTCAACGCCGGCGTCGAGGATGGAGGCAATGTCCTCCAGGCCGAAACCGAGCTGGCGGAGGGCAACGATCCGGTGCAGCCGTTCCAGCTGCGCGGGATCGTAGGAACGGTAACCGCTGAACCCGTCCACGTGGGCGGGAACGAGCAGCCCGGAGGTGTCCCAGTGCCGCAGCATGCGGTGGGTTACCTGCCCGATCTGCGCGAACGCTCCGATGGATAACATGCTTCAGTTCTCTTCTCTGCCACTGTGTCAGGGTCAAGTATCGCCTCCGATCGGCTTCATAACGGGGGTTTTCCCTACCCCGGCCCGGCGGCGCGCCCGGTGTCCGCAGGCCTCCGGGCACCGGCAGACTTGGATCATGACGCAATCACTGCCCGCCGCCTCCCGCCGAAACGGCGTCCCGGCCCTCTTCCGCGGGGAAACCTGGCGCGCTTTCGGCCATCACTGGATTTCCTTGGTGCTGACACCGCTCGCCTTTACCTACGCAGTGGCCACCGTGTCCCTTGGCGCCTCGCTGGCGTTCTCCTGGGCGGGACTCGTGATTCCGGCGGCCATGATTGTGGGTGCCCGCGGCTGGGGCAGCCTCAACCGCAGCCTGGCGCGACACCTGCTGGGCACCGATCTGCAGGCGCCGGTGCCGTTTACACCCCGCCGCGGTTTCGTCGGCTTCCTCCGCAGCGGGCTGACTGACGGGGCCGGCTGGCGGGCGATTGTGCATATGGAGGTCTCTTTTGTCCTCTCGCTGATCGCATTCACCTTCAGCACCACGTTCCTGGCGCTAGGGCTCGGCGGCGTCACGCACTGGTTCTGGTACCGGTTCATCCCGCTGCAGCAAAGTGCCGACGGTTCCTGGCACCGGGGCACCCAGGTCTTCCCCGAGGTTTATGCCGACACCCCCATGTGGCAGTGGATCTATGCGGGCGCCGGGCTGCTGATCCTGTTCTTCGTCTGGCCCTGGGTCAACAACGTCACCGCCCGGCTGCAGGCCCTGCTGGCCGCGGCGCTGCTGACACCGACGGCTTCAAGCCTGCGGGTGCGGACGCTGGAACAGTCCCGCAGCGCCTCCGTGGACGACGCCGATGCGCGGCTTCGGCGGATTGAACGCGACCTCCACGACGGCACTCAGGCGCAACTGGTGGCCATCGCCATGAAGGTGGGCGATGTCCGCGAGCGCCTCGCTTCCGCAGACGCCGATCCGGAGGTCCTGGCCCTGCTGGACAGCGCCAACGGCACCGCGAAGGAAGCCCTGACCGACCTGCGCGGCCTGGCCCGCGGCATCCGTCCCGCCGCCTTGGAGGATGGCCTGGACACCGCGCTGGAAACCCTGGCCGCCGGTGCCGCCCTGCCCGTTACGGTGGCCTATGCCCTGGCCCGCCGGCCGGACCCGGCCATCGAAGCAATTGCCTATTTCTGCGCGGCGGAGCTGGTGACCAATGCCGTCCGCCACGCCCGTGCCACCCGGATCGACATCAGCGTCACTGCGCACAACGACGGCGAGGGGCTGCTGCTGATCGTCACCGATGACGGACGCGGCGGCGCCGCCGTCGGCCGCCGCACCGCCGACGGCAACCGCACCGGCTTGGCCGGGCTGCAGGAGCGGGCCGGATCTGTGGACGGCTGGCTGGAGATCGATTCCCCGGCGGGCGGGCCCACACGGATCACGGTGGAGCTTCCGCTATCCTCGAAGGCATGACTCCGGCGCACCCCGACCTCCCCTGCCCTGCCGCGGCTGCCGCATGAGGATAGCGCTGGCCGAGGACTCCACCCTGCTGCGCGTTGGCCTGACCGAGCTGCTCACCGGCCGCGGACACCAGGTGGGCACCGCCGTCGACAATGCCGCGGACCTGATCGCCGCCCTGAACGGCGCGGACGGCGGCGAGTTGCCCGACGTCGTGGTGCTGGATAACCGGATGCCGCCCACCTTCACCAACGAGGGCATCCGGGCAGCACTGACGCTGCGTCGCACCCATCCGGGCGTGGGTGTGCTGGTGCTGTCGCAGTATGTGGAGACACGGTATGCCGCGGAGCTGCTGGCGGGTACTCCTGCCGGCGTCGGGTATCTGCTCAAGGACCGGGTGGCCGACGTCGGTGATTTCCTTGATGCCCTGACGCGGCTGGCGCGCGGTGAGACGGTGCTGGATCCCGAGGTGGTACAGCAGCTGATGGGCGCTTCCCGGCACCGTTCGGACCTGGACCGGCTGACGCCGCGCGAGACGGAGGTGCTGGAGCTGATGGCGCAGGGCCGCACCAATGCCGCCGTCGGCAGCACCCTGTTCCTCTCCGCCGGTGCGGTGGAAAAGAACATCACCTCCATCTTCGCCAAGCTGGGCCTGCAGCAGAGTCCGGCGGACCACCGGCGCGTGCTCGCGGTGTTGGCGTACCTGCAGTCGGCCTAGCCTGCGTAAACCCACATCGCATCGGCGGTCATTGCTGCCCCTCCCTGGCATCCTGCGGCTAGGCTGGCGGCGTAATGGTAATCCCGGTCATGCCGGGTGAAGGACGGTGTGATTATGACTCTCGACAGCAATCCGGGACGGGCAGCCGAGCTGTGCATCGAAGCGCAGGAGCGGTTGATGCGTTCCGTGTCCGGCCTGGCCGACAACGACGTCCGTGCGCCAAGCCTGCTGCCCGGCTGGACGGTCGGGCATGTCCTCACCCATCTGGCCCGCAATGCCGATGGGATCGGGCGGCGCCTTTCCGGGGCGTTGGAGGGTCTCGATCTCCCCAAGTACCCCGGCGGCACGGCGCAGCGCGAGGATGAGATCGAAGCCGGGTCCGGCAGGTCAGCACCGGAGATCATCAGCGATCTCGCAGCCAGCCAAAAAGCGCTCGAGGCCGTTTTGACCCGATATGGTGAGGCCGGTTTCCCGAACGGCCACTTCCTCGGCGGGGAGCATTACGGGGTGGTGGAATGCCCGGCGCACCGGCTGCGCGAGGTGGAAATGCACCACGCGGATCTGGGTCTCGGCTACGGACCGGAGGACTGGCCGGAGGAGTATGTGGCATGGGACCTTCCGGTGCTGCTGGCCACCGTTCCGGAACGGCTCACTACGGCGGCGGACCGGCAGACGTTCATGGCCTGGCTCGCCGGCCGCGGACCGCTGGATGCCGCGCCGACCCTGGCCCCCTGGTGAGTTCCTACAGGCTTTGGCGCAACGCCGCGAACGGCTCCCAGAAGTAGTCGAAATTATCCTGTGGCCCGCTCATAAAGCGCTGGGTGAACACCACGCCGATATCCCCGTTGGGATAGACCGCTGCGCTCGTCCCCGATCCGCCCGCCCAGCCCCACATGCCGGGTTCGGACCAGTGCGCCCCCAGCCCGGTCTGCACTGCGGTCATAAAGCCCCAGGACTCATCCGGACCGGACATTTCGATCATGCCTTCGCGCTGCGGCGAGGTCAGCTGGTCATCAGTCATCTGTTCCCGGAGATCCGCGGGCAGCACGACGTCGTCGGCCAACCCGGCCAGAAAGCGCAGGTAGTCCGGCACCGTGGACACCATGCCGCCGGCCAGGGATTCGAACTTCGGCGGCACCGCCATGGCGTCCCGGTAGAGTGCCGCTTCCTGCAGCCTGCCGTTCACTTCCTGGTAGACAGCGGGGAAGGTTTCCGCCCCGGTGGGAAACCCCGTGCCGCTCAGGCCAAACGGTTCGCTGATCCGCTCCTGCAGCAGCTCGCCCACCGATGCATCGGCTGCCTTGGCCAGCACCACCGAGAGCAGATCCGCGCACGCGTGGTACATCCAGCGCTCACCCGGCTGATGGGCCAGCGGCAGGGCAGTAATCCGGGCCAGATACTCCTCCGGCGTAAAGTCCGGCGGGTTCGGCCCCCACAGCAGGTCCCTGGTGGCGGCAGCGTACGGAGTCGGAGCAAAGTCGACACCGAGCCCGGCGGTGAAGGTCAGCAGGTGCCGAACGGTGATCGGGCCGCGGGCTGGAACCGAGACGGTCAGCGGTGCATCCGGAGTCGCGAGCACCCGGAGGTGGCCCAGCGCCGGCAGCATACGGGACACGTCCTCTTCCAGCCCCAGCGTTTCGTCCGCCACCAGGCTCAACGCCAGGGCGCCGCCGTAGAGCTTGCTGAGCGAGGAGATGCGGAACGGGGTGTCTTCGGCCATGGGCACCGCCTGCCCAAAATCCAGCGATCCGGTGGCAAACACTTCGGTTTGCCCGTTCACCCGGATACCGGCAACCAGCCCGGGGCACCATCCTGACTCAACGGTCTCGGACAGCTTCTCCCACAGCGGTGCGCCGATGCCTGGCATGGGTCCACTGTCCGCCGGTGCCGCCGGAGAGTCAACGGGCACTGGCGCTGCGGCGGGTTCAGGTATGTATGCTGTCCGCCATGACGGCGCCCCTGGTCTATGTCCTGTTCCCGGCAACTGCCCGCGAAGCCCTCACGTTTTACGCCCGGATCTTCGGCGGTGAACTGTCCCTGCACACCAACGCGGAGTTCGGCAGCGGAGGAGCGCCGGACGCCATTGCGCACGGGATGCTGGACGGCGTCGTTTCACTGGCCGGGGCGGATGCGGATCTGCCTGGGACCAGTGTCCGGATGGAGGGCATGATGCTCTCGCTCCTCGGCACCGCTGAGCCGGCGCGTCTGCACGAGTGGTTTGACCTCCTCGCCGCCAACGGGCGGATCGTGGATCCGCTCGGACCCAAGCCGTGGGGGGCATCGGACGGGCAGGTCATCGACCAATACGGACTGCACTGGCTGATCGGATACGAACCCGAACCGGAGGAGACAAAATGAGCGGCCGCATTGTCCTGCTCGGCGCCACCGGATATACCGGCGGGCTGGTCCTGGGGGCACTGTTCCGGCGTGGTCTGCGGCCCGTCCTGGCCGGACGCAATACTGATGCGCTGGCCGGACTGGCTGAGGAACACGGCGGGCTGGAGTTCGCTGCGGCAGACGCGACCGACCCGGCCAGCGTCCGCCGCCTGTTGGATCCGGGTGACGTGCTGATTACCACCGCGGGACCGTTCGAACGCGTCGGCCTGCCGGTGGCCGAAGCAGCCGTGCGGGCCGGCGCCCGGTACATCGACACCACCGGTGAGGTGGGGTTTGTCCGCACACTGCAGGAGCGGTTCCACCGGCAGGCGCAGGACACCGGTGCCGTGCTGCTGCCGGCCTTCGGTTATGACTATGTGCCGGGCATCCTGGCCGGCGCCATGGCGGCGCAGCAGGCCGGAGATGCCGGGCGAAAGCTCGACGTCGGCTATTTCACTGCCGGCGCGCTAAACCCGGGGCTCAGCCAGGGCACCCGGGCCACCATGCGCGACGGATTGTTCCTGCCCGCCGTGCGTTTTGCCAACGGCCGCCTGGTCGAAGAGCGTGCAGCGGCTGAGGTCCACGATTTCCCGGTGAGCGGGGCGCGCCGTAGCCGTAAGGCGGGATTCCTTGTACCGGGAACGGAGGTTCTTTTCCTGCCAAAGGCCTTCCCGCAGCTGGACGCCGTGTCGGTGTACAACGGCTGGTTTGCCGACCTCAGCCGGGCAATAAGCCTGATGTCCGCCGCCTCCCACACGATGGCCCGCTCCGCCCGGGGCCGCCGCCTGCTGGAGAGACTTACCGCGCCGATGCTCGGAAAACCGGGCGGGCCGGACAGCAGCCAGCGGGCAAAAACACGCACCCAGGTGGTAGCCACGGTGACGGGCACAGACGGAAACCTGCTGGCCGCCGTGCAGCTCACCGGCCCGAACGTCTACACCCTGACCGGTGAGCTGATCGCATGGGGAGCCGAGCAGCTGCGCGACCGTCAGGATCTCACCCCCGGTGTGGCCGGCCCCCTGGATGCCTTCGGCCTCGACGGACTCACCAGGGGATGCGCCGCGTTGGGCCTGGTCCCGGTAGAGTCCCGCCGCGGCTAGGCGGGCTTTTCGCCGTTCCGTATTGCCGAATAAATGAGCACGTCCCGGCGCTGCCCGGAGATTTCCATGTAGCTGCGCAGCAGCCCCTCCCGCTCAAAACCGGCATGTTCTGCACTGCGGAAGGACGCGGTGTTCCATGGTTCGATATACAGCTCCACGCGGTGCACCTCCGGGATGCTCCAGGTAAATGCCAGCAGCGCGGTGAGTGCCTGGGCGGCGACACCTGCACCCCGCTCACCCGGCACCACTGCATAGCCGGCCTGGGTGCGGCCCTGCTGCAGTTCCCAGCCCCACAGGCCCATCTGGCCGATGGCCCGGTCCGTGGCGGCGTCGGCAATGGCGAAGGAGTACCCGGTTCCCCGGACATGCATATACCGCTGGCGTTCGAGCCAGTCCAGTGCCTGTTCATGGGTTGCCCGTGCCGGCAGGCTGCCCACAGTGGGGATGTAGGTGTCCTGGGCAAGGTCCACGGCCATGCCGGCGTCCTCGTCCCGGAACGGACGGAGCCGGATGCTGCCACTGGAGGGTTCAACCGCGGGCCACGGCGGAATTCCGGTGCTGGTTTCCATAGGCACAGCCTGCCACGGCCGTGCCTGCGTGTCCCGGAGGCGGAGGCACCTACTTGCGGCCGAACAGCTTTCCGAGCCAGCTGCTGCCGCCGGAAGGCTGGGCACCTACAGCCGTCTTGCCTGCATTTGCGCTGCAGGTGCAGCGCTCACCCTTGGGCACATTACGCATCACCTGGTCCACGTGGTTGCCGCATCCTGCCCAGGTGGTCTTTCCGCACTTCCTGCATGTAGCTGCCCTGCACATTGTTCGAACTCCGTTTCGGATCGATGGAAAAGTCTTGGTTCGACCATCCTGACAGATACCCCCTAGGGTATGCAAAGCCACGTCCGGCAAGTTGCAGCTATACCCCCTTGGGTATTAGCGTGGGAGCGGATCGGATACCCCCGGGGGTGTCCAACGGCAACCAAAGGAGACAACATGCTGCTCGAACGCATCTATGACGAGGACCTGGCCCAGGCGAGCTATTTCATCGGCTGCCAGCGCAAGGGCGAAGCTGTCGTCGTTGACGCCCGCCGGGACATCGACACCTATTTGGAACTTGCTGCCGCCAACGGCATGCGCATCGTGGCAGTGACGGAAACCCATATCCACGCCGATTACCTCTCCGGCACGCGGGAACTGGCTGCCGCCACCGGCGCCGAAATGTACGTTTCCGGCGAAGGCGGAGAGGACTGGCAGTACCGCTTCGCGGCGGAGCGCCTCCATGACGGCGACGCCATCAGCATTGGCAACATCATGCTGAAGGCAGTGCACACCCCCGGCCACACCCCGGAACACCTGTCCTTCCTGGTCACCGACGGCGCCTTCAGCAAGGACCCCGGCTACCTGCTCTCGGGCGACTTCGTGTTCTCCGGCGACCTGGGCCGTCCGGACCTGCTGGATGAGGCCGCCGGCGGCGTCGACACCCGTTTCGAGGGTGCTCGGCAGATTTTCCGCAGCCTGCAGGAGAAGTTCGTGACCCTGCCGGACCATGTCCAGGTCTACCCCGGCCACGGCTCCGGCAGCGCCTGCGGCAAGGCCCTGGGCGCGCTCCCGTCCACCACAGTGGGCTACGAACGGCTGTATGCCTGGTGGGGTCCGTACGTTGAAGCCGGCGACGAGCAGGGTTTTGTGGACGAGCTGCTCAACGGACAGCCCGACGCCCACGCCTACTTCGGCCGGATGAAGCGTGAAAACCGCCAGGGTCCGGACGTTATGGGCGAGCGCCCTGACCTGGAAGAGCTCGCGTCCGACGACGTCGCCGGCCGGCTCGCACAGGACAGCATCACCTTCGTAGACACCCGGCCGCACACTGCAGTGCATGAGCGAACCGTCACCGGTTCAGTGAATATCCCCGCAGGCAAAAAAACCGCCAGCTTCGGCGCCTGGGCAGTGGATCCGGAAACGGATGACCGCCCGCTGGTGCTGCTGGCCGAGGACGGCGCCGCCGCGCGGGAAATGTGGGACCACCTGGTCCGCGTGGGCATTGACCGCGTGGCCGGCTACACCACCAGCCTGGACGGACTGCCGACCACCACGCCGAAGCGGATCAGCCCGGAGGAACTGGAGAACTTCGACACCGCCCTGGTGCTGGACGTCCGCAACAAGACCGAACACGCGGACGGACATATTCCCGGATCAGACCAGCTCAGTGCCGGCCGGGTGCTGTGGAACCTGGATCAGCTGCCAGCAGACGGCGCCATCGTGACTTACTGCCAGAGCGGGGTGCGCAACTCCGTGGCCGCGAGCGCCCTGCGCCGCGCCGGCTTCGACGTCGTTGAGCTTGAAGGCAGCTACGCAGGCTGGTCGCAGTGGAAGGCCGCGCAGCCGGCCTAACCCGGAGCACAAGAAAGGGGGTGCTCCACATTGCGAAGCACCCCCTTCCCCGCGCCCGTCAGGCCAGGGAGAGGAAGAGTTTTTCCAGATCCTTCTTGTCCATGGAGCCATCCTCACTGGTCAGGCACTGTTCCAGCCCGGCAGCAATAATCGCGAATCCGGCCTTATCCAGGGCCTTCGAGACGGCGGCGAGCTGCGTGACGATGTCCTTGCAGTCCCGGCCTTCCTCGAGCATCCGGGTGACGGCGGCCAGCTGGCCCTGCGCGCGCTTGAGCCGGTTGACGACGGGGGCAAGTTCAGTGTTATCGAGCTGCATGGACACTCCTCGGTAGATTTCTTGCTCCAGTATACCCCCGGGGGTTTACCGGACAGCAGTGGCGGGCACCCCAAACCGCATCAATCCAAAGCACCACAACAGCAACACAACCATAAGAAATGAGACCATATGGCCTCCGCACTTCCCGCCGTATCCGAACTCGACGCCGAAGCATTGCTGGAAATGACCGGCAACTCTGAAGATCTGGTCATCATCGATGTCCGCTCCGCTGCCGAATTTGAATCCCTGCACATCCGCGGTTCCTACAACGTGCCCCTTCCCCTGCTCTCCGAGCACACCGGCACACTGGCCGAGCGCCTCGGTGGCAGCGTAGTGCTCGTCTGCCAATCCGGAGTCCGTGCCGAACAGGCACGCGGGCACCTGGCAGGCGCCGGCGTCGAGCGCGCAATGGTCCTCAATGGCGGTGTACCCGCCTTTGCCGCCGCCGGCGGCGAGGTTGTCCGCGGCGCCCAGCGCTGGTCGCTGGAACGCCAGGTCCGCATGGCGGCAGGCACGCTCGTTGTTGCCGGGCTTGCCGGGGGCCGGTTCGTTTCCCCCAAGGTCCGCTTCCTTGCCGGAGGGATCGGTGCCGGGCTGGCCTTCTCGGCCGCAACCAATACCTGTGCCATGGGCCAGGTCCTGGCCAAGATGCCTTGGAACAAGACTGCCGCCGAGCCCACCGCACAGTCCGCCATCGGGCAGCTGCCCGCTTCCCGCTAGCCCCGCCGCAGCGGACACCGCTTTGTGCGGACGGCCGCTGCCCGCCGCCGCTTCAACCCTAGGACCCACCATGACCCTCGCCCTCGCGGCAACCCTGTTGCTATCCGTATTGATCGGCCTTTCGCTCGGCCTGCTCGGCGGCGGCGGTTCCATCCTGACCGTCCCCATCCTGACCTACGTTGCCGGCCTCAGCCCGCGTGAAGCGATCGCCTCCTCCCTGTTCGTAGTAGGCGTAACCTCGGCAGTCAGTGCCATCGGGCACGCCCGCAAGGGCCGGGTGAAATGGCGTACCGGTCTGATCTTCGGCGCGGCCGGCATGGTGGGCGCCTTTGGCGGCGGACTGCTGGGTGGCCGGATCCCCGGCACCATCCTGATGATCGCCTTTGCCCTGATGATGGTGGCCACCTCTGCAGCCATGATTCGCGGACGCAAAACCGTGAAGGCGGCAGGTGACGGTGAACTCCGCGTCGGCAAGGTGATCTTCGAGGGCCTGGTCGTCGGCCTGGTCACCGGCCTCGTGGGTGCCGGCGGCGGCTTCCTGGTGGTGCCCGCCCTCGCACTGCTGGGCGGACTGTCCATGCCGGTGGCCGTGGGCACCTCGCTGGTGGTCATTGCCATGAAGTCCTTCGCAGGCCTTGGCGGATACCTGACCACGGTGTCCCTAAATTGGCCCCTGATCGCAGCTGTCACCGTCGCCGCCATCCTGGGTTCGCTCATCGGCGCCCGGCTGGCCGGACGCATCCCGGAAGCTGCACTGCGGCGCGGGTTCGGCATCTTTGTCCTGGTCATGGGCATCTTCGTCCTGGCCCAGGAGCTGCTGGGCCTCCGCTGAGCCGGAGCAGCAGCAAAAGGACCGGCCGGGGCGCTTGCCACGGCCGGTCCTTTTGTGCTCAGCGGTTGGATCGAGTCCGCAAGATTTACTGGTTTCGGCAGCTAGTCTGAAAATTTTGCAGATTGGATGCGCTGTTGCCTTCCGTGGAACAGATTTTCCCACGCTCTGGTGCAAGTGGTGCAGATGTTTCCCCATCCGAAACTCCAGCCACACTCCGTGGGATCTTGGGCGCGTCGAACGATCTTCAGCCCCGGAAATGGATCGGTTCGGGATGCTCCCGCCATTTTGGGAACATCCTGCGGCACAGTTTGCCTGCGCTTCACACTGACCGGGTTTCTCCGGCCCGGTCAGTGAAGGCAGCGTCAAGGTCTCCGGCTAGGGCCTCCTCGACCCGACGGCCCATATCGCGGATCTCCTCCTCATCAGCCACCACCATTTCGCCGCGGACAGTCTCCAGCACCAGCGAATTCTGCCGGCGGATTTCCTCCCGCTGCCCGTCGTTGACGGCCGTGGCGGCGCAGTCCCGCAGCAGGCGCAGCACCGCCGTCAGCACAATCGGTTCCGACTGGGCATAGCGGCGCACCGGACCGCAGACCAGGTCCAGGAAGTACCGGTAGTCCCGGCCCTCCGTGACCAGCCGCTGCACCCCCTCGGCATCACGGTGCGCTTCAGCGCCCAGCCTGCGGCGTTGCAGATCCACCAGCAGATCCGCGCAATAACCGGCGGCATGGGCTGCAGTAATGGGATCGTTGATGCTGGGAGAAATGGCTTTCACCGCAATATCGGTCAGCTGCCGCAGCCCGAGAGCCGCATCCTGCTCCGGCGTCCGCTCATAACCAATCTCCAAGGCCTCCGCCAGCGCCTTGCGCACCGCCGGCAGCGTCACCTCCCCGCCGTCGTCGGCCCACACCCGCGCCACCGGTGACCCGAAGGTGACATGGTCACCCGGCTGAACCATCACCCGCATGCTCAACCGGTGCTGCTGCAATACCGTCATCAGCGGTTTCCACTCCACGGCCTGCACAATACCGCTGCGCCCCACGGACACCAGCGTTCCGCCCTCGGGCTGCTCAAATTCCTGCACCTCACCCGTTTCGGAGAGCGGATAGGTTTCCCGCAGGACCGTCAGGCAACCCTGGTGCGCGTTGCGCATCATGGTGTCCACGCGCAGCGAGCGGGCAATATGCCCAATGAACAGCAGCAGCACAATCCCGGAGGCTATGCCCAGCACGTAGACCAGACCGACCACCAGCACCGGCACCGGCCGGCCCGGATCCATCCCGTGCAGCCCGGTGATGCTGACCAGGAATGTGCCGAGCAGTACACCCAGGACCGCCTGGGTGCGCACATCCCGGGCAAACTCACGCAGCAACCGCGGAGAGAACTGCTGTGAGGCCAGCTGCAGCGCCACCACAGTGAGCGAGAACGTCACAGTGGCCGCGGTCATCACACTGGTGGCCACAGTCTGCAGCAGACTGGACGCGGCCTCGACGCCGGCGGGCCAGATCCACTGCGCCCAGGCAGCGTCATCCCCAGGGCGGACCTGCATTAGCAACAGGGACACCACGAGCGCTGCAAGCGAGGCGCAGCTGGGCCAAAACCATAAGGACGCACGCAGCCCCTCCCGCGAGAACCGGAGCCGCGGCTCCGGGCCACGGGGATCGGGCGGAACGGTGGTTGCACCGTGGACGGGCTTAGCCATGGGGACCCCTCTGAACGCAGGACTACTCTGGATCCCAGTCTGCCCGGCTTCGTGGCGGGGCTCCACTTCCCGGCCGCCACCAGATGCGCCTAAACGAGCGGGCAGCCGACGACGTCGCCAACAACCGCCCGTTAGATCCCTCACAACCACCGCTAAGCGAGCACCCTGCAGCATTGCCGGGCACTATAGTTGACTTAAATCAACCTTTGACCTGAGTCAACCAATTTGGAGTATGCATGTCCGTCTCCCCTGCCCTGCAGGATGCCCGCGCCGAGGCCGAAGCCGCGGCCAAACGCAAACACCGCGAAGTCCTTCAGGCCCTGACCGGCCTGCTGTTGGGCATGTTCGTCTCGATGCTGGCCAGCACCGTGGTGAGCACCTCGCTGCCGGTGATCATTTCCGACCTCGACGGCGACCAGGCGGCCTTCACCTGGGTGGTCACCGCCACCCTGCTGGCCACTGCGGTTTCCACCCCGGTCTGGGGCAAGCTCGCGGATCTGCTCAACCGCAAGGTCCTGGTGCAGCTGGCACTGATCATCTTCATCGTGGCCAGTGCAGCAGCCGGTTTCGCGCAGAACACCGACTGGCTGATTGCCATGCGCGTGATCCAGGGCATCGGTGCCGGCGGACTCGGCGCACTGACGCAGATCATCATGGCGGACATCATCTCCCCGCGTGAACGCGGCCGCTACATGGGCCTGTTCGGTGCGGTGATGGCCCTCTCCACCGTGGGCGGACCGCTGATCGGCGGCGTCATCACTGACTTCGCCAACTGGCGCTGGAACTTCTACATCGCGGTGCCGCTGGCCGCCGTCGCACTGTTCATGATCCAGAAGACCCTGCACCTTCCCGCTTTGAAGAAGCGCAAGGTCACCATCGACTACGCCGGCATTGTGCTGCTCGCGGCATCGGTGTCCGTGCTGCTGATCTGGGTCTCCCTGGTCGGCACCGACTTTGATTGGATCAGTGCCGCCACCGCCTGGATGGTCGGCGGCTCCCTCGTGGGCCTGGCCGCCTTCGTGGCCGTCGAGCTGAAGTCCTCCGAGCCGCTGATTCCGCTCACACTGTTCCGCAACCGCACCTTCACCTTCTCTGTGATCGGTTCCCTCGCCGTCGGCGTGGCCATGTTCGGCACCTCCGTGTTCCTGTCCCAGTACATGCAGCTGGCCCGCGGCGCTTCAGCAACAATGTCCGGCATCATGACCATTCCGATGATGGGCGGATTGCTGGTCGTCTCCACCATTGTGGGCAAGATGATCACCAAGACCGGCAAGTGGAAGGCCTACGTGGTTTCCGGGTCGGTCATCCTCACCGTGGCTCTGGTGCTGATGGGCACCATTGAATACGACACCAACTTCTGGCTGGTTTCGCTCTACATGTTCCTGCTTGGCGCCGGCGTCGGCATGGTCATGCAGAACCTGGTCCTGGTGGTGCAGAACGATGTGCCCACCCGCGACCTCGGCGTGGCCAGCTCCGGCATCAACTTCTTCCGCACCATCGGCGGCACCATCGGCGTCTCCGCACTCGGCGCCGTGCTGGCCACCCAGGTCACCGACCGGATGGCACAAAAGCAGGGCGAGCTGATGGGCGCCATTGCCGCCCTCGGCGACCAGGGCAAGGACATTGCTGCCTCCCTGGCCTCCGGCAGCATTCCAGCGGTCAGCGCCCTGCCTGAATCGGTGCGCGTGATTGTGGAATCGGTTTACGGCTCGTCGGTGGCGCACATCTTTATGATTGCCGCCCCGCTGGGCGTGCTAACTCTGCTCGCCGTGCTGTTCCTGCCGAACCTGGAACTAGGCAGCATGACGCGCCACGAAAAAATGCAGGCCGAAGAATCCGCCAAAGCCGCCGCCACTGCAGTCAGCGGTGCGCCCGCCCTTGAAACACCGGAGGAAACTCCGGGCGACACCGCCGCCCGCATAGCTTCCGACGCCGAGGCAGCCGCCGGACAGAATCCGGACCTTCCGGCCGGAAAGCGGGGGAACTAGCATGACGGCGCCGGCTCCCGGGGAGGCCGCTGCGAAGTCCTCGATCGAGGAGGTGGAGCGTCAGTTCGCGCACATGCTGGCGGCTGCGCGGCGCACCTTCAAGGAATCCGCCCTGGCCGTGCACCCTTCGCTGCAGCCGTTGGGCTTCACTGTCCTGATGACCCTTTACCAGGGTGCGGAATGCCAGCAGGGTGCCGTGGCGGAAACATTGCAGGTGGATAAGGCACTCCTGAGCCGCACCGTTTCCCAGCTTGAATCGCTGGGACTGGTATGCCGGCGCTCCGACCCCGCTGATGGAAGGGCGCAGCTGCTGACCCTGACGGCCGAGGGGCGGGCCCGGTTCGAGTCCGCCCACTCCGCCAAGCGCTCCCGGCTGCGGGACCGGCTGGAAACCTGGCACCCCGACGAGGTGGAGCGGCTCTCGGAGCTGTTGAACAAGCTCAACGAGCGGGACTAGGTCTTTTGAGATGCGGCGGCCGGCGGCCTTCGGGCTGCCGACCGCTGCCGTGCTCAGGTCGCACCATCCCCAACACATCGGATTGTTAGCGGCGCTTCCCACTCCCTTGGGGAGCACCTAGCCTCACTCTCCGCCAGCCTGCGTCTGTCTCTAGGTCTTGACTGGGCGCATCTCGGAATGTTGACCAGTGCAGCTCTCCCGCACTTAGATTGTTTGGATTCTTAAATACTTCTTTTCCGGACTTGGGCCTCTTGCCTGGCAGCGGCAATACCTCCGGACGCTCCCTGACAACCACTACACGCGGATTGTTTGGTGCTTTAGCGCCAGCCCTGGACCGTCTACGTTCAGAGACTTGCGGTTGTCGCTGACTTGTCCTTTTTGGCTTCACGCTGGATCCCTGTTTCGCGCGTTTTGATCCATTGAAGGCCGGTCGGCCACTTCCGCTGCATAACTCACCAGCGCCACCAGAATGCTTGCCTGCCAAACCATTCAAAGGCTTTCCGACCAAGGTCTTCTGACAAATCAAGCACTGCCACTTCGGTCCTGCAGATGCCACAGCGCATCCCTCCCCCAGAGAAAATCGACTCCACATTCTATGCGGGGAATAGCCCGATTAGCAGTTACATCGGGCACGAGTCCTCACGTATCCGTGTTTCTCTTTACCGGCACCAGCTCCCCCAGGATCCGGGCGAGCTCGGCCCGGTCCCCCGGCTCCAGTACCGAGAAGAACTCGTCCGCCTCGCGCTTGCGATCCGCCAGCACCTTTTCGCGCAGCTCCTCCCCCGCACCGGTCAGCGTCAGCAGGGTGGCCCGCCGGTCCGCGGGGTGGGCGCTGCGGTCCACCAGCCCTTTGGCGGTGAGCTGATCCACCACCTCTGTAGCCGAGCGCGGCGCGATGTGCAGCCGCTCGGCCAGCTCCTTCAGGCGCAGACCGGGTGCGGCACCTTCGGGGCTTCCAGCCTGATCCGCCGCCCGGCCGACAGCGTTTAGCGCCCGGAACTGGTGCGGAGTCAGCTCGAACGGTGCCAGCTGGAACATCCATCGCTTCCGCAGGCCCCGGAACGCGGAGTGCATCAGTTCACCCAAGGCGGCCGGATCGGCAGGGACATCAGTCATGGTTTCAGTGTACCCATTTCGCTGTAACCACATAGTGAGGTAACCTCTGCAATAGCTGCCGTGTACGTTCCCGGCAGCGTCAGGAGGATCCATGGTTATACCCGGCATCGACACGGGCCGTCCCGGCGGCGGATCAGGTGCACCCCGCGGCGAGCGCGCAGCAGGCACACCAGGCGGTGGCCGCGGTCCCGCAAAGCTCAACCCGGCGGATAAAAAACAGCTGAAACAGCACCCCGTCTCCCTGCGCCGTATCGCGGCGCTTTTCGCCCCGCACAAGGGAACCATCGCCGTCGTTGTGCTGCTCATCAGTGCTTCCTCCGTGGTCAACCTGGCCCAGCCGTTCCTGGTCCGAGGGGTGATCGACAACGCGCTGCCGCAGCAGGACATCCGGCTGCTGGCCGTCCTGACCGCCTCCATGGTGGCGGTTGCCGCCGTGACCGCCGTGATCGGCGTCGTGCAGACCTGGCTGGCCACCAAAATGGGCCAGCGCGTAATGCACACCCTGCGCGTGAACCTCTTTACCCATCTGCAGGCGCAGTCGCTGGGCTTTTTCACCCGGACCCGCGGCGGGGAGGTGCAGTCCCGGCTCACGCACGACATTTCCGGCATGCAGTCAGTGGTCACCACCACCGCCACCGGAGTCGCCTCCAACCTCACGACGGCGGTGGCCACCGCCGTCGCAATGGTCGCCCTCTCCCCCGGGCTGAGCCTGATCTCGCTGGTGGTGCTGCCGCCGGCCATCTGGCTCTCCCGCCGGGTCGCGAAGATCCGCCGCGAGGTCACCGACGAACGCCAGCGCGAACTGGCCGCCCTGCACACGCAGGTGGAGGAAGGCCTCTCCGTTTCCGGCGTGCGCCTGGCCAAAACCCTGGGCACCGGTCCGCGGGATGCGGAGCGGTTCCGCAACCGTTCCGAAAAACTGGTGGGACTGGAACTGCGCAGCCAGCTGGCCGGGCGCTGGCGGATGGCCACCATGCAGATGGTCTTCGCCGCGATTCCCGCAGTCATTTACCTGGCCGCAGGCTTCCCGGCCACCAGCGGCGGCATGACCATCGGCACCCTGGTCGCCTTCACCGGCCTGCAGGGAGCCATCTTCCGTCCGGTGATGGGCCTGCTGAACATCGGTGTGCAGTGGGTGACGGCCCTGGCGTTCTTCAGCCGGATCTTTGAATATCTGGACCTGGTCCCGGGGATCCGGCCTGCCGCGAAGCCTGTCCGGCTGGATCCCGCCACGGTGCGCGGTGAGGTCCGGTTCGAGGGGGTGCGCTTCGCGTACGACGACGGCGCGGAGGTCCTGCACGGCATCGACCTGACGCTTCCGGCCGGGACATCCACCGCCGTCGTCGGATCCACCGGCTCCGGCAAGAGCACCCTCGCCTCGCTGCTGCCGCGGCTCAACGACGCTACCGCCGGCACGGTGCTCATTGACGGTGTGGACGTACGTGAGATAGCGCCCGGGGACCTGGCCCGGATTGTCGGCGTCGTTTCCCAGGAGACCTATCTGATCCACGCCTCGGTGCGGGAGAACCTGCTCCTGGCCGATCCCGACGCCACCGATGAGCAGCTGTGGTCCGCCCTGGCCGCCGCCCGGATGGCCGATACCGTGGGTGCCCTGCCCGAGGGCCTGGACACCCTGGTGGGTGCACGCGGCCACCGCTTCTCCGGCGGCGAGCAGCAGCGCCTGGCGATTGCCCGCACCATCCTGCGCAATCCTCCGGTGCTGGTGCTGGACGAGGCCACCTCGGCGCTGGACAACACCACCGAAGCGCAGGTTCAGGCCGCGCTGGAGCGGCTCGCTGCCGGGCGGACCACACTGACCATTGCGCACCGGCTCTCCACCGTGGAGAACGCGGACCAGGTGGTAGTGCTCGACGCCGGCCGGATCGTGGAGCGCGGCGCCCCGGCCGAGCTGCGGGCCGGGGACGGCCCGTATGCCCGCCTGGCCGCGCACAGTGCCGGGCTGGAGGATGCCGCACCGGCAGGCGGGGCACTGCAGCCCGGGCATTAACCAGCCCCCGTTCCAGGTGACCCGTACACTGGACCCTGCCGGACTCCGGCCAGCCGTCCATGGGGGAAGAAATGAAGAAAGCCGTCGCAGCAGCCGCCTTGGCCGCCGTCGCCGTTTGCGGCCTGAGTGCCTGCTCATCGCCGGCCTTGAGCACGGAGGATACCTGCCTGGAGCTTCGTGCCATCGTGGCCGACTTCCCTAACAGTGAGCCCGCGGATGAGGTCCTGGCGGACATCGGCAAGCAGTTCAACGACCTTGCGCGGAAGAGTTCGGACACGCTGAAGGACGACATCAGGACCGCCGGGAAGGTCATCTCGGCAGGTCCTGACGGCGGTGAGCCTACCGAGGACGACAGGAAAGCCCTGGACCGGCTCGATGAGAGCTGCAACCTCAGCAGCGTTCGCTAGCCCTGAAGAATCTACGGCCGGTTTGCAGGTTTTCGTCCGGTTTAAACCGGGCGAAAAAGCTTAAAACGGACGTAGAAGTTCGAAGTGGGCCAAGACTCGCCGGTTAGCCCTGGCAGAGGCAGAACGGGTGCCCGGCCGGATCCAGGAAGACCCGGAAGCTTTTCCCCGGCTGATACGCGTGCTTGGTGGCGCCGAGGAGCAGCACGGCGGCTTCTCCCTCATCCAGGTCATCAACGTCCACGTCAATGTGCATCTGCTGCGGAATGTCCTGTTCGGGCCAAACCGGCGGGGTGTAGTTCTCCACCTGCTGGAAGCAGTAGCGCTGGCCGGTGGCGTCGTCGGCGATGTCCGTCCAGTCGCCGTCCGGGCCATCCTCGTGCAGGTTCACCTTCCAGTCGAGCAGGGCACCGTAGAAGGTGGCGAGGGCAACCGCGTCGGGGCAGTCAAGGACAGTGGTGGGGTTGCGTGCAATAGCCATGGCCGGAAGCCTAGGGCCCTTTGCTGCGTTCGGCTAGACCCAATGCCCGGAGCTGCCCCGCCATGCTTCCGCTCCATCCAAACGGAAACGGCAGGTGCCGCTCCCCGTTCGGGAAGCGGCACCTGCCGTTGTGGCTATCCGGTCAGACTAGCTGCGCACGGGGGTTTCGACGCCGTCCGACGCCGGCTGCTCCTCGGCGTGCGGGTGGGCACGTTCCAGGGAAGCCCCCTCAACGTCGACGTCCGGCAGGATCTTATCCAGCCACTTCGGCAGCCACCAGGCCTTGTCGCCGGCAAGGTGCATCAGCGCCGGGATCAGCAGCATCCGCACCACAAACGCGTCCACCAGCACACCGAAGGCCAGGGCGAAACCAATGGGCCGGATCATGGTGCTGTGCGAGAAGATGAAGCCGCCGAACACGGAGACCATGATGATCGCGGCCGCCGTGACCACTGAACGGCCGGCGCGGAAGCCCTGCATTACGGCCACCCGGGCCGGGGAACCGTGAACGAAGGCTTCGCGCATGCCCGAGCCCAGGAAGAGCATGTAGTCCATGGCCAGGCCGAACAGGATGCCCACCAGGATGGTCGGCAGGAAGTTCAGTACCGGGCCCGGCGTCTCCACGCCGAACACGCCGGCCAGCCAGCCCCACTGGTAGATGGCCACCACGCCGCCGATGGCCGCGAAGTAGGACAGGATGAAGCCCAGCGTCGCGATCACCGGAACAAAGATGGACCGGAAGACCAGGATCAGGATCAGCAGGGACAGTCCCACCACTACGCCCAGGTAGATCGGCAGCGCTTCGGAGAGCTTCTCGGAGATGTCGATGTTGCCGCTGGCGGTTCCGGCCACGCCCAGCTTCACGTCACCGTTTTCGGTCTCGAGCGGAGACAGGTCCCGCAGGGTGTGCACCAGTTCCTGGGTGGATTCGCTGGTGGGACCCTCCTCCGGGATGACCTGGAAGGCAGTGACGGTGCGGTCTTCGGAGGAGCCGATGGGAGCCACGGCCGCCACGTTGTCCTGGTCGAAGAGAGTACGGGCAACCTCGCCCTGCGCCACCAGCATTTCTTCCTCGTCCGGGTTGCCGGGCAGGTCCGCGACCACCAGCAGCGAACCGTTCTGGCCTTCGCCGAACTTCTGCGAAACGGCTTCGTAGGCCCGGTACTGTGTGGTGTCGTGGGCTTCGGAGGAACCGTCGGGAAGGTTGGTGCGCAGGTCCAGGGCCGGGATGGCGATGACCAGCAGGCCAGCGATCGAGAGCACTACGGTGAGCGCAGCGCGCACCGTGGACATCTGCTTTACCGGAATGGTTTCCGGCTTGCCGGCCGAGGCCGAGGCACCGTGGTCCTTTTCCCGTGCCGCGCGCTCCTTGCGGCTGAGGATCTTCATGCCGGCCAGCTTGAGCAGTGCCGGTGTCAGGGTGGTGGCCACCAGAACCGCAATGGCGACGCAGGCCGCGCCCACGGTGCCCATCAGGCCCAGGAAGGGAATGCCGGTAATGTTCAGCGCCAGCAGGGCAATGAACACTGTGGTGCCGGCGAACACCACGGCGTTGCCGGAGGTTCCGTTGGCCAGGGCAATGGATTCGGACAGGCTGTAGCCGGCCTTGAGCTGGCGGCGGTGCCGGTTGACGATGAACAGGGCATAGTCAATGCCCACGGCCAGGCCGAGCATCACGCCGAGGATGGGGGTAACGGAGGCCATTTCGACGACGCCGGAGAAGGCCAGCGCACCGGCGGCACCAATGCCCACACCGATGATCGCGGTGACCAGCGGCAGGCCGGCACCGATGAAGGTTCCCAGCATAACCACCAGCACGACGGCGGCGACCGCCAGGCCGACTACCTCGCCGACTCCCAGGATGCTGGGGACCCCGGCGGAAACTTCGGCGGAGAAGTCCACCTTGACCCCGTCGATAGGCTCATCCTCAAAGGCTGCGACCAGTGCGTCCTTGGTTTCCTGTTCCACCTCCATCTGGGTCTCGCTGAAGACAACGTTGACCACTGCCGCACTGCCGTCCTCGGACACGGTGCGGATGTCGGCGGCCATTTCCAGCAGTTCAGCACCCTGTTCAGCCTGGACGGCGCCGGCTTCAAGCTCGGCGCTCTTGGCGTCCAGCTCGGCACGGCTGGCATCCAGGGTGGCCTGCTGGGCGTCCAGCTGTGCCATCATTTCGGCCGGGGCGCCGGCTGCTTCAGCCTGCTGCCGGGCGGCGTCAAGCTGGGCCTGGCCGTCCTCGAGCTGGGTGCGTCCCTGCTCGATCTGGAGGCGGCCGGCATCAACCTGGGCCTGGCCGTCCTGAAGCTGCTGCGCCTGCGCGGCGCGGTCCGCCTCGGTGGCGAACGGGTCAACCACGGTTTCCACGCCGTCGATCTCCGAGGCATCAGCGATCAGCGCGGAGATGTCCTGCTTCTGCTCGTCGGTGAAGGCGGAGCCGTCCTCGGTCTGGACCACCACGGAGCCGGAGCCGCCGGAAGCCTCGGGGAGTTTTTCCTGCAGGTGGTTGGTGACCTGTGTGGTGGGGGTGTCAGGGATGGAGAAGCCGGTGGCAAGCGTGCCGCCGAAGAGCAAAAACGCCGCTCCGGCAGCCACAAGCACTCCGATCCATGCCGCCAGCACGGTTTTCGCGCGGCGGGCAGCCGCGGCACCGAGGCGGTAGAGGAATTCAGCCATTTTGAGGGTCTGTCCTTTTATGGGAGGGGTGGGGAACTACGGGTGGAGTGATCTGGGGGATGAAGGGTCCGCCGCGTGGCCGCTGCGTACCTTTTCAAGGAGTGTGTCCAGCAGCTCGGCCCAGACCTGCCGGGATTCAGGCGTGTCCACGGCACCGGTGGCACAGTGCCAGTGGTGGTAGAGCACGCCCAGCCCACTGGTCAGGGAACCGATGAGCAGGTCCACGCTGAGTCCGTCCGCTTCCGGATAGCGGCTGAGCATGGATGCCGAGAACCGTTCGTTCAATTCGGTAAAGGCACGCAGGGCGATGGGATGGGCCTGCGCCTCCGGGGACGCGGGCAACGCCGGACCGAGCAGGCGGGTCAGGTAGGCCATGGGCGCCACCAGGTCCGCGGTGCGGAATGCCTCGGCAATCTCCTCAAACATGCCCGGACGGTCATCACCGGCCTGCGGCACGGCGGTCAGGCTCTCCACCGCAGTGCTGAGGACGCCGCTGCAGACCTCGGAGACTATGTCACGCACGGACCCAAAATGGTTGAACACCGTGCGGCGGGAAACATCGGCGCGCTGCGCCAGTTCATCGACGGTGAAATCCGTGGTCTGGCGTTCGTGCATCAGCGCGGCAGCAGCAGTCACAATGGCCTGCCGGTGGCGGTCCTTGAGCGCCTGGCGGCGGTCAGGGGTAGCGTTGGTGAACACGTTTCTACACTACGTGCACGGTTGCACTGGGTGCAAACGATGCCGGAAGGCCGAGGATTCCGCCAAACCCTCCCCAAGCGGAGCATGGTCCTGTTCCATTTAAAGTGCAGCCATTTCCCGGCAACGGGAGCATCCCGAGGAGGACCACTGAACTCCGTTCCGGCACTGACGGCAGATTAGACCGTACTGCACATGTTTGGGCCCGAACTGGTCCTGATCCTGGGCATCTGTGTCCTGGCCTGCAACCTGTGGGCGGACCGGCTGCGGACGCCGGCCCCCATTCTGCTGCTGGTGGCCGGGATCCTGCTGGGGTTCTTCCCGGCCCTGCGGGCAGTTCAGCTGCCACCGGAGGCAGTCCTGTTCCTTTTCCTGCCCGCCCTGCTCTATTGGGAAAGCCTGACGACGCCGCTGCGGGACATTCGCCGCTACCAACGCGGAATTGTGCTGATGAGCACCGCACTCGTGGCAGCCACCGCCGCCGCCGTCGCCGTCGTCGTCCACGCACTGGGCCTGCCGTGGGGTCCCGCCTGGGTGCTCGGTGCCGCGATCGCCCCGACGGACGCTACTGCCGTGGGCGCGCTGGCACGGGTGCTGCCGCACCGGAACGTGACCCTGCTGCGGGCCGAATCACTGATTAATGACGGTACCGCCCTGGTGGTCTACGGGGTGGCGGTGTCCCTCACGGTAGGCGCGGAACCGCTGGACGGACTGGAGATTTCCGGAATGTTCCTGCTGGCCTATGCCGGGGGAATTGCTGCCGGTGTCCTGACCGTCTGGGCGGGCATCAAGGTCCGGCGGCGGGTTCGGGACGCCCTGCCGGGTTCCGTGGTGTCCATCCTGACTCCGTTTACCGCGTTTGTCCTGGCGGAACTGATCGGTGCCTCCGGCGTGCTCGCCGTCGTGACCGCGGGGCTTGGCATCAGCCAGTCCGGGCCGGGACTGGTTCCAGCCGCCACCCGGCGCAGCCTCGAGTCCTTCTGGTCACTGTCCACGTTTATGCTCAACGGCGCGCTCTTTGTGCTGGTCGGCATGGAACTGCAGGCCAGTATCCGGGGCATCTCCGGTGTGGGTGAGCTGCTGCGCGGCCTGCTCGCCATGGTGGTGGTGGCCGCAGTGCTGGTAGGGGTGCGGCTGGCGTTCCTGTTCCTGATGACCTCGGCACTGCGGACGACCTACCGGGGACCGCTGGCGCCGCGGCCGGAACTGGGCGCACGGGCCAATGTGGTCAGCGCGCTGGCCGGTTTCCGCGGCGCCGTCTCTCTGGCGGCCGTGCTTGCCACACCTACGGTCCTGGCATCCGGGGCGCCCTTCCCGGACCGCGGCTTCATCATTTTCGTGGCCACCGGCGTGATTGTCCTGACCCTGGTGGTCCAGGGACCCCTGCTGCCGGCGGTAGTGCGCTGGGCAGGCCTGCCGACGGATGCCCACCTGTACCGCAGCGAACGGAAACTGGCCGAAACGGTGGCCTCCTCGGAGGCACTGGCCGCCATGCCGCGGACGGCTGCACACCTCGGCATCGACCGGGACGTGGTGGCGGTCCTGCGGCGCGAGTACCAGCAGCATCTGCGCGTGCTGCGGGCACGCGGGCGCGGTGATGCCGGAACCGATCCGGCCGTCGCGAACCAGGAGCAGTACCGCCGGTTGCGCCTGGCGCTGCTGGGGCAAAAACGGGCCACCGTGATCCGGCTGCGGAACGAGCACCGGATCGATGACACCGTGCTGCGCGAGCTCCAGTTCCAGCTGGATCTGGAGGAGGTGCGGCTGGCACCGCCCGAAGCGCCAGGCTAGTACCGTCCGCCTTCCGGCCGGGGCGCACCGTCCAGGAGTGCCAGATCCTAACCGCTGAGCATCAAGTCCCCGGCAGCAACGTTCTCCCGCAGGTACTTCGGCGTTTTGGTCCCGGGAATGGGAATGACGCGCCGCCCCTGGGCGACCACCCAGGCGAGCGCCACCTGGGCCGGTGTGGCCCCGACCCGTTCGGCAACCTCCCGGACCCGCTGCACAATGGCCAGGTTGGCCTTCAGGTTCTCCTGCTGGAAGCGCGGCAGCCGGCGCCGCATGTCATCGGCCGGCAGCTGGTCAAAGGACGTGAACCGTCCCGTGAGGAAACCGCGGCCCAGCGGGGAGAACGGCAGGAACGCCAGGCCGCGTTCCTCGCAGTAGGGCACGACGTCGGACAACCGGTCACGGGTCCACAGGGACAGTTCGGACTGCACTGCCGTCACCGGATGCACCGACTGTGCCAGCTCAATCTGCGCCACATCAGCCTCGGAAATGCCGATGGCGCGGGCTTTGCCGTCACGGACTGTCTGCGCCATGGCCGCCCAGGAGTCCTCCAGCGGTACGTCCGGATCCACACGGTGCAGGATGTAGAGGTCCACGTGGTCCGTGCCCAGCCGGCGCAGGCTGGCATCAATGGAGGCGCGAATGTGTTCCGGACTGCCGTTCTTGACCAGCCCCGGCATGGTCCCTGCCGCCGGTGCCGCAGTGCTGACTTCCAACCCCACTTTGGTGGAGAGGACGGCCCGTTCCCGGTAGCCGTCCTGCAAGGCCCGGCCGACCAGTTCCTCATTGGTATACGGCCCGTACACATCCGCCGTATCGATCAGGGTGGCGCCAAGTTCAATGGCCCCGCGGATCACCGACACGGAGGTTTCCGCATCCCGTGCGGTGTCCATGTCATAGGCGTAGCTCATGCCCATGCAGCCCAGACCGATGACGCCGACCTCCGGACCTTGGGTTCCCAGTGTGGTAGTGCGCATACGGGCTTCCTTCCGCTTGCTGTTGAATGGACCGGCTACGCGGTCAGACTGACCTCGAGGATCCCGTCCCGGACCCGGGTGGCAAAACGCGGTTGCGGGGCGGTGGCCGGCCCGTGCACCACCTCACCGGAATCCATGGAGAACGTGCTGGCGTGCCAGGGGCAGACAATGCACAGCCCGCCTTTGTCCCGCCGCAGTTCCCCTTCATGCAACGGCCCGCCCAAATGGCTGCAGGTGTCTGCGAGGACGGACACGGTCCCGTCCGCCGAGCCGTCGGTGCGCCGGAGCACCAGCAGGTCCACCTCGCCCAAGCTCGCCCGCTGCGGGGTTCCGGAGGCAAAGGAATCTACCGGACCCAGGGCATGCCATCCGGCCGGCACCTGCTCGGGGAGGTCCTCGTTGCGGTTGACGCCGGCTCCCTGCCGGTAGGACAGGTGGCCGCCCAGGAATCCGCCGGCTCCCGCCGTCGCAAGTCCGGCGAAGGCCAGCCCTTTCCCGAGGCCGTGGTCACCACGGGCGCGTGCCAGCCAGGACGCGGCATAGAGTACGACGGCGGCGGCGTTGGCGCCCTGATGGACAATGCCGACCCGTTGCTGTTCAGTATCGAGTTCGGAAAAATCAGTCACCCCGGTAAGCGCCGTGGGTACCGCGGAAAGGACTCCGAGTCCCACCAGGGTTTTCGCCGCGGGTTCCGTTCCGGGCAGCAGGTCAAGGGCCGCGGCAGACACCCAGGACCCCAGCGGCACCACTATCAGCAGCGGGTGCAGCGGATGTCCCAGCGGCACCCCGTGCAGTATGTCCTTGGCTTTCGTGGGCAGCAGTGTCCTGACGGTCCGGGCCACCCAGGTGGCGGCCGCGTCCAACCATGAGGCGTTTTCAAGTTTGTCGGCAACGGTGACCAGGGGCAGACGGTTCATGGCTTCTCCTCACGGGGCGTGAACGGTGCCCCACAGAGTAGGCAGCTCCGGCCCGCAGACGCCATACCGCGGTGCCGGGCGGGCGCCCCCGGCCCGCAGAATGCGCGCCGGGGGCGCCGGGTCAGAGACCCTTTCCGGGGTTGAGGATGCCCAGCGGATCCAACGCGGTCCGGATGGTGTTCATGACCTCCAGGGGAACCGCCCCCACTTCCTCCTCCAACCAGTCCCGCTTGAGCAGCCCGATCCCGTGCTCCCCGGTGAGGGTTCCACCCAGCCGCTTGGCCAGGTGGAACATCTCCCCCAGCGCAACCTTGGCCGGGCCGGTGGTTACCGAGTCCTCGGGATCCATCACGATCATGGGGTGCAGGTTGCCGTCCGAAGCGTGCGCAATGGTGAAGATCCGCACTCCGGTCCGGGCGGAAATATCCTCCAGTCCGGACACCACTTCGGCCAGCCGTCCGCGCGGCACACCAATGTCCCCAATGGAGACCCGGCCCAGTTTCTCCAGGGACGGGATGGCTTCGCGGCGGGCCGTCATCAGCGCCGCGGCATGTTCGTCATCGACCGCTTTTTCGCAGCTTCCCAGCGGCGAGACCACATCCATCACCACATCCTGTTCCAGGAAAGCCCCGTACCCGTCGGTCTGCACCAGCAGGAACGCTCCGCCCTTGGCGCGGTAGTCGGTGCCCATGGCCATGTCCACGGCTTCCAGCGTGGGTCCGTCCATCAGTTCCATCACCGAGGGCTGGATCCGCGCCGCGACGACGGCGGACGCCGCGCGGGCAGCGGCGGTGACATCCGGGAAAAACGCCGCCACGGTGGCTGTGTGCACCGGCTGCGGGCGCAGCCGCAGGGTCGCTTCAACCACAACGCCAAGCGTTCCCTCGGAGCCAATCATCAGGGCGTTCAGGTCATAGCCGCTGACACCCTTGATGGTTTCCCGCCCGGTGCGCAGCTCCCGCCCGTCCGCCAGGATCACCCGCAGGGCCAGCACGGATTCACGGGTCACCCCGTATTTGGCGCAGCGCATGCCCCCGGCGTTCGTCGCGATGTTCCCGCCGATGCTGCAGATGGCGGTGCTGGCCGGATCCGGCGCATAGAAAAGTCCGTACTCCGCGGCGGCAGCGTTGAGGTCCGCGTTCAGGACACCGGGCTCCACCACGGCCAGCTGTTCCTCCGGATCGATGCGCAGGATCCGGTTCATGCCGGAAACGTCCAGCACCAGTTCACCTGCCCGGGAGGAGGATGCCGCCGCCAGGCCGGTACCTGCACCGCGCGGAACCACCGGGATCCGGTGCAGGCTGGCCAGGCGGAGGGTGTCTACAACATCCTCAACGGACCGGGCCGCAACCACTCCGTCCGGCAGCGTTTCGGGGACAAAGCCGGAACGGTCGGTGCTGACCCGCTGCCGGTCCTCTTCCAGAACGGACACCGACGGGAAACCGGCCAGGACGGTGCTGCCGGGGGCGGCGACGGCGTCACCAAGTTCCGGGTCAAGGGAATGCGTGCTCACGGGATCTCTCCTTAGGGATCGGGGCTTACTGGGCAGGCGGAGGCGCTCAGGGCACCATCCAGCCGAGAATCGAGGTGGACTGCAGCCAGATCAGGACGGTAATAAACGCCAGCAGTCCCAAGCTCCAGCCAATGAGTTTGCGCAGCAGCGTCCCTTCCGCCCCTTCCAGCCCGACGGCGGCGGAGGCGATGGCGAGGTTCTGCAGCGAGAGCATCTTGCCCATCACGCCGGCTGACGAGTTCGCCGCAGCCATCAGCGTGGGCGAGAGCCCGGTCTCATTGGCCGCCGCCACCTGCAGGGCACCGAAGAGGGAGTTCGAGGAAGTGTCGGAACCGGTCAGCGCCACACCGATCCAGCCCAGAAGCGGTGAGAGCAGCGCAAAAAAGCCGCCGGCGGAGGCCAGGGCAACCCCGAGTGTGGTGGTCTGCCCGGACAGGTTCATTACAAAGGACAGCGCCAGCACGGCGCAGACCGTCAGGATGGTCCAGCGCAGCTGTTTCAGGGTTTCGCCGTAGACGCGGACTCCGCTGCGGGGTGCAATCCGGTACAGGAACATGGTGATGATGCCGGAGAACAGCAGCAGCGTGCCGGTGGCACGGAGGTGGTCAAAGCGCAGGGTCTGGGCCGCCACCGGTTTGCCGTTGGCGCCGGTGACATCCAGGCCCGGCCAGTGGAAGGTAGTGCTGCCGATGCTTGTCAGCCAGGTCTTGATGACCGGAATCTGGGCGAGGGAGAAGACGGCAATGATGATCAGGTACGGGGCAATGGCCATCCAGACCTCACGCCTGGAGGGGCGTGCGCCAGCCGCCTGTCCCCCGCCGCCCGGGGCGGGGTTTCCCGGGGTTCCGGCGTCCGCGCTGCTTCCGGCGCCCGGGTCACCGGCACTGTCGGCACCGACGGCGGTGGCTCCTCCGCTTGCTCCTCCACCTGCTCCTGCAGCCCCTGCCCCGGCCCCGGCGCCCCGCGTCGATCCGGTCAGGGTATCCGTTCCGGCCCCGGCCTCGGAAACGGCTGCTTCGGCCTTTTCCGCTTCCCGGGTTTCCCCGGTCATGCCGATAATCTCTGCCGGCTGCCAGACCCGGAGCATCAACAGGACCGCAATCACCGTCACAACGGCTGCAACAACGTCGGTCAGCTCCACGATGAAGAAGTTTGAGGCCACGAACTGGGCCAACCCGAACGCCGCTCCGGCCACCAGCGCCACCGGCCAGGTCTGCCGCAGCCCGCGCTTCCCGTCCACCAGGAACACCAGGATCAGCGGAACCACCAGGGCGATGAAGGGCGTCTGCCGGCCGGTCATGGACGAAAGCTCCTGTAGCGGGATGCCCGTGACACCGTTCAGGGCGATGATGGGTGCCGCCATGGCCCCGAAGGCCACCGGGGCGGTGTTTGCGAGCAGAGCAACAACAGCGGATTTCAGCGGCTTCATGCCGGCAGCCATCAGCATGGCGGCCGCAATGGCCACCGGTGCGCCGAACCCGGCGAGGGATTCGAGCAGGGCGCCGAAACAGAAGGCAATCAGGATGGAGAGGATGCGCAGGTCATCCGAGATGGACCGGATGGTGCGGCCAAGGATTTCGAACCACGGGGTGGCGACAGTGAGTTTGTAAATCCACAGGGCGTTGATGAGGATCCAGAGGATCGGGAAGATCGCGTAGAAGGCGCCCAGGCCGGTTGCCGACAGGACCTGGCCCACCGGCATTTGCCAGCCGACAACCGCCAGGATGATGGACAGTGCCAGGCTGATCAGGGCCGCTTGGTACGCCTTCATCCGGAACACGCCCAGCAGGACGAAAAGGATCAGCAGCGGAAGGGCGGCCAGGATGGCCGAAATGGCCAGGGACCCGGCTACGGGATCGAGCGGTTGCTGGAATGCGGCGGCTACATGCGTCTTCACAAAAACTCCCTTGTTTTTGTTCCCACACCTCTAGGTTTCCCTACCGCTTTTCCTCCGCGCCGCTCTTCCGGCGCGAACTGTCACAGTGAGGATGGGTCCGACACTAGGCCCGCGCCACCGGCAGGGTCAACGGTTCATCCACCGGCACGCCGACCCGCACATGCCGAAAACCGGCCCGGGGCAGGCCCAAAGAACGCCCCGCGGAATTTCATCACCGGGGCCAGGGGACTGCGGAGCCGGGGGCAGGGCGCCAGGGAGTTCAGGGGCCACGGAGTACGGGGGCCAGAGCGCCGCGGCCCGGGTTACTGCCGCGGATCCGGATTGCGCGGCTCATCGCTACCCATATCAGCGGCTCCAAACAGCTTTTCCACGGGGGAATCGGTGCCTTCATTGGCCCGCGGCATCAGTTCCGGATGGTGCAGGTCCAGTGCCGGACGCTCCGAGCGGATGCGCGGCAGCGAGGTGAAATTGTGGCGCGGCGGCGGGCAGGACGTGGCCCATTCAAGGGATCCCCCGAAGCCCCACGGGTCATCCACTTCCACTTTTTTGCCGTGGCGCCAGGTGATGTACACGTTCCAGAAGAACGGAATCATGGACAGGGCAAGGATGCCGGAGCCGATGGTGGACAGCTGGTTCATGCCGGTGAAGTTGTCCTCCACCAAATAGTCCGCGTAGCGGCGCGGCATGCCCAGCACGCCCAGCCAGTGCTGGATCAGGAAGGTTGTGTGGAAGCCGATGAACAGGAGCCAGAAGTGGATTTTGCCCAGACGTTCATTGAGCATCTTGCCGGTCCACTTGGGCCACCAGAAGTAGAAGCCGGCGAACATTGCGAAGACCACGGTTCCGAAGATGACGTAGTGGAAGTGTGCCACCACGAAGTAGGTGTCCGAGACATGGAAGTCCAGCGGCGGTGCGGAGAGGATGATGCCGGTCAGGCCGCCGAACAGGAAGGTAATCAGGAAGCCGATGCTCCAGAGCATCGGCGTCTCAAACGTGATGGATCCCCGCCACATGGTGCCGATCCAGTTGAAGAACTTCACGCCGGTTGGCACCGCGATGAGCATGGTCATAAAGGCGAAGAACGGCAGCAGCACGGATCCGGTGACGTACATGTGGTGTGCCCATACGGTCATGGACAGGGCAGCGATGGCAATGGTGGCAAACACCAGCCCCTTGTAGCCGAAGATCGATTTGCGGCTGAAGACAGGCAGGATCTCGGAGATGATGCCGAAGAACGGCAGCGCAATGATGTACACCTCGGGGTGGCCGAAGAACCAGAACAGGTGCTGCCACAGGATCGAGCCGCCGCGTTCCGGATTGTAGATGTCGGCGCCGAACCGGCGGTCGGCACCGAGGGCGAACAGGGCTGCGGCCAGCGGCGGGAACGCCATCAGGATCAGGATGGCGGTGACCAGGGTGTTCCAGGTGAAGATCGGCATCCGCCACATGGTCATGCCCGGGGCGCGCAGGCAGATGATGGTGGTGACGAAGTTGACCGCACCCAAGATGGTGCCGAAGCCGGACAACGCCAGCCCAAAGACCCACAGATCCCCGCCGAGGCCGGGACTGAATGCTGTGTTGGAAAGCGGGGTATAGGCGGTCCAGCCGAAGGACGCCGCCCCCTGGGGCAGGATGAACCCGGCGAGGGCAATGGTGCTGCCGAAGAGGAAGAACCAGAAGGCCAGCGCGTTCAGCCGGGGGAACGCCACATCGGGGGCGCCGATCTGCAGCGGCATGATGGCGTTCGCAAACCCGGCGAACAGCGGGGTGGCGAACATCAGCAGCATGGCTGTGCCGTGCATGGTGAAGAGCTGGTTGTACTGTTCCTTGGTCTGCAGGATCTGCATGCCCGGTTCAAAGAGCTCCATGCGGATGATCAGTGCCATCACGCCCGCGAGGCAGAAAAAAGTGAATGAGGCGATCAGGTACATGTACCCGATGGTTTTGTGGTCTGTGGAGGTGATCCAGTTGACGACGATGCGCCCTTTGGAAACCGGAACAACCCGGGGCGCAACATAGGTGCCGTCCGGTTCCGCGGTGTATTTCACTGTCGACATGGATCTATCCCCATCAGCCGTTGGGTACTGCCCTGCCAGAAACGTTTCAGACCGTGTGCTTCGTATCGTAGGGCGGCCGCGGGCTGCCCGCCAGACCCCCGGCCCTTCGGGACGGCTCCGCGCAGCCAATGGCTTCACGGGTTTTCACCGCGGGCAGGGAACGAGCGGAAGGTCCCGGTGGTGCACCGCCTGCGGACGGCAGGGCAGAATCAAGTCATGGACAAGGACACGCACAACATCCCACCAGGTGCCGCTGGCGCCACGCCCCGCACCGCTGTGGTTACCGGCGCCGGATCCGGTATTGGGCGGGCAACCGCGCAGGCGTTCCTGGCAGCAGGCTACCGGGTGGTGCTTGCGGGCCGGCGGGAGGCTGAGCTGCAGGAAACTGCTGCCGGCCACCCGGAGGCGCTGGTGATGCCCACCGACGTCACCGTGCCCGACGACGTCGAACGGCTGTTCGCTGCCGCCGCCGGAACCTTCGGGCGGGTGGATGTGCTGTTCAACAATGCCGGGGTCTTCGGGCCCACCGGCAGCATTGACGAACTGAGCATTGAGGATTGGAACCGGACCCTGGCGGTCAATGTCACGGGCACCATGCTGTGCGCCGCCGTGGCGGTACGGCACATGAAGGCACAGACACCCCGTGGCGGACGGATCATCAATAACGGTTCCATCTCGGCCCACACTCCCCGCCCGCTCTCCGCGGCGTACACCGCCACGAAGCACGCTGTGACCGGACTAACGAAGTCCATCGATCTGGACGGCAGGCCCTACGGCATCACCTGCGGGCAGATCGACATCGGCAACGCCGCCACCGAACTGCTCAGCGGGATCAGCAGCGGCCAGGGCGCACTTCAGGCCAACGGCACCACATCGGTGGAGCCGTCATTCCCGGTGGAGGAAGCGGCCGCGGCGGTGCTCTTTATGGCGTCGGCACCCGCCTCCGCGAACGTCCGTTCCCTGGTGGTTACGGCATCGGGGATGCCGTTCGGCGGCCGCGGCTAAGCGAATCAGTCTTTGCGGGCTTTCCGTGTTTCGCTCGCGTTGGCCTTTTGCAGGGCGTCCACCAGTTCGTCCTTGGTCATCTTGGAACGGCCGGAGATTTCCAGCTTGGAGGCCAGCTCGTAGAGGTGTTCCTTGGAGGCGTTGGCATCCACACCGCCTGCCGTGTCCTTGGAGGATCCCCGCCCTTCGGCCGCCCTGGCATCGGAGGGGCCCTTCCCTTCCTTTTCCTCCCAGTGGTCACCCACCTTTTCATGGGTGTGCTTCAGCGAGGCGTAGGCAGTACGCGCGGCCCGCTCGGCGTCGTCGTACTCCTCCATGGCGGAGTCATACGTCTTTGCGAACGTGTCCTGCGCCTTTTTGTCCGAGCGCTGCAGGGTGGAGGGCAGTTCGTCCTTGATCGGCGAACCGCTCTTTCCGGTCTTAGGCATTTCGGACCTCCGTGCTCTCCGGTCGCCCGTTTCCGTGTGTCATGCCGTTCCTTCCGGTCCGTCGCTGCCAGGGGTTCTTCCGGTTTTACCACCGGAGAATCGGACGCCTCAAGCCTCTGCACGCGGCTCGCCCCGAACATTTCAGGCGTTGGCCTGGGCCTCTTTGATGTCCTCTTCATCGATGCCGAGCACCTCCAGCTTGCCGCTCCGGCGGTCCGCCAGGTACTGCTTCATTTCCCGCTTGATCACCGGCAGGAGGAGGTAGACACCCAGCAGGTTCACAAAGGCGCAGACAAACAGTGCCGCATCCGCAAAGCTGATGACCTGGCTGAAGGACAGCACGCACCCGGCCACCGTGAACGTCAGGAAAATGACCTTATAGGTGACTTCCCGGCGACGCCCGCGGCCAAAAAGGTACTCCCAGGATTTGAGTCCGTAATAGGACCAGGTGATCAGGGTGGAGTAGGCGAACAGGGCCACGGCTATGGAGAGGACAACAGGGAACCACGGCAGCGCGGTGGCGAAGGCGTCCGAGGTGAGGATGACGCCATCGGGAGCATCGCCACCGCCCTGCACCTGGTCAATTCCGGCCTGCAGGCTGGGAGTCGAGGCCATGATGATGGTCAGGGCGGTCATGGTGCAGATAAGGACCGTATCCACCAGTGGCTCGAACATGGCCACGAAGCCCTCACTGACCGGGCGGCGGGTTTTGACCGCCGAGTGCGCGATGGCCGCGGATCCGACGCCCGCCTCGTTGGAGAAGGACGCGCGCTGGAAGCCGACAATCATGACGCCGATGATGCCGCCGGCGAAACCTTCGGGACGGAAAGCACCCTCGAAGATGGCCCCAAACGCCGCCGGCACATTCTCGATATTCACAATGATGACGAACAGGCACGCCAGGATGTAGACCGCACTCATGGCGGGGACCAGCTTGGAGGTGGTGGCACCGATGGATTTGATGCCGCCCAGGATCACCACCGCCACCAGGGCGGCCAGGATCAGGCCGAAGATCAAGGCTCCGCCCGCGCTGCCCAGGAGCCCGTCATCACCCCCGGTGACATTCTGGATCTGCGCGAAAGTCTGGTTGGCCTGGAACATGTTGCCGCCGGCGATACCGAAGATCAGGATGGCCACGGCAAACACGCCGGTGAGGATCTTGGCCGGCCAGCTGCCGAAGCGGGCGAACGCCACCGGCAGGTATTTGAACGGCCCGCCGCTGATGGAGCCGTCGGCATGCACTTCGCGGTATTTCACGCCCAGTGTGCATTCGGCGAACTTCGTTGCCATGCCCAGCAGGCCAGCCAGGATCATCCAGAGGGTTGCTCCCGGCCCGCCCAGGGCCATGGCCGCGCCAACGCCGGCAATGTTGCCCAGGCCCACGGTGCCGGACAGCGCCGAAGTCAGTGCCTGGAAATGCGGCACTTCCCCGGGGTCCTCTTTCGAGGAGAACTTCCCGCGGACCACTTCCACCGCCACTTTTAGTCCGCGGAACTGGATGAAGCCGAAATAGATGCTGAAGACTATTCCGGCACCGATCAGCCAGGCGACCACCACGGGAAAGCTGAAGTCACCGATGCTGACCGGAAAAAACACGATCGCCGAGAAAACCGCGGTAATCGGTTCGAAGAAGGAATTGACGGCGGCATCCACAGACCCGAGCCATCCGACTTCCTCCGACGCCGGTGCCATCGGAACTGCCCGTGCTGCACTCATCAATCGAACCTCGGTTTTCAGTAAGCATGCTGTCGAAGGGACACCATAGCCTTACTTAAAACACGGATGTTAGACAAATCACATCAGCCGGACGCAGCGCGCAGCGGTCAGCACTCCACCACGTTGACGGCGAGTCCGCCGAGGGCGGTTTCCTTGTACTTCGAACTCATGTCGCGGCCGGTTTCGCGCATGGTCACAATAACTTCGTCCAGCGAAACACGGTGGTCGCCGTCGCCCCAGAGCGCCATCTTTGCCGCGTTCACGGCCTTTGCCGCTCCGATGGCGTTGCGTTCGATGCAGGGCACCTGCACGAGTCCGCCAATCGGGTCACAGGTCAGGCCCAGGTTGTGTTCCATGGCGATTTCGGCGGCATTTTCCACCTGCTCCGGACTGCCGCCGAGGATCTCGGCCAGACCGGCGGCCGCCATGGACGACGCCGAACCCACTTCGCCCTGGCACCCCACCTCAGCACCGGAGATGGAGGCCTGCTCCTTGTACAGCACGCCCACGGCACCCGCTGCGAGCAGGAACCGGACCACCACGTCGTCGCGCTGTTCGGGCGTGGCGTTTTCCATTCCGGGACCGTAGTGGGTGGCGTAGAACATTACCGCGGGAATGATGCCTGCGGCACCGTTGGTGGGTGCGGTGACTACCCGGCCGCCGGAGGCGTTTTCCTCGTTCACGGCCAGCGCCACCAGGTTCACCCATTCCTGCCAGAACTTCGGATCACGGTTGGGGTCTTCAGCGCGCAGCCGGGTGTGCCAGGCGGGGGCACGACGGCGGACCTTCAGCCCGCCGGGGAGCAGGCCCGTGCGGCGGATCGCGGAGTTTTTGCACTCCTCCATGACGTCGCGGATGTGCAGCAGGCCGGCACGGATGTCCTCTTCGCTCCGGGCGGCCTTCTCATTGGCCAGCATGACTTCGCTGATGCTCAGGCCGTTTTCGGTACAGTGCCGCAGCAGCCCGGCAGCGGTGCGGAACGGATACGGCAGCTCGGACTTGCTGGCTTCCAGCTCCAGGGCCGCTGCCCGTTCCTCGCCCTCGCGAACAATGAACCCGCCGCCCACGGAGAAGAATGTTTCGGCGTGCAGCACTGATCCGTCCCCGGCCATGGCCGCGAACTTCATGCCGTTGGTGTGCCGGGGCAGCACCGTCAGTGGGTGCAGGACAATATCCGCCTCGCCGTATTCCAGCGGGCGGGCGACGGCGCCGGGCACCTCGCTGCAGAGCTGCAGTTTGCGGGTGGCCTCGATGTCGGCGAGCCGCTCCTCCACCTGTTCCGGCAGGATCAGTTCGGGGGCGAAGCCTTCCAGTCCCAGCAGCACGGCGGTCATGGTGCCGTGGCCGCGGCCGGTCGCCGCGAGGGACCCGTACAGGTCCACGCGGAGGCCGGCCACGGAATCCAGGATGCCGGCGTCCACCAGTTCACCCGCGAACACGGCAGCGGCACGCATCGGACCCACGGTATGCGAGCTCGACGGGCCGATGCCCACGGTAAACAGATCAAAAACGCCGACAGCCATCGGGTGTCCTAACGGTGTGCTGCCGCCGGGGCCGCGGAGAGATCCGCGACATCGGTGTACAGCGGGTGGGATTCAGCCAGGGCGGTGACGCGGTTGCGCAGCGGTGCCAGATCGGCGTCGCCAGCCGCAATCAGTGCCTGCGCAATGATGTCCGCAACCTCGCGGAACGCGTCCTCATCGAAGCCGCGGGTGGCCAGGGCGGGGGTGCCGATCCGCAGGCCCGACGTCACCATCGGCGGACGCGGGTCGAAGGGCACCGCGTTCCGGTTCACGGTGATGTCGATCTGCGCCAGCCGGTCTTCGGCTTCCTGCCCGTTGAGGGAGGCATTGCGCAGGTCCACAAGCACCAGGTGCACGTCCGTGCCGCCGGAGACCACCGAGATCCCGGCAGCAGCGACGTCGTCGGCCAGCAGGCGCTCGGCGAGGATCCGCGCACCGGCGAGCGTACGTTCCTGGCGCTCACGGAATTCGGGCGTGGCGGCGATCTTGAAGGCGGTCGCCTTGCCGGCAATAACGTGTTCCAGCGGCCCGCCCTGCTGGCCCGGGAACACTGCGGAATTGATCTTCTTGGCAATGTCCGCGTCATTGGAGAGGATGATGCCGCCGCGCGGACCCGCGAGGGTCTTGTGCGTGGTGGTGGTGACCACATGGGCGTGCGGAACCGGGCTGGGATGCAGTCCGGCGGCCACCAGGCCGGCGAAGTGGGCCATGTCCACCATCAGGTAGGCGCCCACCTCGTCGGCGATGCGGCGGAACGCCTCAAAATCCAGCTGCCGGGCGTACGCGGACCAGCCGGCGACGATCAGCTTCGGCCGATGTTCACGGGCCAGGCGGGCGACGTCGTCCATGTTCACGGTGTGGGTCGTTTCGTCCACGCCGTAGGGAACGATGTTGTAGAGCCGGCCGGAGAAGTTGATCTTCATGCCGTGGGTCAGGTGGCCGCCGTCGGCCAGGGAAAGCCCCAGCACGGTGTCGCCCGGCCGGATCAGCGCATGCATCACCGAGGCGTTGGCCTGCGCACCGGAGTGCGGCTGTACGTTGGCGAAGTTCGCGCCGAAGAGTTCCTTGGCACGGTCGATGGCCAGCTGCTCAATGACGTCCACGTATTCGCAGCCGCCGTAGTAGCGGCGGCCCGGGTAACCCTCGGCGTACTTGTTGGTCAGCACCGAACCCTGCGCCTCCATGATGGCCACGGCGGTGTGGTTCTCCGAGGCGATCATCTCCAGGCCCTGCTGCTGGCGGCGCCTCTCGTTGTCGATCTGCTCGGCTACCTCGGGATCAACCTCGGCCAGCGGGGAATTGAGGAAATCGCTCACAGCTCGCCGCCGTTCTTCTCGGCGTACTCCTCAGCGCTAAGCAGCTCACCCTCGGCGGTGGCGTTCACCGTGAACAGCCAGCCGGCGCCGTACGGGTCCTCGTTCAGCAGGGCCGGGTTGTCGATGGCTTCCTGGTTGATTTCCACTATCTCGCCGGATACCGGAGCGTAGAGGTCCGAAACGGACTTCGTGGACTCGACCTCGCCGCAGGTCTCGCCGGCGGTGACCGTGTCGCCAACGGCGGGCAGGTCAACGTAGACCACATCGCCCAGGGCGTCGGCAGCGACGGCGGAAATGCCGACGCGGACGGGACTGGAGGAGTCGACCCACTCGTGTTCGGCGGAGTAGCGGAGTCCTGCGTTTACTTTGCTCATCTGTTTGCCTCTCGGAAAGCTTGATCGTGGTTTGCTTCAAAGTTTAGGTTCCGAGGGCCCGCGGGGCGGCATTCGCCGCCCCTTAGCGTTCCAGATCCTGCCCTCCTCCTCGCAAGCTCGGTGAGGGAACCTTGGATCTTTCACTTCCTCGTCGTTCCTCGCTCGGCGATGCGGGCTACACAGAATGCCCCGCGTCCGACGCGTTCGTCCCGCCTTACTATGCTCACACCCACGTACCCACATGAGAGGCTCGCAAGAAGGTGACCGTCAGCGGGCCCTCCGGCGCCGGCGTCACGAGAATCTTTTATTTTTTTGGTTTACCGCTTCTCGCGCTTATAGAACGGAAGGGGGACAACCTCGAACTGCTCGGGCTTGCCGCGGAGGTCCACGTCCAGGAGGGTGCCGGGTTTGGTGTAGGCGGCATCGACGTAGGCCAGGGCGATCGGGAAGCCGAGGGTGGGGCTGGGAACGCCGGAGGTGACTTCGCCGATCGTCTCACCGTCCTTCAGGACCGGGTAGGAGCTGCGGGCCGACCGGCGGCCGGAGCCCTTCAGGCCCACGAGCTTCCTGGCCGGGCCGGTTTCCTTGCGGGCTTCGAGAGCGGTGCGGCCCACAAAGTCGCCTTCCTTGGACAGGGCCACCACCGGGCCGAGGCCCGCGGCGTAGGGGTCGGTGTCCAGGGTGAGCTCGTTGCCGTAAAGCGGCATGCCGGCTTCCAGCCGCAGGGAGTCGCGGCAGGCCAGGCCGGCCGGGATCAGGCCAGAGTCCGCGCCGGCGGCGAGCAGCGCGTCCCAGAGGGCCGCGGCGTCGTCGTTGGGCACGTAAATCTCAAAGCCGTCCTCGCCGGTGTAACCGGTGCGGGCCACGAGCAGGTTCAGCGTCCGCTCCCCCGCAGTGACATCCACTGTGTCCGCGGCGTAGTACTTCATGCCGGTGACGGCTTCGTGCTGCGTTTCGGGCACGAGTTCCAGCAGGATGGCCTCGGCTCCCGGGCCCTGCACTGCCACCAGTGAGGTTTCGGTGGACACGTTGGTCACCGTGACGTCGAAGCCCTCGGCGCGGGCGGCCAGTTCAGCGGCCACCGTGTCCGCATTGCCGGCGTTGGGGACCACGAGGAACGAGTCCTTTGCCAGCCGGTAGCTGATCAGGTCATCAATGATCCCGCCGTCAGTGGTGGTGATCAGCGAGTACTTGGCACGGCCCGGCTTCACGGCGGAGAGCCTGCCCACCAGTGCGTAGTCCAGGAACGCCCCGGCGTCGGGGCCGGAGACCTCCACTTCGCCCATGTGGGAGAGGTCGAACAGGCCTGCGGCGCTGCGCACGGCCTTATGTTCGGCCAGCTCGGAGCTGTACTTGAGCGGCATCTGCCAGCCACCGAAGTCGGTGAACGAGGCGCCCAGCTGTTTGTGCGCCTCATAGAGCGCGGTGTATTTCTCAGTCACTGGAATAACCCCTAGTTCTTGAACTCTTCGATGGGCGGGCAGGAGCAGATCAGGTTCCGGTCGCCGGCGGCGCCGTCAATCCGTCCCACCGGCGGGAAGTACTTATCCATCCGCAGGCTGCGCAGCGGGAAGGCTGCCTGCTCGCGGGGGTAGGCACGGTCCCATTCGTTCCCGGCCACCACGACGGCGGTGTGCGGGGCATTGCGCAGCGGGCTGTCCTCCAGGCTGAAGTCCCCGGCCGCCACCTGGTCGATTTCGGCGCGGATGGCGATCATCGCGTCAATGAACCGGTCAATCTCGCCCAGGTCCTCGGACTCGGTGGGCTCCACCATCAGGGTGCCGGCCACCGGGAAGGACAGCGTGGGGGCGTGGAAACCGTAGTCCACCAGGCGCTTGGCCACGTCCTCGGCGGTAACACCGGTCTTCGCGGTGAGTTCACGCAGGTCCAGGATGCATTCGTGCGCTACGAGTCCGCCCTTGCCGGTGTAAAGCACCGGGAAGTACTCGTTCAGGCGTGCAGCCACGTAGTTCGCCGCGAGCAGGGCGTGCTTGGTGGCGCTGGTCAGGCCCTCGCCGCCCATCAGGTTCACGTAGGCCCAGGAGATGGGCAGCACGCCGGCGGAGCCGAAACGCGACGCCGAGACGGGGATGTCCTCGCCCTCGGTCCAGGTGGCGGCGTCGCCGGGCATAAACGGTGCCAGATGTGCCTTCGCGGCCACGGGTCCGACGCCGGGACCGCCGCCACCGTGCGGGATGCAGAAGGTCTTGTGCAGGTTCAGGTGGGACACGTCGCCGCCGAAGTCGCCCGGCTGGGCCAGGCCCACCAGGGCGTTGAGGTTGGCGCCGTCAATGTAGACCTGCCCGCCGGCCTCGTGCACGGCTTCGCAGACGTCGCGGACGTCGTCGTCGAACACGCCGTGCGTGGAGGGGTAGGTGATCATGATGGCGGCCAGGTTCTCCCGGTGCGCGTCGATCTTGGCACGCAGGTCCGCGTGGTCAATGGCACCGTCCTCGGCAGTGGCAACAACTACCACCTTCATGCCGGCCAGCACGGCCGAGGCGGCGTTGGTGCCGTGTGCCGACGCCGGGATGAGGCAGACGGTACGCTGCTCGTCGCCGCGGGAGTGGTGGTAGCCGCGGATGGCCAGCAGGCCGGCCAGTTCGCCCTGCGAACCGGCGTTGGGCTGGATGGAGACCGTGTCATAGCCGGTGATCACAGCCAGCTTCTCTTCCAGGTCCGCAATCAGTTCACGCCAGCCCTCGGTCTGGGAATCCGGGGCGAACGGGTGGATGGAAGCGAACTCGGGCCAGGTCATGGCCTGCATTTCCGCGGTGGCATTGAGCTTCATGGTGCAGGAGCCCAGCGGGATCATGGTGCGGTCCAGGGCCAGGTCACGGTCCGAGAGCCGCCGCAGGTAGCGCAGCATCTGGGTTTCGGAGCGGTAGGAGGAGAACACCGGGTGGGTCATGAACTCCGAGGTGCGCAACAGATCCGCCGGCAGGTCGAAGCCTTCCACCGAGTCTGCCGGGGCGGCACCGAAGGCGTCCGCCACGTCCGCGATGACGGCCGGCGTTGTGGTCTCGTCGGCGGAAACGCCCACGGTGTCGGCATCAACGAAGCGCAGGTTGATGCCCTTCGCCTCCGCCGCGGCCACAATATCTGCGGCCTTGCCGGGAACCCGGGCGGTCACGGTGTCGAAGAAGGTCCCGTGCAGCAGTTCGACGCCGGCGGCCTGGAGGGCGGCGGCCAGCGAACGGGCCGAGTCATGCGCCCGGCGGGCAATCGCCGTCAGGCCTTCGGGGCCGTGGTACACGGCGTACATGGAGGCGACAATGGCCAGCAGTGCCTGTGCGGTGCAGATATTGGAGGTGGCCTTCTCCCGGCGGATGTGCTGCTCGCGGGTCTGCAGGGCCAGGCGGTAGGCGGGGGTGCCGGCGGAGTCCTTGGAGACGCCGACCAGGCGGCCCGGCAGGGAGCGCTCCAGGCCCTTGCGCACGGCCATGTAAGCAGCGTGCGGGCCGCCGAAGAACAGCGGAACGCCGAAGCGCTGCACGGAGCCGACGGCAATATCCGCGCCCTGCTCCCCGGGAGGGGTGATCAGGGTCAGGGCCAGCAGGTCAGCAGCAACGGTGACCAGCGCGCCGCGTTCCTTTGCTTCGGCAATCAGCGCGGCCTGGTTGCGGACCACGCCGGAGGCACCGGGCTGCTGCAGCACGACGCCGGCCAGCTCACCGTCGGGGAGTCCGTTGGCCAGGTCCGCGACGATGACCTCGAAGCCGAGCGCCTTTGCCCGGCCCTTCACTACGGCGATGGTCTGCGGGAAGGCTTCGGAGTCCAGCACAATGGCACCGTTGCCCTTGGCCTTGTTGGACCGGCGCATCAGCAAAACGGCCTCAGCCACCGCGGTGGCTTCATCCAGCAGGGACGCATTGGCGATCGGCAGTGCGGTGAGGTCCTGGACCATGGTCTGGAAGTTCAGCAGCGCTTCAAGCCGGCCCTGGGAGATTTCGGGCTGGTACGGGGTGTAGGCGGTGTACCAGGCCGGATCCTCCACCACATTGCGCAGGATTACCGGCGGGGTGTGGGTGGAGTAGTAGCCCTGCCCGATCATCTGCACGGCGGTTTTGTTCTTCCCGGCGATACGACGCAGCGCGGCCAGGGTTTCCTCTTCGGATTTCGCCGGATCCAGCACCAGCGGGAAGCCCTGCCGGATGGCGGCGGGGACAGCCATGTCCACGAGCCCGTCCAGGGAGTCGTAGCCAACGGCCTTGAGCATGGTTTCGACGGCGTCGCCGCGGGCACCGATGTGCCGGTCCGCAAACGCGGCGGCAAGGGTGGAGGAGGACGGTTCTACAGGCATGAGAGGCTCCAGGAAAGGCAGACGGGGGTACGCCAACTAACGAAGGCTCCTCCCCGCTCTGTATTGGACCTGAGAGATTCCGCGGGTGTACTTCCGCTTGCACCGTCGGTGAGTCCCGGCCGTGGCCGGAGCTGCTTTCCAGAGTTGCCTCGCCATGGCGGTACGGGGGCCTGAGAGATTCCCGGGGAGGGTTTGCTCCTACGGCGCCCGGCGCGATGCTCGTGTGCATCCGGCGGGACTCTCCCGCCACGGCTGATAAAGGCATGTTCATTTGTGGGTGTCACACGCACGTGACACAGCAAACTCTAACCCGACGCCCGCACGGCCTCAACCCCTCGACACACCCGGCTGCGGGGGCCGTACGCAGCCCCACGCGAGCGCTGTGACCTGCAACGTCACAATCCTGTAATTTGACGGGGCCAGTGGGCGGCTTCCAAACTGAAATGTCGGCGGCAGCGCCAACAGCAAGGTGCTGTCCCCTTCCGGGAGCGGCATAGGCGAGTACGGCGGTTAGCTGCCGGCGGGTGCCTATTAGAAGGATTTTGATGTCTGAGCGCATTACCCGCCCACCGAGCGACAGCCCTGTTTCAGCGCCGCAAAACAATTCCGCTGAGCCGCATCTTGCCCGCTCACTCTCCAGCCGCCACATCCAGCTGCTGGCTATCGGCGGAGCCATCGGCACCGGCCTGTTTATGGGTTCGGGCAAGACCATCTCCGTTGCCGGCCCGTCCGTCATCTTTGTTTACGCGATCATCGGCTTCATGCTGTTTTTCGTTATGCGGGCCATGGGCGAACTGCTGCTCTCGAACCTCAATTACAAGTCCTTCAGCGATTTCTCTGCGGACCTGCTCGGCCCCTGGGCCGGCTTTTTCACCGGCTGGACCTACTGGTTCTGCTGGGTGGTCACCGGCATTGCGGACGTGGTGGCCATTGCCCACTATGTGACGTTCTGGTGGGGCAACGCTCCGCTGTGGATACCCGCGCTGGCCTGCATACTGGTCCTGCTCGCGCTGAACCTGCCCACGGTGAAGGCCTTCGGTGAGACCGAATTCTGGTTCGCACTGATCAAGATCATCGCTATCCTCACCCTGATTGTGGTGGGCCTGGCCATGGTCCTGACCGGCTTCACCCACGGCGACGGCGTCACGGCAGGCTTCAACAACCTCTGGGACCACGGCGGCTTCTTCCCCACCGGTCCCATGGGCTTTGTGGCCGGCTTCCAGATAGCCGTCTTCGCCTTTGTGGGCATCGAACTGGTGGGAACCGCCGCCGCGGAGACCAAGGACCCGGAGAAGAACCTGCCCCGCGCCGTGAACTCCATCCCCATCCGCATCCTGCTCTTCTACGTAGGCGCCCTCGTTGTACTGATGGCCGTGGTCCCCTGGGACGAATTCAGCGCCGATGAAAGTCCGTTCGTAGGGATGTTCACACTGGCCGGACTGGGCACGGCTGCGGCCGTAGTGAACTTCGTGGTGCTGACTTCCGCGGCATCCAGCGCGAATTCGGGGATATATTCCACCTCACGCATGGTTTTCGGCCTGGCGCACGACGGCGATGCCCCTCAGGCCTTCGGCCGGCTGTCCCGGCGCAAGGTGCCCCAAAACGCCCTGTTCTTCTCCTGCACCTTCCTGCTCGCCGGCGTCGTGCTCCTGTATGCCGGCGAGTCCGTCAGCGCCGCGTTTACACTCGTAACCACCATTTCCGCGCTGTGCTTTATGTTCGTCTGGTCCATCATCCTGGCCAGCTACCTGGTCTACCGGAAGCGCCGGCCGCAGCTGCACGAAGCGTCGAAGTTTAAGCTGCCGGGCGGCGTCGTTATGGTGTACGTGGTGTTCGCCTTCTTCGCCTTCATTCTGTGGGCGCTGACCACCCAGCCGGACACCTTCCAGGCCCTGTTGGTAACGCCCTTATGGTTCATCCTGCTCGGTGTGGTGTACGCATTCCTGCGCCGCACTCCCGTGCACCAGGCGCGGGTGGCGGCGCATCAGGACAAGGTGGTCCGCGAGCGCGCCGAAGCGGTGCGGGCCCGCTAGTACACCACGGTGCCCCGGGAGCTGACCCTTGCCCCGTCAGTCCGGGCGCCCGGTTTGCTGCTGGCGTCCAGTTCCAGGCCGAAGGTGTTGAGCGGTACCTCCAGTGCCGTCACCAGATGCGGAACCACCTCGTGCTGGATCCGGGCGATGACCCCCTGCACGTCCGCATCGGAGTTCACCGTGACCTTCATGGCCAGGTCGGGTTCATCTGCCGTGCCCCGCAGGCGCACGCTGGAGGAGACCACTCCGGGCAGCTGTTCCGTCTCGTTGCTGACGGCGGCCGCAAGCACTGCCGGATCGCAGACCGTTATGCCGCGCGCCGGGTCTTCCTGCAGGCGGAAGGTCCCCGCCGTCCGGCTGCGCGGAATCTGGGCCAGGATCCACCAGAGGCCAAGAATGCCCAGCACCACGCCGGCCAGCAGTACCGCCCACGGCGCTGACTCGCCGGCAAGCAGTTCCGCACCGTCCGCCAGCAGCGGCTCCGATGCGTTGGCCAGGCCGCCCAGCACACCGGTGGCGATAAGCACCGCCAGCACTCCGGCGGCAAGGAAAAGTATCCCGAGGATGATCAGCCACGTCCGGTTGGCCGCTCCGGCATGTTCTTTCATTGAGGCTGGCCTTTCTGCTTGTCCGTCACCGCTCCCGGGTCATTCCCGGGAGCGGATGGAGGCGGTGACTTCCGGCACCGGATCCAGTCCGGTGGCGGCAAGACGGGACCGCACCCCGTCCACCACCCAGTGCTGGAGATCCGCGGTGCCGTGCAGCGCGGTAGTGACCTCCAGATGGACCCTTCGACCCGAGGCACTCGCCGAGGCGGAGGACACCCCGTCAATGTGGTTGCAGGTGGACGCGGCCAGCCGCGCCACGGCACGCCGGCTCATCACCACCGTTTCCCCTCCCCGCACCGAAGGCACCCCGCCGGACTCCCCGGCTCCGGGCAGGCCCGGCATGTTTACGGGTTTGGCCCGCAGCGGCAGGGCGCCGAATTCGCCGGGGATGATCCCGCACAACAGCAGGACCAGGCCGATGAGGAGCAGGACCACCGCGGCGGTCCAGCCCTGAGGGCTGTCCCAGGAGGTGGAGGACAGCCACACCAGCGGCTCGGCAAAAAAGACCGGCCACATCCCTTCCGCCAGCCGGACCACTGCCGCCCACACCAGTGCCACCCCCAGTGCCAGCAGCAGGAGGGCGGTGACCGCGGCAGGGCCGGACCGGCTGGGTCTGCGCCGCATGGAGACCGGCGGGTGAATCCTCCCGCTCATTGCAGCCTCCGGCGTGAGAGCTCCGTCCCGGCGGGCTTCAGCCAGGACACAGTAATGTCCACCTGCCGTACCTCCACACCTGTCAGTTCAGTGACCCGGTCGCTAATCCGGCGGCGCAGCTGTTCCGTAGCCTGCCGCAGGGCAATCGGATACGGCAGTCCCACGGTGACTTTCAAACTGGCAATATTTCCCGCCAGTTCCACACTGGCATCCGGCCTGGCGGACAGATCGGCCCGGGCGCCGATCCCCAGAAAGCCTCCCGAACTGCCGCCTGCAAAGGTTTCATCCCGGGCAACCTGGCTGGCGGTTTTCTCCAGCACCCGCCGGGACAGCACGGTTTCCCCCCGGTCATTGATATCCCGTGCCGGACGCAGCCGTCCCGGCGCCGATGGGATGCTCATCGGCTTGACGCTCTGCCGAGCATCCCCTGAACGTCCACCTTTCCGTCCACCACCAGACCCACGAGGAGTCCGATCAGACCAAAGAGAAGCGTAATGAGGAGCGCCAGCCAACCGCCGAAGGCCAGCACGATTCCCAGTACCAACCCGATTACCAGACACCACCGCGTTGCGGACATGGAGTCCTCCTTCTGCTTGTTGTACTGCCGTTACTGCAGGCTCTTGGGCGGCTTGTTTTCGCTCTCGCCGCTCTCATCCTGTTCATCCGGCAGGTGTACGTCCGTGACATTCACGTTGACTTCGAGCACCTCCAGTCCGGTGGCGTTTTCCACGGACCGGATGACGTTGCGCCGGATGCTCTGGCTGACCTCCACTACGGAGAAGCCGTACTCCACCACGATGCTCACATCCACGGCTGCCTGCCGCTCTCCCTTTTCCACTGTGACGCCGTTGCTGACGTTGGTCTGCGAGCCCGGGATCCGCTCGGTCATGGAACTGAAGGCCCGCCGCGCTGCGTTGCCCATGGCGTAGACACCGGGCACTTCGCGGGTGGCCATACCGGCCAGTTTCTGCACCACGGTTTCTTCAATGGTGGTGTCGCCCCGGGGAGTCTGCAGCGGGCCGGACCGGCGCTGGGCATCCATCCCCGACGACTCGTGATCGTGTCCCTGCGGGTCCGGAGCCGGGGGCCGGGCCTGGGTTCCGGTTCCGGAGGGGTCCGGGACGCTCTGGGCTCCCCGGGGGGTGGTGGTTGCCGGTGTGGGTCCGGCCGGTTTCGATGGATCTGCCATGGGAATCATCTCTCCTGCGATCGTTGCGGCGTCACCGCGCACGCCCCTTACAGGATTAATGACGTGTGCGGACGGGAAACGTCACGGCCGCAGCTGAGATTTGGGTATCTTCCCCTCGGTCCGGCAGCCGCTTATTCCGCCCTGCCCGCACCTCTGGGAAAATAGGAGCAGATCCGGTCACTGCCGGACGGACAAGGGACACCATGGCAGGATCCGAGCTGCCGCAGGCGGCACATGACCGGAGGGGTTCCACCCGCAGCCCGGCGGGGACGGATACCGGCTTCCCGAACGAGGTTTCCCTCGTGGCGATGGCCAGGGGCGGCGATCTGACGGCGTTCGAATACCTTGTGACACTTTACCGGGAACGGTTGTTCCGGCTGGCCTACCGCATGCTGCGGGACCGCGGCGATGCCGAAGACGTTGTGCAGGACACCCTCACGGCTGGCTGGCGTGTGCTGCCGTCATTGGAACGCGACGATGCGTTCGGCGGATGGGTTTACCGCACAGCCACCAACCGCTGCCTCGACGTCCTGCGCCGCCGCACCTCCCACCCGCAGGACATGCTGGATCCGGATGCTGATGACCCGCACTTCCGTGCCACGTTTCCCGGTACGGACCCGCACCGCACCGCGGAAGTCTCGGCTGAACTCGAGACCCTGCGGCGTGCCCTCTCCCTGCTCCCGACGGACCAGCGGGCATGCTGGCTGCTGCGCGAAGTCCATGACCAGAGCTACGCGGAGATTGGTGCCGCCCTGAGGATCAGCCCCCAGGCGGTCCGCGGGCGGCTGGCACGGGCGCGGGAACACCTGGCAGCGGCTATGACGGAGTGGAAGTAGGCACCGGTAATGCTGGGTCACAGGACACATTTACCCTTGTAATTCCACTCCACAGATAATAATATCCACGATACGGAAGAAAGTGTAGGGTTGGCGGTTCATCACGGACCGCCGCGGCCCCGTTGCTGCACCCGCACCCGCCCCACAGGCATTGTCGACAGGGAGAACCATCATGGCCATTGAAGTAACCGACCCCTCACCCGCAGAGGGAGCGGAGCAGATCCTGACCCCCGAGGCACTGGAATTCATCGAGGAACTCCACCGCCGCTTCCGCAGCACCCGCGACGAGCGCCTCGCTGCCCGCACCGTCCGCCGCCGCGAGGTTGCCGCCTCGGGCAAGCTGGACTTCCTGCCCGAAACCGCCGAGGTTCGCAGCGGAGACTGGAAGGTAGCCGAGGCCCCGGCCGCACTGCAGGACCGGCGCGTGGAAATGACCGGCCCGGCCTCCCCCGCCAAGATGGCCATCAACGCGCTGAACTCCGGCGCGAAGGTGTGGCTTGCCGACCTCGAGGATGCCTGCACCCCCACCTGGCACAACGTGGTGGATTCGCAGGTGAACCTCTACCACGCCGCCCGGGGAGACCTTTCCTTCACGTCCCCCGAGGGCAAGGAATACAAGCTGCGCACGGATGCCCCGCTCGCCGTCGTCGTGATGCGCCCGCGCGGCTGGCACCTGCCGGAGAAGCACGTACTGATCGACGGCGAACCCGCCGTGGGCGCATTGGTGGACTTTGGCCTGCACTTCTTCGCCAATGCCAAGCAGCTGCTCGAAAACGGCCAGGGCCCGTACTACTACCTGCCCAAAATGGAGAGCCACCTCGAAGCCCGGCTCTGGAATGACATCTTTACCTTCGCCGAAGAGTACGTGGGCGTACCCCAGGGATCGGTCCGGGCCACGGTGCTCATCGAGACCATCCCGGCGGCATTCGAGATGGACGAGATCCTCTACGAACTCCGTGACCATGCCTCGGGCCTGAACGCCGGCCGCTGGGATTATCTGTTCAGCATGATCAAGGTCTTCCGTGACGCCGGAAAGTCCTTCCTGCTGCCCGACCGCGCCGACGTCACCATGACGGCACCGTTTATGCGCGCCTACACCGAGCTGCTGGTGAAGACCTGCCACCGCCGCGGCGCCTTCGCGATGGGCGGCATGGCCGCGTTCATCCCGAACCGCCGCGAACCGGAAACCACTGCCGCCGCCCTGGACAAGGTCAAGGCGGACAAGACCCGCGAAGCCGGCGACGGTTTCGACGGCTCCTGGGTGGCACACCCGGACCTGGTTGCCACCTGCAAGGACGTTTTCGACGGCGTGCTGGGCGAGAAGCCCAACCAGGTGGACCGGCAGCGGGACGATGTTTCGGTCAGCGCTGCGGACCTGCTGGATGTCAGCACCGCCGGCGGATCCATCACCGAGGCCGGACTGCGGTCAAACCTCTACGTGGCTGTCAACTACGTGGCCATCTGGCTTTCCGGCAACGGTGCAGTGGCCATCCGCAACCTGATGGAAGACGCTGCGACGGCGGAGATTTCCAGGTCCCAGGTCTGGCAGCAGGTTCGCAACAACGTGGTGCTTGAGGACACCGGCGACACGGTGACGGAGGAACTGGTCAGCCGGATCCTTGCCGAGGAAACCGAACGCCTGCGCGGTGAGGTCTCCGAGGAAATGTTCACGGCGTACTTCGAACCGGCCAGCCGCATGATCGGCGAGATCAGCCTCTCCGAGGACTACCCGGACTTCCTGACCCTGCCTGCATACGAGCTGATCGACTAGCCGGGCACACCGTCACGGTTCACCCCGGCGGTGTGAGCGAGCTTCGGGTCCTGCCGCTTTGCGGCGGGACCCGAAGGTAGCCGCTGCTCCAGCGGGTAATCGCCGCATAGGCCTGCGCCCGCACCGCCGGTGCGGACAGGAACACGTCATGCATGGCGTTGGCAATCCGCACCACGCTCACCGCGGAACCGAGCGACAGTGCCCGGTGGGCCACCACGTTTACATCGAGGGCGACGTCGGCGCGTTCCGCTGCCTCGGACCACCTCGGGTGCAGGTAACTCTTGTCCGAGAGCAGCACCAGCACGGGCACCTCCAGCCGGAGCCCGTCCGCCACGGTTGCCTGGGCTGAAAAGACGGCATCCAAAAACGCCACGGTAACGGGAAACCCGCGGACCGGGCGCCAGTCCGTGTTGTAGTGCCATTCCCCGCCAAACGCTGCGGAGACGGTCCGGGTGTAAATCCCCTGATCCACCGGAGGGAACAGAGTGCGGGGCCGGCGCTGCGCCTGAAGGCTCACCAGCGGAGACATCACGCGGCGGGCCAGTTCGGTGGCCTGGAATTCCAGCCAGGGACTGTTCAGGATCAGGGCAGCCGCCCGTCCCGGATGCCGGTACACCCAGGTGGCCAGCGTCAGCCCGCCGGTGGAGTGCCCAAGCAGGATGAGCGGGGCTGCGTCCGGCCGGTCCTGGCCCATGGCCAGCAGTGCAGCCTCCAGATCCGGGTCATACTCCGCGAGGCTCCGGGTAAAGCCGGGTTCCTGGCCCGGCCGCAGGCTGCGCCCGTAATTGTGCAGGTCCACTGCGAAGAAGCGCGCTCCACGGCCCGCCCAGTAGCGGGCCAGTTCGGTCTGGAAAAAGTAGTCCGACCAGCCGTGTACATACAGCACATCGGCAGGGACGGCGTCCGGGCTCCCGGAATCCGCCGCCGGCGCCGGCCCGCGGGGATGGGGCTCCGGCGGGACGTAACGCACAAGCGTGGCCACCGAACCACCGGGGAGGGGCATGGTCAGCTGCTCGAACCCCTCCCCCAGAATGTCCGGACGCCACTCCTGCGCCGCCGGGATCCCGTCCGCGGACTCATTCATTCTGTGCCGCCACGTTCCCGGCCGGGAGTCCGGTTCCGCTAGTCAAAAAGAATCACCTGGCGGATCGCGTGGCCGTCCGCAAGGGTGTCCATGGCAGCGTTGATGTCCTCCAGGGCGATCGTGGAGGAGACCAGTTCCTCCACCGGAAGTTTTCCCTCCCGCCAGAGCTGTGCATACACCGGAATATCGCGTGCAGGCACGGCAGAACCGAGGTAGCTGCCGATGATGGTCCTGGCCTCGGCCGTCAAGGTGAGCGGAGTGATCTCCGAGGTCTGGTCCGGGCCGGGAAGGCCCACTGTCACGGTGGTGCCGCCGGGCGCAGTGATCCGCACCGCTGTTTCAAAGGCCCGGGGATGCCCGGCTGCCTCGATCACCAGCGCCGGGCGGATGCCGGCCTCAATCGCCTCCTGCGGGGTATACACCGCGTCAGCGCCCAGTTCCTTGGCCCGGATGAGTTTCTCCGGCAGTGCATCAATGCCGATGACCGTGCGGACATCCAGCGACAGCGCCGTCAGGAGGGCTGCCATGCCCACCCCTCCGAGCCCGACTATTGCGACGTCGTCGTCCCGGCCCGGACGCGCGGGGTTCAGCACGGCTCCGCCGCCGGTAAGGACGGCGCAGCCCAGCAGGGCGGCTACCTGAGGCGGAATATCGTCCTCCACCGGCACCACGGACTTCCGGTTGACCACCGCGTGGGTCGCGAAGCCGGAAACGCCCAGATGGTGACGCACTTCCCCGCCGTCGGGGTAACGCAGCCGCATCCCGCCCCCAAGAAGCGTGCCGGCGTTATTGGCCGCGCTGCCGGGAATGCAGGGCATTTTGCCGTCCGTCCGGCAGCCCGCGCAGTCGCCGCAGCGCGGCAGGAAGGCCATCACTACCCGCTGCCCCACACTGAGATCCTGAACGCCGTCGCCCAGCTCCTCCACCCTGCCCGCCGCTTCATGCCCGAGCAGCATGGGCAAGGGCCGCACCCGGCTGCCGTTCACCACCGACAGGTCCGAGTGGCACAGGCTGGCCGCCTCGATGCGCACCAGGATCTCCCCCGGCCCCGGCGGATCGAGTTCCAAGTCCCGCACAGCTACGGGCCGGGAACGGGCGTAGGGGCGCTCGGCGCCCATGGTTTCGAGGACCGCTCCCCGGATGGACCTGGTGCCCTCGATACCCATGAACTCTCCTTCGAAGATTCCTGCCGCGCCTGTCCGGTCCGGCGGTTTCCGCACCGACAGCCTTATTCCACCACGTCCGGCACGTTCCAACACGCCCCGGATGGGCACCGGTGCCGGAATCCTTTGGCAAGATGAAGTCATGAGTGAGAGTTCCGCGACCGTACCGGCACTGCCGGACAAAGACACCCTTGCCTTAAAGCGTGCCCTGGCCGCCGGGGATGTGACCGTCTTTGTGGACGGGACCGCCCTGCGGCTTCCGGACGCAGCCAGGGACGCGGTGCTGGAGCTGCTCTCCCGCCTGGCCCGGGGCGATGCCGTCAAGATCTCCACCCCGGCTCCTGCGGACCCGCCCCTTCCTGCCGGGCCGGTGCCGCTGCTGACCACCTCGCAGGCCGCCGCCGCCGCCGGAATTTCACACACCTACCTGCGGAACCTGACCGACGCCGGCATCATCCCGGTGCAGTACCGCGGTTCGCACCGCCGCATCCGGATGGAAGACATCCAGGCCTGGCTTGAATCCCAAAGTGCCGCCAAAGCGGCGCGCGAAACCGCCGGCCCGGGCGGAACGGACAGCTGAGCCGCCAACCGGCAGCGGACGCATATGCCCGCAACGGTGCCCGGGGATCTATGCTGGGGCTGTGTCGGCGGACACCCCGCCGGCTGACCCTACTGACGGAGCAATACTGTGATCATCGGTATCCCCAAGGAAATCAAGAACAATGAATTCCGCGTAGCAATCACTGCCTCGGGAGTGCACGAGCTCCTTACCCACGGCCATGAGGTGCTGGTACAAAGCGGTGCCGGCACCGGTTCAAATATTTCCGACGCGGAGTATGCCGCGGCCGGAGCGCGGATCCTGGACTCAGCCGACGACGTCTGGTCCCAGGCCGCCATGATCCTCAAGGTGAAGGAACCCATCGCCTCCGAATACCGCCATTTCCGGCCGGGCCTCATTCTCTTCACCTACCTGCACCTCGCTGCGGAGGCGGAACTGACCTCTGTCCTGCTGGAATCCGGTGTCACCGCCATTGCGTATGAAACCGTGCAGCGCGGCAGGGCCCTGCCACTGCTTGCCCCCATGTCCGAAGTTGCCGGGCGGCTCTCGGTCCAGGTCGGAGCCCAGTCCCTGATGGCTCCCGCCGGCGGTCCCGGGCTGCTGCTGGGCGGCGTGCCGGGAGTCCGTCCCGCCAAGGTGGTGGTGCTGGGCGCCGGAGTCGCCGGCACCAATGCCGCTGCGGCCGCCGTCGGCGCCCATGCCGACGTCACCGTGCTGGACATCAATATTGACCGGTTGCGCGAACTTGATGCCCAGTACGCCGGGCGGATCAAAACCGTGGCATCCAACGCGTTTGAAATCGAGCGTGCCGTGCTGGACGCGGACCTCGTGATCGGCTCCGTGCTGATCCCCGGTGCCAAGGCCCCCAAGCTGGTCACCAATGCCATGGTGGCACGGATGAAACCCGGCAGTGTCCTGGTGGATATCGCCGTGGACCAGGGCGGCTGCTTCGAGGACAGCCACCCCACCACACACGAGGAACCGACGTTCCGGGTGCACGGATCGCTGTTCTACTGCGTGGCAAATATGCCCGGCGCAGTGCCGAACACGTCCACCTATGCCCTGACCAATGTGACGCTGCCCTACGCAGTGGCCCTGGCTGACCGCGGCGTCACCGGCGCTTTCGAGCGGTATCCCGAGCTGGCCCACGGCCTGAATATCGCCGGCGGACGGGTCACCCACTCCTCCGTGTCCGCGGCACATGGCCTTGAGCTGGCTTCGGACTGGCCTGAACTGGTCAACTCCTAGGCTCCGCCGCACGGTTCTGCTTCCGTCCCGGAAACAGAACCGTGCGGCGCCTTCGCGTGCGGCCTTAGTGGACCGGGATGTCCGCCTTGGCGGCGGGTCCGCGCAGCACCGGCTTGCCCAGCAGCGAGATGACGACGGCGCCCAGCGCCATGGGAATCACGAACAGGAAGTACAGGTCGCCGGGGGTCCAGCCGCCGTCGATCAGGGCACCGGCCAGGATCGGGGACACGATGGCACCCACCCGACCCATACCAATCACCAGTCCCAGCGCAGTGCCGCGCACGTCACTGGTGTAGTAGGTGGGGCTGATGGCCAGCATGCCGGCGATGGGCGCATTGGACCCGAAGCCCACCAGCGCCGCGGCAAACAGTGCCCAGCCGAGTGAACCGGTAGTGGAATTGGCGAACACCACAAACGTTGCCGCACCGATCACGAAGAAGACGGCCAGCACCTTCCGCATGGGGAAGCGGGCCCCAAACAGGCCCAGCATGACCGCGCCCACGATGGCGCCCACGCTGAAGAGAATGCCGGCATTGATCCCGTCCTGGGCCGAGAAGCCGCTGGCGGTGATCAGTTTAGGCGTCCACGAGTTCGCGAAGTAGAAGCTGGCCATCAGGATGAAGTAGGCCAGCGCCAGCAGGATGGTGCGCCGGGCGTTGTAACCGGTGAGGATGTCCGCAAAGCGGGACTTGTGATGCTGCTGGTGCACCCGTTCGGGCAGCACGTCCACGGCGGGCTGGCCAATGGCACGCAGGCTCCGGTTGACCCGTTCCAAGGCACCGGCCGGGCGCCGTACCAGCAGATAGTCCACGGATTCCGGGAAGACCTTCATCACCAGCGGAATCATCAGGAAGGTCACGACGGCGCCGAACATAAACGCTGACCGCCAGCCGTACTGGCTGATCAGCACCCCGGTGACTATGCCGCCAAGAACACCGCCGATCGGCTGGCCGATGCTGACAATGGCCAGCGCCGTGGAGCGGCGCTTGGCGTTGGAGAACTCGGAGGCAAAAACATTGATGGTTGCCTGCAGGGTTCCAATGGCTATGCCGGTCACAAAACGCAGGGCCACCAGCACGGCATAGCTGGGGGCAAAGAAGGAGGCCAGCATGCCGAGGGCAACGATGCAGACGCCGATCAGCAGGGTCTTCTGCCGGCCGATAATGTCGGCCACGGTCGAGACGAAGATCGACCCGACGGCCATTCCCACCAGTGCGGCGCTCAGCAGGTAGCCCAGTTGCGCGCCGTTCAGCCCCCACTCCGCCTCCACGTGGCTGGCAGTGAATGCCATGACCAGAACGTCAAATCCGTCGATCATGTACAGCATGGTGCAGATGGCAATGATGGCCACCTGCCGGGGACTCATCCGGGCTTCTTCGATCCGGTCCTTGATGTGCATCAGATAACGCTAACTGAGAGAAGGGCCACATACAGATTCGATGTCAATCTGTGTCAGTTTCCGCCGCTGCGGCCCGGATGGAGCGATTGGCGGGGAGAGCGGTTTCGCTCTACTATTTCCCTTGGTCAAGACGTGGCCGAAGGTCTTTGCCTCTCCCGTACCCTGCCTTCACGAGGAATCCGTGCCGTACTCCCACGTCTGCCCTGCTGACGCACCCCGAAGGTTTCTTCCCGGTGCATTTCCCGCCCCGGCCTGCCCCGCCGGCCACCGCACCCGGTTACGGGCACTGTGAACAACGAACCGGGCACCGCGTCGGGCACCGCTCCGGACAACGAGCCGCAGATGCCGGACACTGATGGTCCCGCGCAGGACCCCGCACCCGCTCCCGGATACTTTCCTCGCCTACTGTCGGCAGCTGCCCACGTGACCCATCTAGCCTCCGACAGTGTGCTGGAACGGTTTGACCTCACCCGCGACCGGTATTCCCTGCTCAACCGCCTCGCCCTGTCCACAGCCGATGACACCGCCCTTGCCGCCACCACCGGGCAGCCGGCTTCCCTGGACAGTGACCTGGCGTCCCTGCATTCCTCGGGGTACGCCTCGCGTAACGGGCAGGGCCTGTGGTGCATCACTGACGCAGGCCGTCAGGTCATTGAGTGCGCAAAGCTGGCGGAGGCCGAAATAACACTCGACGCCGAGGACAGCCAGGAGCTGCGCAAGGCGCTTCGCTCCCTGATTTCCTCCCTGCGGCTCGACCGGCCGGACGGGACCGGGAACCGCCGGCCCTAGCCCGGCGTCCCACCCGGTCGGGACTTCCCGTCACCCTTCGTGCGGTAAATGCAAGCCCTTTCGGGAATAAATTTCCGTGCTGGCCCGTTTAGGGGGTTGAAACGTTATTCGTGTCCGCGCCCCAGTCAGAGTGCGCGGCCAGACAGGAGTTCCAACCTTGAGCACCACAATCTTGACCCTCGTCGGCAGCCTGCGCGCCGGTTCCGTTAACCGCCAGCTCGCCGAAACTGCCGCAGCGGGCGCCCCGGAAGGCGTCGAGGTTCAGATCTTTGACCGGCTTGGCGAGATCCCCTTCTACAACGAAGACATTGACGCCGAGGGAACTATTCCCGAGACGGCACAGGCCCTTCGCAACGCTGCCGCCGCCTCCGACGGCCTGCTGCTGATCAGCCCCGAGTACAACGGGACCATGCCGGCCGTCCTCAAGAACGCCATCGACTGGCTGTCCCGTCCGTTTGGCGCCAGCCCCATCTCCGGAATGCCCACCGCGGTTATCGGCGCTGCCTTCGGCCAGTACGGCGGCGTTTGGGCCCAGGATGATGCCCGCAAGTCGGTGGGAATCGCCGGCGCCCGCGTGGTCGAGGAAGTACGCCTGGCCATCGGCAGCTCGGTAACCCGTTACGCCGAACTGCACCCGAAGGACGATGCAGAGACCGTGGCCCAGCTGGACGAAGCCCTCCGCGTGCTGGCCGACGCCTCTGTTTCCGCCGTCTAGTTTCCGCCGTCTAGTTCCCGCCGTCCAGGAGAATCCCGGCGGAGAGCAGTCAGCACCCGCACAACAGGGAAGGGACGGACCGGTACCGGTCCGTCCCTTCCCTGTTCTACGTTCTACCTTCTACGCGTTGCCCCGCCTAGTACCAGGCCCTTAGTACCAGACCTGGTCGGCCCAGGCTGCGTCGCGCAGGTACTCCCGCGCCGGGCCGACATTCCATGCCTCCCCAAAGGGTTCAAGGACGCCGCTGTCCCTCATATCGGCAAGTACATCTTCGGAACAGCCCAGCACTGAGCCCAGCTCATGGGCCTGCGCAACAACTACCTCTTCTTGATCGGCCACGGTACGGGCCCCCTTCCCTTGATGCGCCGGATCAGCGCTTGTCGAGCAGAACCGATTCGCGTTCAGGGCTCCATGTGCGTGCGTACAGTCCCATGGCAGCTTCCTCGCGCAGGCTCAGACCGAGCCGGTTCAGGAGCATGTGTGCCTGATAGACAGTCAGGTGCTGTGCGCTTCGGCTAAGCCGGGCCTTGTCCGCCCGGTACAGGTAGGTATCGATTCCCCGGAACCAGCGGCGCCGCCAGTTTTCGACGGCCGATTCCGCCGCCGTCGCCGCCATCAGCCGGTGGGTCGGCATCACCTTGGCGCCCACCTGCACCGACATTGCCTGGCGCACACCCGCTGCGCGCGGGCCGAATCCGGCGGTGCAGCTACGCAGGTGGCTGTCCCAGTAGTAGTCCCAGGAGAGCCTCCGGCGGTCCGGCCAGGCCGATGCCCGCGGGCCCTTCATCATGCTCCGCGCTGCATCGAAAAGCAGCAGTGACCCGAGGGCCCAGCGGTTCTGGACCTTGGGAAAGCGTGCCGTTGCCCAGCTGGCCAGATCCGAGGAAAGCTCAAAAACCTCTTCGGCGAGGGACAGGCCCTCCACGCCGCCGTACTTGGCCAGGTCCGCCTCCACGCGGGGGTCCTGCGGTTCACCGCCGCCGGGGCTCAACCGGTCCGTAGCGGGTTCGGTGATCTGGTGGCTGGTTTCCAGATGGCCCAGAACACCGCTGGACTGGTCCTGCAGCGCCGCCAACAGCGACTGCAGCCGGTCCAGGGTGTCCATGCCGGCCAACACTTTCAGCTTTACGTGAGCGTGGGCCGGGTCGGCACATCGGGTGTAATACCAGCGCTGCGCGCCCAGGATCTGGGCCTGAGCCGCCAGCGGGGTAACCAGCTCTCCAATGATGCCGTCCGCTACATCGAAGCCCCCGGTGTGGATGGAGAGAGACCACCAATGAGTGCCGGTTTGCGTCCGTGAGGCTGGTCGAACTGCAGCTAGCTGACTCATAAGCGTCTTTCCCCTCGGGGTATTGGTTACCGCCGCTGGAGCGGCCTTGCATTGTTGTTATCTGTGGTCAGCCCAATTGGGGCCGACGGTTAGAACCAATCCCAGCTCTTCATCATGATGGCTATCCCCCTTGTGTCTCTTCTGGCTGAAGCTCAGCCGGCGCCTTGATTGACTCCGAAAGCTTCCCCCGCGGTCACGCGGACTGTAAATACCCTCCGGTGCCCGGTTCCGGACATGTCCGCTTCCGGCACACGGGTCAGCCGTTTTTTCTCCGATTTCTGTGGCAGTGCGGCGTATTAGCGGCCCTCCTGCGGATGGACGAGCCGGGTGCGTATGGTGGCATTAACCGGCCATGTCCAACATTTCCTAGTGTGTTGTAGACACAAAACACTTTCGTCACGAGCGGCCCACACTTGCCGCCCGCTGGGTAGGGTGTGCATGGGGGAGGTCAGCTTGCTGCATTGAAAGGATCCGCCGTGCTGTCTCATGCTTCTCTGGATGTTTACCGATTTGCCGTCAGCCGTCCGGGGTGGACGGCTGAAGAGGCATCGGAAGCCCTGGGGTATACGAGCCGGGTCATCGATGCCGCAATAGCGGAGCTCACCTCGCGCTGCCTGCTGCTCAAGCAGGCTGCGGACTGCCCCAGCTACACGGCCGTTTCCCCGGAGGTGGCCCTTGCTGAACTGGTGGATCCGGACGAGCGGGCGCTGTTGGAACTACGCGGAAGAATCAATGCCCGACGCCGGGAAATGGCCGCACTGACGCCGGCCTATGCCGAGGCCCGCAAGCGTCTTGCCGCGGATTCCTCGGTGGAAGTGGTGGAGGACCAGGAGAAGGTCCAGCGCGTGCTCATCGAATACGGTCGCAGTGCCACGGACCGCGTTCTGATTGCGCGCCCGGGGCAGGGCGCCAATGCCGACATTCACGAGGACAGTGTGCAAAAGGACCTGGATCTGCTGCGCAGCGGCGTCCGGCGCCAGACGCTTTACCATTCCAGCACCCGGGACCACGTTCCCACCCGCAAGGCCGTGGAAACCATCACCGAAGCGGGCGGACAATTCCGCACGCTGCCCTATATGCCCCTGCGCACCCTGATCTTCGATGAAAAAGTGGCAGTGGTGGCCCGGCAGCTCCATCCCGGCGACATGGCAGGGCTGGTAGTACGGGATCCCAACCTGATCCGCATTTTCAGCCTGCTCTTTGAGTTCGCCTGGGGGCTGGCGGAGCCCTTCCTCACCGAAAGCCCGGGCCGGGAGGAACTCACCAGCACGCAGCGCTCGGTTCTCACCGCCCTGGCCGCGGGGCATTCGGACGAGGCCATTGCGCGCCGGGTCGGCATCAGCGTCCGGACCTGCCGCCGGCACATCGCCTGGATGCTGGAGGAACTGGGCGCCGAAAGCCGGTTCCAGGCCGGGATCAAGGCACACAAAGCGGGCTGGATTTAGTCGGTCCTGCCGGAGGTGGCACCTTTTATGGGCCGGTCCGACACCCCTGCTCGATTAGGCAACAGCTGTTGCCTAACAGTTAACCCGCAGGGTTAGCATTGAGGGCATGACCCGCGAGGAATTCTCCAATGCAGTAGAACTACCCGTTGACACCATGGCCGCACTGGAGCGTGCCGCCGAATCCCACCGGCACGAAATGCTCTTTTCAAACCGCGCCTTCCACATCAAGCAGTCGGCGGTGCGGGATGTCTTCGACATCTCCATCCAACCCGGCCTGATTTCCCTGGCCGGCGGCAGCCCGTACCTGAAGTCGCTGCCGCTGGAGGACCTGGGCAGGACGGCCCAGCGGATCATCAGCGACCACGGCCTGGAGGCGCTGCAGTACGGCGGCGGCCAGGGCATGGAGGAACTGCGCCGGCAGGCCTGCGAGGTCATGGCCGCAGAAGGGATTACCGACGCCGATCCGGCGGACATTGTCATCACCACAGGCTCCCAGTCAGCGCAGGACGTCGCAGCCAAGGTGTTCTGCGATCCCGGGGACGTCATTCTCTGCGAAGATCCCACATACGTCGGCGCCCTCAACGCCTTTGAAGCCTACGAAGTGGACGTCCGCACCGTCCCGATGGACGCCGACGGCCTGGTTCCGGAGGCCCTGGAGCAACAGATCCGCGCGCTGCAGGCGGAGGGCAAGACCATCAAGCTGCTGTACACCATCCCCAGCTTCAACAACCCCAGCGGGGTAACCCTCACCGAGGCCCGGCGCCAGGCCGTGGTGGATATCTGCAGCCGCAACAACATCCTCATCCTCGAAGACAATCCGTACGGGCTGCTCCGCTTTGACGGCCGGCCACTGCGGCCCATGCGCGCATCAAACCCACAGGACGTGCTGTACCTTGGGTCCTTCTCCAAGATCTTTGCGCCCGGAGTCCGGCTGGGCTGGGCACTGGTGCCGCGGCACCTGTACCGGCGCTTCTACCTGGCCTGCGAGGCGGTGGTCCTGTGCCCCTCCCCGCTGACCCAGATGCTGGTATCCGCATACCTGCGCGAGTATGACTGGATGGGCCATATCCGGGACTCCCGGGAGCTCTATGCCGAACGCTGCTCCACGATGCTCGCCGCACTGGAGGAACATCTGCCCGGGGACGTTTCCTGGACCCGCCCCGAGGGCGGCTTCTTCATCTGGGTGACCCTGCCGGACGGGGTGGACACCTATCCCCTGCTCTACGAGGCGATCGACGCCGGCACCGTCTTTATCCCCGGCGCGGCCTTCACACCCGGTGAAGGGCCCTCAAACAAGCTGCGGCTGGCCTTCAGCGCCGTGTCGCCGGAGGACATCCGGGAGGGTGTCCGCAGGCTGGCACCGATACTGAGGGCCGCCGTCGACAAGGCCAAGGTGCGCCGCGCCGGTTAAGGACGCGGGCCCGGCTAATCCAGGAGCAGGGCCGGTTCCTCGAGAATTGCCGCCACGTCGGCCATGAACCGTGCGGAGAGATCGCCGTCGACCACGCGGTGGTCAAAGGAGCCGCCGAGTGTGGTGATCCAGCGCGGAACCACTTCCCCGTCCACCACCCACGGTTTCTGCTTGATGGTGCCAAAGGCGACAATCGCCACTTCGCCGGGATTGATGATGGGGGTGCCGGTATCAATGCCCAGCGAACCGATGTTCGTGATGGTCAGGGTTCCACCCTGCATGTCCGCCGGCGGCGTCCTGCCTTCCCGCGCGGTGGAGGCCAGGGAGTTCAGGGCAACCGCGAGTTCCTTCAGTGAGAGATCCTGCGCGTCCTTGATGTTGGGCACCATCAGGCCGCGGGGCGTTGCCGCGGCGATGCCGAGGTTCATAAAGTGCTTGATCAGGATTTCGTCGCCCGCCCAGGACGCGTTGACGGAGGGGTTGCGGGCTGCGGCCCAGATGACCGCCCGGGCCAGGATCAGCAGCGGGGAGACCCTGATGCCCTCAAAATCCTTGGATGTCTTCAGCCGCTTGACGAACTCCATGGTGCGGGAGGCATCCACGTCCACAAAGATGCTCACGTGCGGTGCACTGAAGGCGCTGGACACCATGGCCTTGGCCGTAGCCCGGCGGACCCCCTTCACGGGAATCCGCTCAATCCGGGACTCCTTTGCTCCCGCTCCGGGAGTCCAGAACTGTGGCGCTGATTCCCGCTCCGCCTCCCGCTGGGCCTGATAGCTGATGAGGTCCTGCTTGGTCACCTCACCGCCGGCCCCGGTCGCGGGGACGTCCGCCAGGTTGATGCCCAGGTCCTTGGCGGCCTTCCGCACCGGCGGCTTGGCCAGTACCCGCTGGATCAGCCGGTTCACCCGGTCCTGGACAGCAGCCGCTGCTGCGGCTGCCGGGGTTGGTTCCGGGCCGGCCTGCGGTGTCCGGGACGGCTGCGTCCGCTCCGGGGACGCTGCTCCCGGGGTCTGAGTCCGGGGTGCAGCCGGGGCGTCGGCGGCGGGTGTAGACGGTGCTGCATCCGCCGGCACGGTGGAACGACGCCGCGGGCGGCGTTTGACGGCGTCCGGCTTGGGTCCGGTGCCGGTCAGGGACGCGGACGGCGCTTCGGGCGAGGAGTCCGCGGGAGTCTGTTCCGGTGTCCGTGCCGCGGGAAGCGCATCATCAGTGCCATCGCGGTCAGCGCCGGCCGCCCCGCCGTCGACCGCCACGCTGATGATGGGCGTGCCGACGTCGACGGTTTCGCCCTCGCGGACCAGGAGTGATGCCACCGTACCGGCGTAGGGAGAGGGCAGCTCAACCAGGGACTTTGCGGTTTCAATTTCGACGATGACGTCATTGACGGCAACTGTGTCGCCCGCCTTGACCTTCCACTCGACGATGTCGGCTTCGGTCAGGCCTTCGCCCACGTCCGGCAGGTTGAATGTCTTTTCAGTCATGGCTTCTCGATCTTCAGGGCTCTGGATGGGGACGGTGGGCAAACGGCGGGGCCGCGCTCAGGCGAAGGACGCTCAGTAGGCGAAGGAACGGTCCAGCGCCTCGAGCAGCCGGTCAATGTCCGGCAGGTAGTGTTCTTCGACCTTGGCCACCGGATAGGGCATATGGAAGCCGCCGACACGCAGCACCGGCGCTTCCAGCGACAGGAACGCCCGCTCGGCCACTCGGGCGGCAATCTCGCCGCCAATGCCGCCGAACGTCGGTGCCTCATGCGTCACGATCAACCGGCCCGTTTTCTTCACCGAGTCCGTGATGGTGTCGAAGTCGATGGGCGATATGGACCGCAGGTCCACTACCTCCACGGACCGGCCGTCCTCCTCCGCGGCAGCTGCTGCGGCCAGGGCCACGGGCACCAGGGGCCCGTAGGTCACGATGGTGGCATCGGTGCCTTCGCGGACAATCTGCGCGGAGAACGGATCCGAGGTGGGTGCCGAGGTGTCGACGTCGCCCTTGAGCCAGTACCGGCGCTTGGGTTCAAAAACGATCACCGGGTCCTTGCAGGCCACGGCCTGCTGGATCATCCAGTAGGCGTCCTGCGGGTTCGACGGCGTGATGATGCGCAGTCCGGCCGTGTGGGCAAAGAGCGCCTCGGGCGATTCGGAATGGTGTTCGATGGAACCGATGCCGCCGCCGTAGGGAATCCTGATGACCACCGGGGCACTGAGGTTGCCCTCGCTGCGCGAGTGCATCTTGGCCAGCTGCGTGGTGATCTGGTTGAACCCCGGGAAGACAAAGCCGTCGAACTGGATTTCACACACCGGCAGGTAGCCGCGCAGGGCCAGTCCGATGGCAGTTCCGATGATGCCGGATTCGGCCAGCGGGGTGTCCATCACGCGGTCGGCGCCAAAATCTGCCTTCAGCCCTTCGGTGACCCGGTAAACGCCGCCGAGGGAACCGATGTCCTCGCCCATCAGCAGCGAGTTCGGATGGGATTCCAACGCTGCGCGCAGGCCGGCGTTGATGGCCTTGGCCATGGTCATGGTGGTGCTCATGCAGTGTGCTCCCGGGAAGCGGCGGTGGGATCGGCGTCGGAATCGGCAAACCCGGCCTCGTACGCGCGGTGGGCGTTCAGCTCCTCGCGGACCAGCGGGTGGGCTTCGGCGTAGACATCCGTGAAGGCGTCCTCAAACCCGGGCGCTTCCATGGCCTGGACGTTCTCGCGCAGCCGGACCGCCATGTTGCGGCCTTCCTCGCGAAGATCCTCAAAGAACGCATCGTCCACCAGATCCCGGCTCCGCAGGTGTTTTTCCAGCCGGAGCAGCGGATCCCGGTCCAGCCAGGCTTCCTCGTCGGCACTGAGACGGTACTTGGTGGGGTCATCCGCGGTGGTGTGCGCGCTCATCCGGTAGGTAAACGCCTCGATGAGTACCGGGCCGCCGCCGGAGCGGGCGTGTTCGAGCGCCCACCGGGTCACGGCATGCACTGCCAGCACGTCATTGCCGTCCACCCGGATTCCGGGGAATCCGTAGCCCCGGGCGCGGTTGGCCAGCGGAACCCTCGACTGGACCTCGGTGGGAACGGAGATGGCCCAGTGATTGTTCTGGCAGAAGAAGACCACCGGCGCGTTGTAGGAGGCGGCGAAGACCATGCCTTCGTGTACGTCGCCTTCGGAGCTGGCACCGTCACCGAAGTAGGCCACCGTGGCGGCTTCCGGAAGCTTCGGGTTCACCAGCCGGTCCCGGGCCATTCCCATCGCGTAGCCGACGGCGTGCGGAACCTGGGCGGCAAGGACCAGGGTGTAGAGGTGGAAATTCGCTTCCCTGGGATCCCAGCCACCGTGGGAGATACCGCGGAAACGCCGCAGCAGATGCGAGAGCTCGAGTCCGCGGGTGTAGGCCACGCCGTGTTCACGGTAGGTGGGGAAAACGTAGTCCTGCGGCATAAGTGCCCGGCCCGAGGCAATCTGGGCGCCCTCCTGGCCGGTCATCGGCACCCACATCACCAGCTCGCCCTGCCGTTGCAGCGCCGTCGCTTCCTCATCGAACCGGCGGACCAGGAACATGTCCCGGTAGAACCCGCGCAGCTCATCTGCCGTCAGGTCCGCGACGTAGCTGCTGTAGGTCGGGTCATGACGGACTTCCCCGTCGATGGTGAGCAGCTGGACCATGTCGGGGACAGGGTTCTCCTCGGGAGACCCCATCAGGGTCTGCTCGAATCCGGCCGAGTCGAATTCACTGGCCGGCAGGTGTCCTACGTCCATGCCTACTCCTCGCCCGGGCGGCCAAAGGCCACTCCGGCGCTAGAAATATGCCTTGCGGGGAATACATTCCCCGTTCCGCATATATGTGGAAGTTACTTTCCACAGCCTAACGACGGCGCGGCCTTCGGCCCTACCTAGGACACGCTAGGAAACCCGCGGGCCTTTTGTATAAGTCGCACATATTGACAGGAAACGGGTGTTCGCTTCCTCCTCACCAATGGTGACTCTCACACCTTCGGTGCCGAAGGCCCTCACAGCCAGGGCCTTCTGCTCCGCCAGCGCCGCAAACTCGGGGGTGTTCTCCCCCAGAGCCAGCCAGACGAAGTTCCCCTGCGCGTCCGGAACGAACCAGCCCAGTGCCTCCAGTCCCTCCACCACGCGGGTCCGTTCGGTCACCAGTGCTTGTATTCTCTCCACAAGTTCGTCGTGATGGCGCAGGGATGCCACCGCCGCCTGTTCGGCGATGGTGGATACGGCGAACGGCACAGCTGCCACCCGCAGGTACTGGGTGATCGGCGGATGCGACACCGAATAGCCGACCCGGAGACCGGCGAGGCCGGCACCCTTGGAGAAGGTACGCAGGACAACCACGTTGGGGTGCTTCCGGTACATCTCGATGCCGTTGACCGCGTCCGGATCGCGGACGAAGTCCTCATACGCCTCGTCGATCACCACGATGACGCGGGAGGGGACCTTGGCCAGGAAGTCTTCCACCTGAGCGGTGGTCAGCGCCGGGCCGGTGGGGTTGTTCGGAGTGCAGAGCAGGATGACCTTGGTCCGCCCCGTGACCGCAGCGGCCATGGCGTCCAGATCATGGGTGCCGTCAGCCCGGAGCGGGACCTTGACGCTTTCCGCCCCGGCGAGGCCAACGCTGATGGGGTAAGCCTCGAAGGACCGCCAGGGGTAAATGACCTCATCCGCGGTTCCGTCCGCATTCCGGCCGGCATAGGTGGCCAGCAGCTGGTTCAGCGCGCCCAGGCTTCCCCCGCCAGTCACGATGTCTTCGGCGGGCACGTCCAGGAAAGCGGAGAGCTCAGTGCGCAGCGCGGTGGAAAGCGGGTCCGGATACCGGTTGACGGTCGCGTGGTCCGCGATAGCCTTCACTACCGAAGGGAGCGGCGGATAGGGGTTCTCGTTGGAGGACAGTTTGTAGCTTTGCAGGCCGTCGATAACCACCGGAGGCTTGCCCGCCCTGTAGCGGGGCATTTCATCCAGAGCGGGTCTGGAGGAAATGCCGGGAGCGGGAACTTCAGCTGCGTTGGTGTCATTCACGGGTATGGTCATGGCGTTAACACTAAACGCCGCGTTTCTGCCAGCATGGGAGCATGCTCTCATTTGTCCTGCGGATTGCCGTCAACGCGATTGCCCTGTGGGTAGCCGGCTGGCTTCTGCCAGGGCTCACACTGACCAGCTCCACCGGGTCCATGACCGGCAACCCGACACTGGATACCGTCCTTGCGTATCTGTTTATCGGGTTGATTTTCGGTATTGTCAACGCCCTTGTCCGGCCCATCGCCCAAGGCCTGACGCTGCCTTTGGCCATTCTCACGCTGGGGCTATTCCGGATCATTATCAATGCGGCCATGCTGGAGCTCACTGCCTGGCTCAGCAGCTACACACCTATTCAGTTCGAGGTTGAGTCCTTCTTCTGGACAGCCATTCTGGGTGCGGTAATTATCAGCCTTGTGTCCATGGTTCTGGACGGTGTCACCGGCAGCCGCAGGCGAAGCCGGCAATAAACGGACCCCACGCCGCAGGACCTCCGGGACCTCCTCCCCCGGCACGCTATGGCAGGGGCAGCCCGCTGTTTACGAGGCACTCCTCTGTCAGCGGTCCGGGCCTGCCGTCAGCGGGGCAGCGGGTCGGTGCAAACGGCCCGGCGGGCGCTGGGTTCCACGTCCGGAACCACCGGAGCCCCTGCTCCGGCCACCGGACGGAATCCGGGAGCCACGGGCAGCGAGGGCCCCGCTTTAGCTACAGGCATTGACGGCCCGGCGTGGCGCAACGGCACCTGCGTCAGCGGTTCCCGGCTGAACCGGTACAGGTGCCGGGTGGCCACCGTTGCCGTACCAATGGCCGCGCCGAGGGAACCCAGTACCGTCCGCAGGGAGGCATCGTCACTGGCATCGGCCATCGCCGCAGCCTGCTGGTAGTGGTCCAGCCGGTGCCCCGGGCCGAGGCCCACATCCTCTCCGGCGGGCGTGGTCACCGGGTCAAGCCGGGTCAGGGTCACCCGGTCCGCAGTGTCCGGATTCGCGATGCTGTCTATACCCGGCACCCAATCCTGGACATGCTCCAGATGCAGTGCCGGCAGGCCGGGAGGCAGGTCGGTTGCACCCGTGGGGCTGCCGGCGGTCAGCAGGAAATCCACGTCGTATTCACTGTCCCTGCCCAGTTCCGCCGCAACGTTGGCGGCATGGTCACCGCCCTGACTGTAACCGGACAAGATGACGGAGTCCCCGGCCTCCGCTTCCGCCTGGCGCAGCGCCTCCGCCACCCCTGCGGCGACGTAGCGGCTTTCCTCCAGCCGCGATTCTCCGTTTCCGGTGAATCCGAAGGGGTTGGATCCGTTTGCGCCGTCCTGGGTGCCGGGGATAGTGACCACAAAAATGCTCTTCCCTGCCTCGTCTATGCGCAGGATCTCCACCACCCCCTCACGGTTCTCACGTTTCAGCACCTCGGAACGGGACAGGATGGAGCGTGCCGTTCCCTCCACCTGCACCAGCTCGGGTTTGCCCGGCAGGGCCGTGACCGTCACCGGGCGCGGTTTCCCGAACCCCATTTTCCGAACCACCCACATGGCCGCTGCCATGGCCCGCTCATCCGCCGGAGAGGCCAAAGCGGACTCGGTCTGCGGCAGGGTGGGAAACCCGCCGGCCCTGGGCCCGGGAATGATCCAGGGGGCCAGCGGAAGGGGGCCGAGGGAGGGCAGCATCAACTGGATCCGGCCTTCGGTTGCAGCGTACTGCCGCGCGCTTTCCCGAACACCGTCTACCAGCCGGTCCAGCGCGGCGGCACAGAGCGCGAGATTGCCAACCGCACCGGCCAGGTGCACCCTGATCCGGTCCGCCGGGAGGCTGGTTCCGACGCCGGGCTCCTGCCAAAGCTCCGCGGCCTGTTCCCGCAGGCTGTGGAGGCGCTCCGCAGCCAGCTCCATCCGGCCGGCAATCCGGACAAGGTCCTCGTACTGCACCAGGAGACCCGCGGCCCCGCCGGCCACAATGTAGACGGGCTTGTCCCCTGCCGTGTCGGCCGCACCCAAGGCTCCCACGATGTCAGCTTCCTGCAGCACAAATAAGCGGAATCGCCCGCAATTCCCCTACCGCGGCATGCAGGTGGCGGACGGCAGGCGGGAGGTCCGCTATCGCTGCGATAAGACCGTGCCGGAAGGCATCGGCGGCCGGAGACTCCCACTGGACATTTGTCGCACTGGCGACCTCCGCCTCGATTTCGTCAATTTCCGCGGCCAACGCAAGAAGCGAGCGTTCCATCTGCTCAGCGCGCGCAGCGGTCAGCAATTGATCCACGGATTCCTCCCTAGGAATGTCGTTTGTCCAAATCTACGCAGGTGAGGCCGTAAGGCCAGATCTCCGTTCCAGCCGGCCGTCAACCGCGGCTCTCTGTCCCTGTCAACGTAGTTCAGGGCGGGCCGGGCACGGTCAGCGCGTTAAAGCTTGGTGGACGGATAGTTCCGCCCGCTGTGGGGAACCGCACTGTGGAGGGGCAGTGACCCAGCAGGAAAGTCACACACGCGGCGGCAGGCGGCGGCATGAAAGAATTGCCGCATGGCCGAATCCGCATCTGCTCCCCGTGTCTCCCTCGCCTCCGTGACCCCCGCCATCGCGCTGGGCCCCCTGGACGGCCGCTACCGCAGCGCCACCGCCCCGCTGGTGGATTACCTCTCCGAAGCCGCCCTGAACCGGGACCGGACCCACGTGGAGGTGGAGTGGCTGATCCACCTGACCTCCAACTCGGTCCTGCCCGGCACCAAGCCCCTGAGTGAACAGCAGCAGCACCAGCTCCGGGAGATCGTCAGCAGCTTTGACGGAAACTCCGTTGCTGAACTCGGCGAGATTGAAAAGCGCACGGTGCATGATGTGAAGGCCGTGGAGTACTACATCGCCGACCGGCTGGCCGCCATCGGGATCGAGGACCTGAAGGCCCTGGTCCACTTCGGCTGCACCTCGGAAGACGTTAACAACCTCTCCTACGCGCTGGGCATCAAGGGTGCCGTGGAGAACGTGTGGCTCCCGGCAGCACAGGACCTCGTGAACCGGATCGCTGCCATGGCGGAGGAAACCCGCCACGTTCCCATGCTCTCCCGCACCCACGGCCAGCCTGCCACGCCCACCACGCTGGGCAAGGAACTGGCGGTCACCGTTCACCGCCTCTCCCGCCAGCTGCGCCACATCCGCAACACCGAATTCCTGGGCAAGATCAACGGGGCCACCGGCACCTATGCAGCACACTACGCGGCTGTGCCGCAGGCGGACTGGCAGCAGGTGGCCCGCAGTTTCGTCGAGGGACTGGGCCTGACCTGGAACCCGCTCACTACGCAGATTGAATCCCACGACTGGCAGGCGGAGCTTTACGCCGATATGGCCCGCTTCAACCGGATTCTGCACAACTTCTGCACCGATGTGTGGAGTTACATCTCCATTGGCTACTTCGCGCAGGTTCCCGTCGAAGGTGCCACCGGCTCCTCCACCATGCCGCACAAGGTCAATCCGATCCGGTTCGAGAACGCCGAAGCAAACCTGGAGATTTCCAACGGCCTGCTGGACACGCTCGCCTCCACCCTGGTGACCTCCCGGTGGCAGCGGGACCTCACCGACTCCTCCTCCCAGCGCAACATCGGCGTTGCCGTCGGCCATTCACTGCTCGCCATCTCCAACGTGGCCAAGGGCCTTGAACGCCTGGATGTGGCCGAGTCCGTGCTGGCCGCGGATCTGGACACCAACTGGGAGGTTCTTGGCGAAGCCATCCAGATGGTGATGCGCGCCGAGGCCGTCGCCGGCACCCCCGGCATGGAAAACCCCTACGAGCGGCTCAAGGACCTCACCCGCGGCCACCGCGTAGACGCCGCACGGATGCAGGAGTTCATCGCCGGGCTCGGCCTGCCGACCGAAGCGGAAGCACGCCTCCAGGCGCTCACGCCCGGAAGGTACACGGGCATCGCGGACGAACTGGTGGACCACCTGAAGTAGCCGCAGCATCCCTGCCGGTGAGTCGGCGGTGCCGGGAGCAGTCCTCCCGGCACCCCCGGCTGCCGGCACCGGACCGGCACCCATAAACGACGACGGCGGGAGGCGGGCACACAGCCCGGCCTCCCGCCGTCGTCGTTTGTGGTGGGAAAACTAGTCGGCGGCGGCCAGCTGGCCGCAGGCACCGTCAATTTCCTTGCCGCGGGTGTCACGGACCGTAGTGGGCACACCGGCGTCGATCAGGTGGTTGATAAACTCCTGGATGACCTCCGGTTCCGGGGAGGTCCAGATGGAACCGGGCGTGGGGTTCAGCGGGATCGGGTTGACGTGCACCCAGCCGCGGCCGCGGGAGTTCAGCTTCTTGGCCAGCAGGTCCGCACGCCAGGCGTGGTCATTCATGTCCTTGATCAGGGCATATTCGATGGACACACGCCGTCCGGTGACCCGGTAGTAGTTGTACGCAGCGTCCAGCGCCTCGTCCACCTTCCAGCGGCTGTTGACCGGAATCAGCTCGTCGCGCAGCTCGTCATCCGGGGCGTGCAGGCTCAGGGCGAAGGTCACCGGGATGTTTTCCTCGGCCAGCTTCTTGATGGCCGGCACCAGTCCCACCGTGGAAACGGTGATGTTGCGGGCACTCATGCCGAGGCCTTCGGGGACGTCGGCGGCCATCCGGTGCACGGCATTCATCACCCGCTTGTAGTTGGCCAGCGGCTCACCCATGCCCATAAACACGATGTTGGTGACGCGCTCGGCGTCGTGGCCGCCGTCGCGCCGCTTGCCGCCGAGGCCGCCTTCCTTGATGACGCGGTTGGCCTGGACAATCTGGTCCAGGATTTCCGCGGCGGACATGTTCCGGGTCAGGCCGGCCTGGCCGGTGGCACAGAACGGGCAGTTCATGCCGCAGCCGCACTGACTGGAGACGCACAGCGTGATCCGGCCGGGATAGCGCATCAGCACGGACTCCACCAGGGAGCCGTCAAAGAGGCGCCAGAGGAACTTGATGGTGTCGCCGTTATCCGTGGTCAGGCGCTTGACCTCGGTGAGCAGTGTGGGGAACATCTCGGCGGCAAGCTCGGCACGGCGTTCCTTGGGCAGGTCGCTCATGGCCTCGGGGTCCGTGGTGTAGTGCTGGAAATAATGCACGGAGAGCTGCTTGGCGCGGAAGGCGGGCAGGCCCAGGGACTTCACCTTCTCCTGGCGTTCGGCCAGCGTCATATCGGCCAGGTGGACCGGCGGCTGGGATACGCGCGGAGACTTGAACTGCAGCAGCGGGCGGCCGTCCGGCTCCTTGGCCTGCTCCCACCCCTCCGTGGCAGGGCGGACCTGCGGTGCGGTGGCAGACGGAAGCGTGCGGGCGGTACGCGGCTTTTTGGCGGGGGGAGTATCGAGGGTTGACATCGCCACTATTCTCGCACGGTTCGCACGTCCGGAACATTCCTTTTGCGCCGCTGCCACACCGCTGAAACACCGCGGAAACCCGCCGCCCGTAGCGTGGAGGCACACTCCCCGCCCACTGGAGGCAGCATGTCGGATTTGCGACCTTTTTCCGGAGTTTCCGGAGTTTCCGGAGTTTCCGGAGTTTCCGGATTCCGTCCGTACTCAACCCCGCACCTGATCATCCGTGAAGTCCCGTGGAGCAACCCCGTGGGCGCGGATCTGCGTGAGGCACAGCAGGCTGAACTGGATGCCCGCTACGGGACCGTACATCACGACCCGCATCCGCCGCAGGCTGCGGAATCCGCCGTGTTTCTGATCGCCTACGAGCGCAGCAACGGACAGCCGCTGGGCTGCGGCGGCCTGCGCCGGCTGGATACCTCGACGGCGGAGATCAAACGGGTCTATGTGCTCCCCTATGCCCGCGGGTCAGGGGTGGCCACGGCCATCCTTGCGGCGTTGGAGGCAAGGGCACGGCAGATGGGTTTCGCCGTCCTGACCGCGGAGGCAGGCTCCGCCCAACCGGACGGGCACCGGTTCTATGAGAACGGCGGCTACAAGGTGGTGCCCAACTTCGGCCCGTACATCACTGCCGCCGGCTCCACCTGCTATTCAAAAACCATCGGCGCCGCCCTGCCGCTGTAGGACGGGTGCCGTGGGGCAGCCTAATAGTCGGTGCGGTTGGCGTCCGAGGTCCAGGCATCAAACGGCGCCATGCTCGGGGTGCCGTCCACGGAAAGCTGGGTGACCTGCATGGACCGCTCTTCCAGCGGGGTTTCGAAGTACTCATAGAACACGGCGTCGTCGAACCCCGCACTGGCCGCGTCGTGCCGGTCGGCGGCGAACACCACCCGGTCCACCCGCGCCCAGAGTGAGGAGGCCAGGCACATGGGGCACGGTTCGCAGCTGGTGTACAGGACGGCGCCGGTGAGGTCGAAAGTACCCAGGGCGGCGCAGGCGTTGCGGATTGCCGTCACTTCGGCGTGCGCAGTGGGATCGTTGTTGGCCGTCACCCGGTTCACGCCCTCGAAGGCGGCACCCTCGGCAGTGACAACGACGGCGCCGAACGGGCCGCCGTCTGCCGCGACGTTTTCGGTGGCGAGGCGAATGGCCTGGGCCAGGTAGGTGCTGTCCATATCCGAGGTGCTCATTGGCTTCTCCCTTGGTTCCCGATGCAGTGTTGTTGCAGGTGTGCCAGGTAGATGACCGGTGCATTTCCGGCCCGCCTTCGCAGCAGCGAGGTTAGCAGTTTTTCCGGCCACAACGAATATGGGCCACGTCACGAAGGGACATTGCCGGCTGCGGAGATTTCCCGTGCGCGGCGTTCCCACCGCGAGCCGGGGCCTTCAGCAGCGGCCTCATCCCCGGCGTTGAAGATCCCGCACCGGTCCAGTGACAGGCAGCCGCAGCCGATGGAGCTGTCCAGGGACTGCTGCAGTGCCTGCAACCCGCGGATCCTTCCCGCCACCATGGCGGACCAGTCTGCGCTCATGGCCGACCATTCGGCCCGGGTGGGCGCCCGGTCCGCAGGCAGCACGGCGAGGGCATCCCCCACTTCCCGGAGCGAAAGGCCCATCCGTTGTCCGGCGGAGATAACGGCCAGCCGGCGCAGGACATGGCGAGGAAAGCGGCGCTGGTTGGCGCTTGAGCGCTGGGACCGGATGAGCCCGCGCTCCTCGTAATAGCGGACGGCCGGCACGGAGATGCCGGCACGTTCGGCTACCTCACCAATGGCGAGCAGGTTGCGCGGTTGGGCAGGTTCAGTGACTAGTTCAGTGTCGCAGCGCGCACGTCGCGGCCGGTGACTGTGACGCGTATTTGACCTCCAGCGCACTTGAGCACGTTTGCTCAGTGCAGGGGCTGCCATCCGGGCGCCCGGAGGAAAGGACCGCACATGTTCCGCAGGCAGGCAGCACGGGAAACACTGGAAAACCGCTGGAACCTTACCGGGGCGGCGGGGAGCGCAGGTGCGCCCCGGCGTTCTTCCCCAAACGCCGGAAATACCCTGGCATCAATGCTCCCGGAGACCGCACACCTGTTCTTTCCGCCCCGCTGAGAAGCGCTTCCGGCTACCCATTGTCACCGGCCCGCCGCGGTGGGAACGTAAAAACCATCCGTCTTTGAAAGGACCAGCCATGGAACGCATGATCTTCCCGAATCTTCCGGTTGCGGACCTGAAAGCGGCCGAAAGGTTCTACCTGGGCCTTGGCTTCACCAAGGATCCGCAGTTCAGCAATGATGACGCCGCTGCGATGGTTATCTCCGACAGCATTGTGGTGATGCTCCTGCAGCAGGACTTTTACCAGGGGTTCCTGCCCCAGGGCGACACCCCGCATCTGGGGTCCTCCGGCAAGGAAGTCCTGAACTGCATAAGCTGCGAGAGCCGTGACGAGGTGGACCGGATATTGGCTGCCTGCCAGACGGGCGGCGGCGCCGTTTACGCTCCTGCCGAAGAACGCATGCCCGGCATGTACAGCGGTTCCGCCACCGACCCGGACGGTCACGTCTGGGAATTTATGTGGATGGACCCGGCCGGCGTCGAGGAGCCGGAACGGACATTCGAGGTATCCTCCAACGCCACCGTGCAGGAGCAGAACCAGGCACTCTGACGGTTACCCGGCAGGAGCACCCGAGGTTTCCATCACCATTTCAGCAGCCCCGTCGGCGGTTTTGAGGCTCAGCCGGACCTGGATGCCGGAGAACCGGGCCAGGGAATCCGAATGGGTGCCGCCACAGGGAATGCTGACAGTGCCGTCGGGCAGGTCGCAGACCCACCGGCGCATCCCGGTCAGCAGTTCCGAGTCCCGCTCAATGCGGACCGCGGCGCCGGAGGCCACCCAGCCGGCCAGGGTCCGGTTCACAGCCTCCTCCACGACCTCAGGTGAGGCCAGCAGGGCATCCGGCAGGAACCCCTTGCGGCGCAGGGACTTACCCAGCCGGTAGAGGTCCCGGGAACCGAATTCGGAAATGGTGGACGTCTCGATGGCCAGCGCATCAAAATTGGGATTGCCGGCGGCGTCGGCCTGAACGTCCTTTTTCCAGGCCTCGGCCAGCGCCTTGTTCAGCGCCAGGGATGCCAGGTGGCAGGCAGTGTGCCCGGCGGAAAGGGCTGCCCGGTAGCCGTTATCCACCTGGAACCGCACCTCGGAGCCCTCGGCCGGGACGGTCCCGGCGGGCAGGACGTGGACCACGGTAAAGACCCACCCCTCTGTGCCTTTTCGGACCGGGATGTCCCGGCCCAGGAAAAGCGAGCTGCCGTCCGTAGCGCCGACAACGCAGTCTTCCACGGGCACTTCGGTACCGTCCGCGGTGGTCAGCGTGGCCCGGTCCGCCCCCTGGTCCGGCCATCCCGCGTCCACCGGATGCACCGGGGTGCTGTCGGTCAGTACCGCCGGGCGTCCGTCCGGAAGCGTCTGCGTGTAAAGGACAGTTCCGGTGCCGGCAACGGCGCCTGCGGGGTAGGTAACGGTGGTATCGACGGTAGGCAGGCTCATCCGCCCACCCTACCGAAACCGGAGCATGGAACTGTGACGGGGGCCACGGGATTACACTGCGGGGAAGATCTGCGGTAAAGTCGTAATCACGCCGCGGGGTGGAGCAGTTCGGTAGCTCGCTGGGCTCATAACCCAGAGGTCGCAAGTTCAAATCTTGCCCCCGCAACCACGTAGAAGAATCCCGATCCGGATCACCGGATCGGGATTTTTTGTGCGCTCCCACCCTGCCGGCAATGCCCGATGACAGCCTGCTTAGTTGTTTCCTCCATGCCTCCTCCGATAAGTTGCGAGGACCAACCGGCAATGGAGAGGTGGCCTGATTCATGGAAGCCCGAATATCCCTGCAGGTGGACGGGGCCCAGCGCACCCTCACCGTCGACACCCGCACCACGGTCCTGGACGCCCTGCGGGACCGGCTGGGCGTGACCAGCCCCAAGAAGGGTTGCGACCACGGCCAGTGCGGCGCCTGCACGGTACTCCTGGACGGCCGGCGTGCGAATTCCTGTCTGACGCTGGCGGTGGCGCACGACGGCGCGGAGATCGTCACGGCGGAGGGATTGGCGGGCGGCACGGCGGACGGGGAACTGCACCCGGTCCAGCGCGCCTTCCTGGAACAGGACGGTTTCCAGTGCGGCTACTGCACCCCGGGCCAGGTCTGTTCCGCGGCCGGAATCATTGAGGAAGCCGCCGCCGGGCACCCTTCGGCCGCCACCGGCGATCTGCAGGCGGAGGGCGGAATCGACCTGACGGATGCGGAAATCCGCGAGCGCATGAGCGGAAACCTGTGCCGCTGCGGGGCGTACGCCAACATTGTGGCCGCAGTGCGTCAGGCCGCCGTCGCAGCAGCAGCCCGGCGCGGCGGTGCGGCTGATCCGGAGGAACCGGAAGTCGAGGACTCACCCACAGCGGAATCCATGCCGTCGCACCCGGAGGAACGCCCATGATCCCCTTTGATTACCGGCGGGCCGAGGACGCGGCGTCGGCTGTTGCACTGGTTTCCGGCAATCCGGACGCCGCTTATCTGGCCGGGGGCACCAACCTGGTGGACCGGATGAAGCTCGGGGTGGCTAAACCCGCCATGCTCGTTGATATCAGCCGGCTACCGCTGGACGCCGTCGAGGTCGAAGATGACGGCCGGGTGCGGATCGGAACCAACGTCCGCAACGCCGATCTGGCCGCCAACACGTTCATCCGCCGCCGCTACCCTGCGCTGTCCCAGGCGCTGCTCGCCGGAGCATCCGGACAGCTGCGCAACCTCGCCACCACGGGCGGAAACCTGCTCCAGCGCACCCGCTGCGTGTACTTCCAAAACCCCACCACGCCCTGCAACAAACGCGAACCCGGTACCGGCTGCTCCGCCCTGGACGGGTACACCCGCTACCACGCGATCCTCGGCGCCTCCGAGGACTGCGTGGCCACCCATCCATCGGACATGGCCGTCGCCCTCGCTGCCCTGGACGCCTCCGTAGTGGTGCTGGGCCCGGCTGGGGAACGGATCATCCCGGTCAGTGACTTCCACCGGCTGCCCGGCAGCGAGCCGCAACGTGACACCGTGCTTGAGCACGGCGAACTCATCACCGCCGTCGAACTCCCCCCGGCGCCGGCCCGATCCGCCTACCGCAAGGTCCGGGACCGTGCGTCCTATGCCTTTGCGCTGGTTTCCGTAGCGGCAGCCGTGGAGCTGGAGGACGACGGCGCTAATCCCCCGGTGATCCGGGACGTACGCATTGCCCTGGGCGGGGTGGCGCACAAACCCTGGCGCGCACTGCAGGCCGAAGCGGTACTGCGCGGCGCCCCCGCCACCGAGGAGAACTTCCGCGCCGCCGCCGACGCCGAGCTGCTCTCCGCCCGGGCCCTGAGGGAAAACGGCTTCAAGATCCCCATGGTCCGCAACACGCTGGTGGCGGTCCTCCGTGACCTCACCGGCTCGCCGTCGCCGGACGCGAGCGCCGAAGGAACAGATCACCCCGAGGGTCCGGACGGACCCGCGGATGCCGGCTGGGAGGAACTGGACTCATGAGCAACCTGCTGCCTGCTTCGGCTATCGGCACCGCATTCGAACGGCTCGATGGCGAACTCAAGGTCACCGGAACCGCTCCGTACGCGTATGAGCAGCCGGTGGACCACCCCGTTTACCTGTATCCGGTGCTCTCCACCATTGCCCGCGGGGCCGTGGAACGCGTGGACACCGCCGATGCTGAAGCCATCGAGGGTGTCCTGACCGTCCTGACCGCGGAAACCGCGCCGCGGCTGGCGGATGCCTCGGACCGGGAACTGGCCGTGCTGCAGGACACCACGGTGGGATACCGCGGGCAGATCGTGGCAGCCATCCTGGCCGAGACGCCGGAGATTGCCCGGCAGGCAGCGGATACGGTCCGGGTGAGCTATGCGGAGGAACCTTTTGCCGCCCAGCTCCGTGCCGACGATCCCGCCCTCTACGCCCCGGAGGAGCTGAATGCCGGCACCCCTACGGACAGCAGCCAGGGGAACGCGGACGCGGCCTTCGACACTGCCGCACTGAAGATCGAACAGACCTATTCCACCCCCGCCGAGCACAACAATCCGCTGGAACCCCATGCCACCGTGGCGCAGTGGGACGGCTCCGTGCTGACCCTGTGGGACTCCACCCAGGGTGTGCATGCCGTCAAGGGCACCCTGGCCCAGGTGCTCGGACTGGAGCAGGAGCAGGTACGGGTGATAGCCCCGCACGTGGGTGGCGGGTTCGGCTCCAAGGGCATGCCGCACGTACACGTGGTGATGGCGGCCCTCGCCGCACAGTGCACCGACGGGCGGCCGGTGAAGTTCCCGGTCAGCCGCCAGCAGATGTACAGCCTCACCAGCCACCGCACCCCCACCATCCAGCGCATCCGGCTGGGCGCCGCCGACGACGGCCGGCTGACCGCCATGTCCCTGGACATTGTGGAACACACCTCCCGCATCAAGGAGTTCGCCGAACAGACGCCCGCGCCGTTCCGGATGATGTATGCCTCCCCCAACCGGAGCACCACCACCCGGCTGGCTCCTCTGGATATTCCGGTGCCGTCCTGGATGCGGGCGCCGGGTGAGTGCCCGGGCATGTTCGGTCCCGAGGTGGCCATGGATGAACTGGCCGCCGCTGCCGGGCTGGACCCCATCGAACTGCGCCGCCGGAACGAACCGGTGGCGGATCCGGAGACCGGCAAACCCTGGTCCAGCCGGCACCTGATGGAGTGCTTCGATCTGGGCGCCGAACGGTTCGGCTGGGACCGGCGGGTCACCCGGCCGCGCTCGGTGCAGCAGGACGGCTGGTTGGTAGGCCTGGGCACGGCCAGCGCCGTGTATCCCTTTATGCGCCAGCCCGCCAATACGGCGCGGATCAGCTATGAACAGGACGGGATCTACTCAGTGCAGATCGGCGCCGCGGACATTGGCACCGGTGCGTGGACGTCCCTGACACAGATCGCCGCCGATGCGCTACGGGTTCCGGCGAACCGGATCCGGCTCGGCATCGGCGATACCCGGTTCCCCGCGGCCAGCGTGGCCGGCGGGTCCTCCGGCACGGCCAGCTGGGGTGGCACCATCATTGCTGCAGCCAAAGCCTTCCGGGCCGACCACGGTGAACACCCCTCCCCCGGCGCCACCACCGAAGCGGACGCACCCGAAGACGCCGAAGCGCAGAACTTCGCCCTCTACTCCTTCGGTGCACACTTCGCCGAGGTGCATATCTCTGCCGATACCGGGGAGATCCGGGTGGCCCGGATGCTCGGGGTCTTTTCCGCAGGGCGGATCATCAACCCGCGGACCGCCCGTTCCCAGTTCCTTGGCGGAATGACCATGGGCCTGGGCATGGCCCTGCACGAGCAGAGTGTCCTGGATCCGCGGTTCGGGATCTTCGTCAACCACGATCTGGCCGAATACCATGTCCCCACCAATGCGGACGTGCTGGACATGGATGCCGTGTGGATTGAGGACCGGGACGAGCACGCGGGGCCGCTGGGCGCCCGCGGCATCGGGGAAATCGGAATTGTGGGCAGTGCCGCAGCCATTGCCAATGCTGCCTACAACGCCTCGGGTATCCGGGTGCGGGACCTGCCACTGACCCCGGACAAGTTCCTGGCGTAACGAAGCGTTCCAGCACGGGGCGGACGGTTCCGGATGTGCAAAACTGGCGCCATGACCGCCGTGCGCCCTCTTCCCGCCGTCCTGACCGGCCGGTGGGTCCGGCTTGAACCGCTCACCGCTGACCTGCTGCCGGAACTGCACCGGGCCATCGCCGTCCCCGAGGTATTTGCGGGCGGCTACGGTGGCGGACCCGCGGGGCTCCGGGAGGACCTTTTCGGGTTCACCGAGTGGGCGCGGACGTACTACCGGTGGAACGAACTGCCGTTTGCTGTCCGCCTGCTGACCGGGGAGGACGCCGGTCCTGTGGTAGGCACCAGCAGCCTGGCTGATCTGGACCCGGGAACCGAATCGGCCCAGCTGGGCTGGACTGCGTATGCCCCCTCGGTCTGGGGTACCGCCGTGAACGCAGAGACCAAGCTCCTGCTGCTGGGCCATGCGTTCGCCTCCGGGATCGGCCGGATCACCATCCAGGCGGATTCCCGCAACGAGCGGTCCCGGGCCGCGATCCTCGGCATCGGCGCGGTTTTTGAGGGCATCCGCCGCCGTGACAGGCGCCGGGCGGACGGCAGCTGGCGGGACACAGCGGTGTACTCGGTCCTCTCGGAGGAATGGCCACAGGTCCGGGCACTCCTCGAACACAGGGTGGCGGGGTTCGCGGCCCCAGCGGGTCGCGGCGCAGCGAAGATGACCCGGGAGTAGCATTTCGCCCACAGGTATCCCGGCGACGGCGCCGGGAACAGGAAGGAACGGGGACCAACATGGGCGCGAACTTCGGGGATTACCAGCTGGGCATCTACATGAACGGAGCCCAAGGCGTGGTCCCTGAACTGCCGATGGGCTTTGCCGCCACGGAGGAGTTGGCGCAAACCGTGATGGACCCCCGGGTCCTGGGTTACGTGGCCGGCGGCGCCGGCAACGAACACACCCAGCGGGCCAATGCCGCTGCCTTTGACCGGTTGGGCATCATGCCGAGAATGCTGGTCGGTGCGGCACAGCGCGATCTGGGAATCGACATGTTTGGCCACCGGATGCCGTCGCCCCTCTTCTTCGCCCCCGTGGGCGTGCTGGGCGCAGTGGCGGACGACGGCGACCTGGCCACCGCGGCGTCGTCGTCCGAGCTGGGCGTACCCATGGTGGCGTCCACGCTGGCCTCCGCCCCGTTGGAGCAGGTCCGCGCATCGGCCGGCGGAACGCCCGGGTTTTTCCAGCTCTACCCGCCGGCGGACCGTGAACTGACGGAATCCCTGGTGCACCGCGCCGAAGCGGCCGGTTACACGGGCATAGTCATCACCCTGGATACCTGGGTGAACGGCTGGCGCCCTCGGGACCTCAGCGCCGCCTACCTGCCCATGCTCTCCGGGCAATGCCTGGCCAATTACCTGACCGATGACCGTTTCCGGAAGCTGCTGGCCGAGCAGGGCTCCACCGACCCGGCGGCCGTGGTGATGCTCTGGGCCTCACTGTTCGGGAATCCCACCATGACCTGGGAGGACCTGGCCTGGTTCCGGTCCCTGACCAGCCTGCCCATCCTGCTCAAGGGCATCTGCTCCCCCGAAGACACCCGGCGCGCCCTGGACGGCGGGATGGACGGGATCTACTGCTCCAACCACGGCGGCCGGCAGGCCAACGGCGGCATTCCCGCCATCGATTGCCTGCCCGGCGTGGTGGAAGCGGCCGACGGCGCGCCGGTGCTTTTCGATTCAGGGGTGCGTTCCGGCGTGGACGCGCTGCGGGCACTGGCCCTCGGGGCCACCGCGGTGGGGATCGGACGGCCCTACGTGTACGGGCTGGCCGTGGGCGGGCAGGCCGGGGTGTCCCATGTGATGCGCAGCCTGCTTGCCGAGGCGGACCTGACCATGGCGGTCAACGGCTATCCGGACCTGGCCTCGCTGCGGGGAGCCCTGCACCGGCTCTAAGACTGTCCGGGCTCTAGGGCTTCCGTGCTTCGGGCCCCCGCCGCGCCGGATCCGCGTCCGGGGACCGGCTGGGGTGCGGGCGGAAAACCTTCCCTTGGCCACCAAACGGGAAGAAGGTTCCGCAGCGAACCGAGCCAGGCTTCGACGTCGTCGTCGTCACTGATGACCCACTGCTCGAACCAGGACGCGTAAGCGCCGCCCAGGTACCCGGCGGTAGCCTCCGGATCAAGGTCCGGCAGCACTCCGTGCGCCTGCCACACATCCATGGCCAGCACAAAGCGCATCCGCAGGTCCTCGACCAGGACGCCGAGGAACGCTTCGGTGTGGAACAGGGCCCGGTACACCCGCTGCTCGTCCTTGGTGTGCTGCAGGATCTGCCGGATGGATTCAACGTAGAGTTCGCCGATTTCGGCGACGGTACGCCCCGTCCCCCGCTGGTCCAGGTCCACGGTGCCCAGCCGGTCCACGAGTCCGGCGTAGACGGAGGCTGCGAAGTCGAAAATGTTCCGGTGATGCCCGTAGAAGGTGGTCCGGTGCACTCCGGCCACCTTGCAGAGCGCGGAGACGCTGATTTCCGCCAGTTCATGCTCACGCAGGAGCTCCCATAGTCCGGCTTCGAGGGCTTCCCGGGTCCGGGCAGTCCGGGGTTCCTCCGGAGAGGGGCGCCGTGGCGGCTTGGGCTCTTCCGGTGCAGACATAAACCTAATCTTCGCAGATACACGAAAGGACCCCGCCGAAGCGGAGTCCTTTCATGCCGCGGCGCAGGGGGACGCCGCAAGCTTGTATGCGCAGGGGCCTTAGTGGTTGGCCAGGCCTGCGGTTTCGCCGCCGTCAACAACGAACTCGGCTCCGGTGGAGAAGCTGGAATCGTCGCTCGCGAGGAAGAGGACCATCCGGGACACTTCCTCCGCCTCACCCATGCGGTGCAGGGCGACGTGGTTCATGGGGTTCTCCATGCCCTCGGTCATCGGCGTCTTGATGACGCCCGGGTGCACCGAGTTCACGCGGATGCCGTACTTGCCCAGATCCAGGGCCACGGACTTGCTCAGGCCGCGCACCGCGTACTTGGTGGCGGTGTAGCCCGGCAGTTCCACGAAGCCCTGCAGGCCGGCAGTGGAGGAGATGTTGATGATCGAGCCGCCCTTGGATTCCTTCAGTGCCGGAATCGCTGACTTGATACCCAGGAAGACGCCGTTGAGGTTGATGTTTACAATCGCATTCCACTGCTCAACGCTGTAATCCTCGATGTGCCCGAAGTTCGCGATGCCCGCATTGTTGACCAGCACGTCCAGGCCGCCGAATTCGGTGACGGCGGTCCGCACCGCAGCTTCCCAGTCTTCTGCCTTGGTCACATCCAGGTGGACGTAACGGGCGTTGTCGCCCAGCTCCGCGGCGGTCTGCCGGCCGTCGTCGTCGAGAATGTCGCCAATAACGACCATGGCACCTTCTTCGACCAGCAGGCGGGCATGCGAGGCACCCATGCCCCGTGCACCTCCGCTGATCAGTGCCACTTTGCCGCTCACGCGTCCCATTACGTTCCCTTCGTTGTGATTACATCCTGCCCTATTCAACACATGTAGAAGAACTCGGCATTCCGAAAACACGGAAATGTGACGCGGCGAACATTTATCAGAGGGGCTGCTCCTGCTGCCGGCGCGGCGGCAGCGGGATGATCGGGGAGGTGTGCTGTTCATACCGGCGGTAATCCGGATACCTGCTCCGGGAGATGCTCTCGGTAAAAACAGTGGAACCGATAAACAACAGCGTCAGGAGCACCGGTCCGGCCAGGGTCCAGTGCAGCCACGCGCCGGATGCCGTGATGGCAAACCCGTAGAAGAGCCACCACTGGACCTGCTCGAAGAAAAAGTTCGGATGCCGCGAGAACCGGAACAGCCCCGTGTGGACAAACCCCGGCGCCGGGGTTCGCCCGGCAGCGCGCTGGGCCTTTTTCCACTGTTGAAAGTTCCACTGCTCCTGATCCGCCAGCGTCTCTCCGGCCAGGGCCGCAAGGAACAGTACCGCCAGCAGCCAGTCCCCCGGGGTCAGCGGGCCCGGGTGTTGGTACACAGTAAGCACCGGCAGGGTGATCAGCCAGATAATGGCGTTCTGGTACACGCTAATGAACCCGAGGTTGAAGAGCTGGAACTGCCAGGGCCGCAGCCGCTGCTGCAGTATCCCCCACCGGTAATCCTCCCCGCCCGGCCGGTACCCGCCCTTCCGGGCGAAATTGAACGTCAGCCGGGCGCCCCACAGCGACACAAGGACCGCCATCAGCACTATCCGCGGCTCACCCCCGGACGCGGCGGCAAAGACCCAGAGATAAACCACCGGGGTCACTGACCAGATCCGGTCGGTCCATGAGTACTCCCGCGTCAGGAGCGAAAAAACCCACGTTCCGGCGGCAGTGGCAAGGAAAATCCAGAAGCAGGTGCGAACCGGGTCCATTCTTGTCAGGATACGGACGCCTGTTTCCAAGCGGGAGCCCTCCGGCCCGAAGCCGGGACACACGGGCAGACCCCGTGCCACACAGCCCGGCAAATAAAGGGCCCGTCGCCTACGCAGGCATAGTATGTCCGGATGGCCACCCTGATCACCCCGCATGCCCGTTTCCGTGAAAGCTGGCTTGCCGCCGCCGAAGAGTTCGGCGGCGAGCACATGGACGGTTCCGGCGTGTACGGCGGGAACCCGCTCAAGCGGATCCGTACGGAAATAGCCGCGGATTTCCCCGGTTTTGTCGACGGGCTGGTGGCGGAGCGGCTGCCGGAGACGCCCCGACCGCCTGAGTTTGTGCCCTGCACATATCTTTGGCTGGCCGAAGAGGATGAATTCCTCGGGTCCCTGGCCATCCGGCACACCCTGAACGACTTCCTGTTCGAACAGGGCGGGCACATCGGTTACAGCGTGCGGCCCTCGGCCCGCCGGCAGGGACACGCCGTCCGTGCCCTGCATGATGCCCTGCCGGTTGCCCGCGGGCTGGGAATCGAGCGGGTGCTCGTCACCTGCGCCGAGGACAACACCGGCTCCCGGACGATCATCGAGAAAAACGGCGGCGTGTATGAGGACTCACGGGAAGGTGCCCGGCGGTACTGGATCGAGTTGCCCTAACCGGGCGTTTCCCTGCGGCAGGATGGCAACCTGCCTACCCCTGATGGTCAGCAGGCTTATGGTTCTTATGGTTACTTGTCACACCATCAAGCAGCGCCGAAGGGGACGCCATGAGCGAGGAACGCCGCAGGGAAATCGGCCAGTCCGATGCACCCGTTGAAGACGAACTTCACGAATCATTTGAGAATACGATCACCGAAGGCGGGGAACGGCTGCACCGGACGGGTCGCACCATTCTGATCACCGGCTTTTTCGGCGGCCTCGAAGTGGGACTCGGTGTGATGGCCTACTTGGCGGTTATGCATGAAACGGGCGACCACCTGCTGGCCGGCATTGCCTTCAGCGTCGGGTTGATCGCCCTGTTCCTTGCCCACAGTGAGCTCTTCACCGAGAACTTCCTTATGCCCGTTGCCGCAGTTGCCGCCAAAGAAGGCAGCGTTAAGCAGTTGGGCAAACTGTGGGGCGGAACCCTGGTGGCCAACCTTGCTGGCGGCTGGGTCTTTATGTGGATTGTCATGCAGGCGTTTCCGCAATGGGAGCCAACGGTGGCGGAATCGGCACGGCACTTCACCGACGCGCCGTTTTCCCTCCAGACTGTTGCCCTGGCCATTCTGGGCGGCAGCACCATCACCCTCATGAGCCGTATGCAGCAGGGCACCACCTCTGACCCGGCCAAGATCGTGGCTACGGTAATCGGCGGGTTCCTCCTCGCCGGCCTGCAACTGTTCCACTCAATCCTGGATTCCCTGCTCGTGTTCGGCGCCATCCAGTCCGGCGCCGGGATCAGTTACCTGCAATGGCTGGGGTGGTTCGGATACACCCTGCTGTTCAACATGATCGGCGGCCTGGTCCTGGTGACGGCGCTGCGTCTGCTGCGCACCAAGGAACTGGTGGCCCAGCGGCGCAGGGAGGCACCTGATGACCCGGACGCCGCCCGCAAGGATGCCTAGGGACTCCGACGGGCCAGGCCGGCCAGGCCGCCGGCGGCACACAGGGCGGCAGCCAGAGCCGCCGGGAGCGCCGGACCCCAGAGGTCCAGTGCCACGCCGAAGCCCGCCGATCCGGCAGCCTGCCCGGTAGCCAGGGCAATAAAGAGCATGGAAGTGCCCGCCCCGGCATGGTACGGCCAGACGGACCGTGCCCATAGGATGAGCACGGCCGACATACCCATGTATCCGGCGCCGAAGACGGCCAGCCCGGCATAGGCGGCCCAGGGATTGCCCGTTACGGCGGATAATCCGACGGCGGCTGTCGCCACGGCCAGAGACCCGGCGCAGAGGACCCATCCCGCCCGGAGGCCAATGCGGTTCACCAGCTTCCCGGTCAGCGTGCCAAACAGGCCGCCGGCCCCGAGCACGATCCAGAGCCACCCCACTTGCCCCCCGGCCACCGCTCCGCCCTGGCTGACCAGCAGCGGACCGAAGGTCCACGCAAGGGCGGAGCCGGCACCGACAACCACCGCAGCAGCACTGGGAATACCCAGAAGCTTCCAGGAAGCTGCACCCGGAGACCGGGCGGCTGGGCGACGGGCGCCGGAGAGTGCGGCCGGATGGCGGACGGGGTACCAGGCAGCAGCTGCGGCCGCGGCACAGATCAACGCCATGAGCAGCCAGGCGAAACCGACCGAGGGCGCCGCGAAGGCTATGCCGCCGGCTCCGATGACTCCCACCGCGGTCCCGGCATTGGCAACGGACTGTGCCGTGCCCGCGGATCCCGGGTCCGTCACCGCGTCAATGACCGGCACCAGGGCCGGGGAGGCAAAGCCGCCGCCCATGCCACCGATCAGGACGGCCAGCACGAACATCAGCGGTTCCGTTGCCACGGCCACCCCGATGCAGCCGGCCGTTGCCGTGGCCCCGGCCAGCAGCAGTCCGGTACGCGGGTGCCGATCCACGAGCCGGGCGGCGGCAAGCGCCGCCAGGGAATAGGACGTGAACTGCGCCGCTGCGGCCCAACCCAGGGCTCCAACCAGCTCCGGACGGACGGCCGCCAGCGCGGGGGCAAACAGACCCACCCCAAACCGGGCCATCCCGTACGTGGCGGCGATGAGCAGCATGCCGGCAACAGCGATCCCCGGACCTGCGGCGGAGCTGAGGCGTGTCTGGCTCATGACCACCTGCTTAACGATCGTTTCACTGTAACGAACGTTACACTATAGGCATGGCACCCCCGCAGGACACCCAAACCCGGCTGCTCGATTCGGCGGAAAAGCTGTTTTTCCAGAACGGCATCGCCGTTTCGGGGGTGGACTCCGTGGCGGCCGACGCCGGCGTCTCGGTGGTGACCCTCTATAAACACTTCAAGTCCAAGGACAACCTCCTCCGCCAAGTCCTCGCGCGCAGGCTCAGCGACTGGACGGGACACTGGGATGCCGCCATAGCCGCTGCCCCGTCGCCCGCCGACCGCCTGCTGGCGGTTTTCGATGCGGTTGAGACCTTCCGCGCGGCATCCGGTCCCACCCAGTGGTGTTGCTTCCTTGCCACCGCCTCGGAGCGTCCCATCCCGGCCGCGGGGGCATCCGACCCGGTGCAGGCACTGCTGGAGACGGACAGCCGGCTGGTCAGTGAACGGCTCGGGGAACTGGCCCGGGCGGCTGGCTGCCGGCAGCCTGCTGCCACTGCCTCGGCCCTGCTGCTGATCTACAACGGCGTTCTGGCCAGCCTGCTGCGCGGCCTGCCGGCGGACCCGCTTGTCAGCGCCCGCGCAGCGGCCCGGGCGCTGGTGCGGGCCGAAGCATAGGGACTCTCCGGCCCCGTTCACGGACCGCACGCCGTGGCGGAGCCGGGAGCACTTGCCCCGGGAGGATATGCTGACGGCACAGCGTGGGACTGCGGAACCGCTGGCGGCGGTTGCTACCGGCGCCAGGCACTATCCACACACCCCGCGCCTGGGACTTGACTCCTTCTCTATTGCCCGCGGTCCAAACTGCCACGGCCGTGCGTGAGCGGCCTGTGCAGGTCAGTGCGGTCTTTGGGAGCCCCGCTTCCGAAGCATGCCTACCTGAACAGAGGGACGTCATTTTGAAATTCACCGTCGGCCAGACCCTGGTATATCCGCACCACGGCGCCGTCACAGTCACAGATATCTCCCCCATGACCATCAAGGGGGTTGAGCGGGAAACCCTTACCTTCCGCGTGCACGCCACGGAGCTGACCATCAAGCTCCCCGCGGACAATGCCGAGGACGTGGGGGTGCGCAGCGTCATTAACGACGACGGCGTTCAGGCCGTGTTCTCCGTGCTGCGCGGCCCGGCAGGCCTCGAACCGGACAACTGGTCCCGCAGGTTCAAAGCCAATGAGGGCAAGATGAGCACCGGCGAGCTCCACCTGATTGCCGAAGTTGTCCGCGACCTGTGGTCCCGGGAACGGACCCATCCGCTGTCCACCGGCGAAAAACGGATGCTCCTCAAAGCCCGGCAGCTGCTGGTTTCCGAACTTGCCCTGGCCCGCCAGGCCACGGCGGAAGAGGCAGGTGAACTCCTGGACTCCGTGCTGATGGAGGCCGCCGGGGAACCGGAGCTGGCCAGCAGCTGACCCCGCCGCCGGGTTCCCTGCCGGACCGCAGCGGCGCAGGGAATCCGGGGGTCCCGGCAGGCCCGTTTCGGCCCCGGGACACCGTTTTGAAACCGGGCAGCCCTGCGTTGTATCACGGTATATAGGACGGTTCCAGCCCCCGGGGCAGGCACCGTCCAACGGATCAAAGAGAACTTCGAGGGCCTTGATGCCTGGGCCCGGAAAGGCGCCCGTGAACTTCCCCTGCACCTGCTTTTACCAGCCTGTGCCCGGAACGGGCCGGCTGGGCATTGAAATGTATGATCCGTTCTGCCTGGTGCGGCAGCACCGGGTCGCCGGGTCCACTAACCGTGAACCCACCTATGGGCACGGCAGACGCTAATCCGTCCGGGCAAGGGGGCCTCTGCCCTCGGCTGGGAGAATCCTTGGAAGCGGCTTCAGGCAGGTCATGTATTATCTCTTGGACTATGGATGACCCTCCCTCACATAAACCCTTGCCCCTCCCCGTCCTGACCGACGTGCAGTCCGTGTTTACCCCGGCTGCACCGGCTATCACGAGAGAGGGGCAGCCCCATGTATGAATGGCTCATGGTCGGCGTAGGCTTGCTCCTCACCGTCGGCACCGGACTGTTCGTCGCCTCCGAGTTTTCACTCGTCAACCTGGACCGCACGGAGCTTGAAGCCCGGCGTGACCGTGGTGAGAAGCGGCTGAACCCCACGATCAACGCACTGAAGATCACGTCCACGCATCTTTCCAGTGCCCAGCTCGGCATTACGCTAACCACGCTGCTGACCGGCTACACCTTTGAACCCGCAATCAGCTCAATGCTGAGTTCCCCGCTTACCGCCCTGGGCGTTCCCGAGGCAGTAGTGCCGGGCGTCGGCGCGGTGATCGGCATCTTCCTGGCAACCATCTTCTCCATGATCATCGGTGAACTGGTTCCCAAGAACTTTGCCCTGGCCCTCCCCCTGGCCACCGCCAAACTGGTGGTTCCCTTCCAGTCGGTGTTCACCACCGTGTTCAAACCCGTCATTCTGCTGTTCAACAACACGGCCAACGCGATCATCCGGTCCTTCGGCATTGAGCCCAAGGAAGAGCTTTCCGGTGCCCGCAGCGCAGAGGAACTCAGTTCCCTCGTACGCCGCTCCGCACTGGAAGGCCTGCTGGATCTGGACCACGCGGTCCTCCTGAACCGCACCCTGCGGTTCGCTGACCATTCGGCCGCAGACGTTATGACGCCCCGTGTGCGGATGAAGACCGTCCATGAGGCGGATACTTCCGAACAGGTGGTGGCCCTGGCCACCTCCACCGGCTATTCCCGGTTCCCTGTGATCGGCCGGGATTCCGATGACATCCTGGGTGTCCTGCACGTCAAGCAGGCCTTTGCAGTGCCTTTGGCCTCCCGCGGCTCAGTAACCGCTGCCGAGCTGATGGTTGAACCGCTGCACGTGCCCGAGTCCATGGGCGTGGATACCCTGCTGGGACTGCTGCGCGCCCAGGGCCTGCAGGTGGCCATTGTCTCCGACGAGCACGGCGGCACAGCGGGCATCGTCACCCTCGAAGACCTCGTGGAAGAGATTGTGGGCGAGCTGGAGGACGAGCATGACCGCGCCCGGGTGGGTGTGGTCCGCACAGGCCGCGCCATCACCTTCGACGCCGCACTGCGGCCCGACGAACTCCTGGACCGCACGGGCGTAACCGTTCCGGACGGCGAGGAATATGACACCATTGCCGGGTTTGTCACCGACGAGCTGGACCGCATTCCGGAACTGGGCGACGAGGTGGAGATCAACGGCGGCACGCTCCGGGTGGAGCGTGTGGTCCGCAACCACATTGAACGCCTCCGGTTCACACCTTCCGGCACCTCGGAAGCTCCGAAGAGCGCCCATGACCGCATTGTTGACTCTCTGACCAAGGAACTGACCCATGAGTGAATACCTGCCCGGAATCATCTGGCTCGTAGTGCTGCTGGCGGTCAACGCGTTTTTTGTCGGCGCTGAATTCGCGGTCATCTCGGCCCGGCGGTCACAGATTGAGCCGAAGGCGGAAGCCGGGAGCAAGGCTGCGAAAACCACACTGTGGGCCATGGAACACGCCACGCTGATGCTGGCCACGGCCCAGCTGGGTATCACTGTCTGCTCGCTGGTCATCCTGAATGTCTCGGAGCCGGCCATCCACCACCTGCTCGAGATACCACTGGCACTGACGCGGCTGTCTCCGGACGCCATTGGTGTTATTGCCTTTATCGTGGCGCTGCTGCTGGTGACCTTCCTGCACGTGGTGGTGGGCGAAATGGTGCCGAAGAATATTTCCTTCTCGGTGCCCACCCGCGCCGCCCTGCTGCTCGCGCCGCCCCTGGTGCTGGTTTCCCGTATTGTCCGTCCGGTGATCTGGTCCCTGAACGGGATAGCCAACAGCGTACTGCGCCTGTTCAAGGTGGAACCCAAGGATGAGGCGACCAGTGCGTACACCCTGGACGAAGTGGCCACCATTGTTGAGCAGTCCACCCGTGAGGGTGTACTGACCGACCGCAGCGGAACACTGACGGCCGCTTTCGAATTCACCGAGAAGAGAGTGGCCGACGTCGAGGTTCCCATTGCCCGGATGGTGCTGTTGCCGGAAACCGCCTCGCCGGCGGACCTGCAGCAGGCCGTGGATATCCATGGCTACTCGCGGTACATCCTGACCAACGAGGCCGGGGATCCCGACGGTTACCTGCACCTGAAGGACGTTATGGACCTGACCTCCCCGGATGAGTTCACCGCACCCGTGCCGGCCAAGCGCATCCGCCGCCTGGCCTCGGCCTACCGCGAAAGCGAACTGGAGGATGCACTGGCCACCATGCGCCGCACCGGCGCCCACGTGGCGCGGGTCTTCGATGCCGAAGGCAATACCACCGGCGTGCTGTTCCTCGAGGACATCATCGAAGAGCTGGTGGGCGAAGTCCAGGACGCCACTACCGTCTAGGGCCTAGCGTTTCCGTCTCCACCATGGCCGCCGCCGCTCCTCTTCCGGGGCGGCGGCGGCTGTGCTTTGCGCCGCCGCTTTCCGTTCCCGCCAGCGTTGCAGCTCCAGTTCCACGTCCCGGGTGGGGGTGATGACCGGAGGGCCGCCCTCGAGCTGGCGCCGGGCGTCGATCACCCGGGCATTGAAGTCCTCGAGGATTTCCCGCACCTGCCTCTCGCTCCACCGGGTGTCCAATCTGGCATCCAGTTCCGCGTCCTCGGTACGCAACAGGATGGCCCTGGGACCCAGGCCGGTGACGTTTTCCCGCTGGAGCAGGCCCTTGATCCACCAGTCCGGATCATGGGCATCACCCAGTCCGGGAATGGGTTTGCCGGCGTACTTCAGGTTGTCGAACTCGCCGCGGGCCATCGCATCACGGACAAGGTAATCCGCCCGCGCAGCGTCGTCGAACTGGCGGCGCTGGTGCTGCAGCTCTTCCTCCGCCGCCACGGCCCTGGCATCTTCAGCGTCGAGTTCCCCGCCGGCCGCGGCCGCCCTGAGCCGGGCTGCCCGTTCCATCCGGCGCCGATACTGCTCCACTCCCCTGCCGTCCATGCCCGGCCACCGCCTTACCTGCCTTGCTTTCGCATCCGACTCCACCAGTATTCCCACCGCCTGGGGCGGCCTGCAACGCACTCACGGTTTTTACTTCCGCAGCCGCCGGGCCGCTGCGCCAATGGCCGTGGCCAGGCCCGCACCGGCAAGCAGCCACGGGCCGCCCACCAGGAGGGGATCAATCCACTGATGATTGGTGTCCGCCCGTTTCCTGCCGGCGCGGGACGCGTACCCGTGCCGGGAAAATTCGCTGAGCACCCCTGTCTCGGTGACCGGATTGTCCGGACGCAGGCTCACGAAGGATGCCAGGTGGCTTTCCACCGCATCCACCCGGTCCGCCGCCAGCAGGATCAGCCAGTGCGCAGCCCGGGCCTCACTGTAACGGCTGTAGGCATAGCGTCGCATCACGCCCGATAATCCCTTCGGCGGACAGGAGGTGCCGAAAACGGGAGTGAGGAACTTGTGCTCCATGGACCGTTCCCGCGGATACTTTTCCTCCTGGCGTTCCGGAAACTCCCAGTGGGCGCCGCTGAGCGTCGGATCGAACTGCAGTTTGGGCACTGCGGGCCGGTCCTTCGGGTCCAGGTCCGCGCCCCATCCCGGGATCCGTGCACGCAGCTCCTCACTGCTCGGCGTCAGGGCGGGCTTCTGCGGTGTGTAGGCCATGACCGTGTCCTTTCTTTAGGATCCGGGGACAATGACGGGCTTGATGCAGTTATCCAGCTTCGCCGAGAACATGTGATAGCCCTCAGCGATGTGTTCCAGGGGGATCCGGTGCGTGATGATTTCACTGGGCTTCAGGTACCCGGCACGGATATGTTCAAAGAGCCGCGGCCACTGCCGCTTCATCGGAGCCTGGTTCATATTCAGGGTCAGGCCCTTATTCATGGCGTCGCCGAACTTCACGGCACTGAACATGGGGCCGTAGGCGCCCATCACCGAGACAGTCCCCGCCTTCCGTACCGAGTCGATCGCCCAGTTCAGGGCCACCGGGGATCCGCCCTGCAGCTTGAGCTTGGCCCCGGTGACGTGCTGCAGGAAATTACCGTCAGCTTCCGCCCCCACCGCGTCGATGGCTACGTCGGCACCGAGATGGTCGGTGATCTGCTTCATGTGCACCACGATGTCCTGATGCTCGGTGAAGTTGTAGGTTTCCGCATGTGCGAAGGTGCGCGCCTTTTCGAGCCGGTAATCCAGGTGGTCTATCACGATGACCCGCCCGGCGCCCATCAGCCAGGCCGACTTGGCAGCGTAGAGGCCCACGGGGCCTGCTCCAAAGACCACCACGGTATCGCCCTCGACAATGTCTCCGAGCTGCGCGCCAAAGTATCCCGTCGCCAGGGCGTCGGTGCACATCAGTGCGTCTTCCTCGTCCATCCAGTCGGGGATCACGGAGGGCCCGACGTCGGCAAACGGCACGCGCACATACTCGGCCTGGCCGCCGTCGTACCCGCCGGTGGTGTGCGAATACCCGTACAGGCTCCCGACGGCGGTGGCGTTCGGGTTCACGTTGTGGCAGTTCGAGTACATTCCGCGGGCGCAGAAGTAACAGGAACCGCAGTAAATGTTGGCGGGAACCATCACCCGGTCCCCGACCTTCAGGTTCTGCACCGAGGGGCCTACCTCTTCCACCACTCCAATGAATTCGTGGCCGAAGGTGTGCCCGATCCGGGTGTCCGGCATCAGCCCGTGGTACAGGTGCAGGTCGGAGCCGCAGATCGCAGCCAGGGTGACCCGGATGATGGCATCGTTGGGATGCTCTATGGGCGGGCGGTCCTTTTCCTCAACCCGCACCTTGTAGGGTCCTCGGTACACCATCGCTCGCACAGGCCTGCCTCCTCGTCTCCGCGGATTCCGGGTCCGGGCGGGGCCCCCGGACGACCCTGCCCGGCGAGGCCCTCACCCCAAGTCCCTTAACCATAAGCAGACTTAGTAACTTTGCAAATGTTGCAGGTCCGGCGGGTGCGCCGATCAGCGGCGCAATCGGCGCCGATTATGGCACTGCCCGGACCATTGCGGAAGTGCAGCAGCAGGCCTGGATCCCCTCCAAGGGAACCCTCCCGGGACGGGCCGAATGCCAAGGGATAGTACTCCACTTCGGCAGGATGGCGAGGTCTTCCGACAACCTTTCCGAACAGGTTCCGGGGACGGTGGACACGGCCGTTTGACTGGGGAAGACTTCCTACCCGGGACGCCCTGAAAAAGGGCATTCCGGACGGGGTGGTCCAGCATGAGCAGTCCTGAGTGGAATCACGAGTTATCCCGCACAGACAGCACGAAAGGATGGCTATGAGCCAGCCAACCACACTTCGCACCCCGTTCCGTTCCGCCCCGCATCCGGTGTGGTGGAACCTGTCCGTAGAGGCCGGCGGTTTTGAGCTGGCGGACCGCATTATCGGGGAATTGGTCACCCCGCTTGTTGCACAGGCTCGCAGATGGGGGGCCCAGCGATGGTTCTATACCCGGCGAATGCAGCCCGCGAACGCCCAGGTGCGGCTCAGGGTCCTCGCCCCGTCGGAAACCCTGGACAGGCTTAAACCCCTGCTGGGGGCGCTGCAGGACCAGTCCGGGGACCCGGTGCGCAGCATGCCGGTGGGGCATGAGTTCAGCGACCCGGTCCTGGACCGCACTGTGGGAACCGATCCGCTGCTGCCCTGGGTCGAAGCCGACCTGGCGCGGTATGGCGGCGTGGAAGGCCTGAGCCTCGCGGAAGAGGTCTTCGAGCTTTCCTCTGATTTGTGCCTGTGGGCAACAGCCCGGTTTCCCAAGGCACAAAACCGGTCCGCGCTGGCCTCGCTGCTGCTCTTCGATTCCGCCTACGCGATGATGAAGGGGCCGCGCGCCTCCACGTGGCCGGACCGGCGCCGGGTGTCCTGGGAATACTACTGGGACAGCCACCTGCACAGCTGCACCGCCTCGGATCCCCGGGCGGCCGGCGTGCAGAAAGCCACCGGCGCACAGGCACAGGCCCAGCTGATGCCGGTCCACCGCCTGATGATGGCCACCGCCTCCGAGTCGGCGGTAGCAAACTGGCGACGGCGCTGGCTGCGGGCCATAGACACCTATTTGTACCGGGCGGACAAGGCAGGGGCGAGCCGCAGCGCACAGCACCTCACCGTCTACCAGGCGCACGGATTGCTCAACCGGCTCGGGTTCACGCTCCGGCAGGAAGCCCTGATCGGGGTCTACGCCAGGACGTGGAGCCGGGAGAAGGAAACGGAACTCACAGACTCGCTTTAAGTCCGTCCGGCCGGCGCCGCCGAACCAGCGGGAACGGCGGCGTCGGCGATAGACTCGCATCATGAAACTTGCCCCGCAGCAGCATTCGGTCGCAGCCGAACTGCAGGCGTTAATCCTCGAGACCGAATCGATGGAGTACTTCCTGGAGGCGTTTGCGGCCCGTGCCGCCGAGCTTTTCAGTACGGACGCAGACATCCTGGTGGGCGTGACCCTGCTCCGCAATAAGCAGGGCGCCACGGTCGCCAGCAGCAGTGACGCCGCCCGGGTGCTGGATGAGGTCCAGTACGGTTACGGCGACGGCCCGTGCCTGCGTGCGGCGCGAACGGGAAAAACGGTGCTGATCCAGGATGTGAGCACCGACCCCCGCTGGCCGGAATACGCGGACGTTATACGCGACCGCGGTTTCCATTCCATCCTCGGCGTACCCCTGGTTCTCGGCAACGACGGCGGGGCGGGGCTAAATCTCTATGCCCCTGAAGCGGAGTACTTCACTGAAGAGCGGATCGCGGCGGCGGAAGCCTTTGCCGGTGAGGCCAGCTCAGCACTGCAGCTGGCCGTGGAGATTGCCCGGCACAAGAACACGGCAGAGCACCTGCGGGCGGCCATGGAGGCTCGAACCACCATCGACCTTGCCGTGGGCATTGTCATGGCGCAAAACAAGTGCAGCCAGGACGCGGCCTTCGAGATCCTGCGGCGGGCCTCCAGCAACCGGAACGTGAAGCTGCGGGACCTCGCGGAGCGTGTGGTGGGCTCGATTACCTCGGAGTCCGTGGAAACGCATTTCGTGAACTAGTCGCGTTCACGGAGGTTCGATCACTCGACAGTCTGGGAGTCCAACTCGATGAAGGCCCAGTCGGGTTCGTTCAGAATGGGATCCATGACCGGCCCGCCGGCCTCCGCAATCCGGTCCTGCACCCTGGGCGGCAGGCCGTCCTGGCGCAGGTTGTGCCTCAGCCAATCCTTGGCCGAACCGTCCAGGTACGGCCACCATCGTTCGATTCGGATAGGTTCCACAGCAGCCCCCTTCAGCGTCGCGTAAATCCACGGTGACACCGGTGTGCAGGCGGCGCAAGAGTGCGCCCAAAGAGCGGCAACCGAAGATGCAGCTAACTGCAGACCGCCTCGATTGCAGTACGCCTAGTCGCGCACGGTAATGGATTTCACCGCGGCGAGGGTATCTTCGGCAAGTGCCGGCGGGATCGGTGCGCTCTTCGCGGCATCGGCGGAGGCGGCCTGTCCGGCCTCGCTGACCACGTACTCCCCGAAGGCCTTGACGCGTTCCACCAGGGCGGCGTCGTCGTAGGAGCTGCAGTAGATCTGGTAGGAGACCAGGACCAGCGGGTAGGCACCGGGTTCGGTGGTCTTCCGGTCCAGGTGCAGCGCAATATCGTGCTCGCTGCGCCCCGGTACCCGGGTGGACTGTTCGACGGCGGTGCTCGCCGCTTCGGCGCTGATCGGGACGAATTCCTCCCCGACCAGCAGGTTGGCGGTGCCCATGGATTCGTCGATCACCGAATCATCGGCGTAGGTCACGGCGCCTTCGGTCCGCGTGACGGTGCTGACTACACCGGAGTTACCCTGTGCGTTCTCACCTTCGAGGCCTCCCGGCCAGGTTCCCGACGGCGCATCGGGCCATGCGTCCGGTGCCACCTCGTGCAGGTACTCAGTGAAGTTTTCCGTGGTGCCCGAGTCATCGGCGCGGCTCACGGGGGTGACGCGGGTGGATGGCAACGCGACCCCGGGATTCAGGGCAGCAATGGCCGGATCATCCCAGGTTTCAATGCTGCCGCGGAAAATGGCCGCGATGGTCGCAGCGTCCAGATTCAGTGATTCGAAGCCTGGCAGATTAAACGCCACGGCAATCGGTGAAATGTAGGCCGGGATGTCCAGTGCGCCCTCCGGTCCGCAGACTTCCCGGGCAGCAGCCATTTCCTCTTCCTGCAGGTACGCATCCGACCCGGCGAAATCCACGGCGCCGGCCAGCAGCGCGCTGCGCCCGGCACCCGATCCGTCCGGAGAGTACTGCAGCTGCACCTTCGGATGCAGCGTCCCGAACCCGGCGATCCACGCGTCCATGGCGGGACCCTGGGCACTTGATCCGGCCCCGGACAGCACACCGCTGAGGGTCGAGTTGCTGTTTTCGGCGGCCTCGCGCTGGGCGTCGCCAAGAGGATAGTCGGATCCGCAGGCGGTGAGGGCAAGGGATGCCAGCACCACCATGGCCAGGGAACGGGCGGGGCGGATTGGGCGCAATGGGTTTCCTTCCGGGAAAGCGGCAGCGGCGTCCAACGCCGGTAGGGTGAGGGCCGGTACAACGGCCGCTCATTCAAGGCTAGCTCGCTTTTGGCCGCGCCCGCCAACCGAAACAGACACGCGGCCTTGAGGGCGGGACCGTGGGCTGTCAGGATTGACCGCACCGGCGGAGGTTACCGTCCCCGGCGCGGCAGTGCCGGACGGCTCTGCCCGGGCAATGCCAAGGGAGCCCCCCGTGCTGATAATCGCAGCCATCCTTGCCGTGGTCGCCGCTGCTGTGGCCTTCTACCTTTTTATGCTCGAATCCCTGAGATGGACGGACCCGGGGACCGTTGCGATCTTTCAGCTTCGGGGTACAAGTTCCGCAGCGGCGACGGCACAGCTGGCCTACAACCTGGGTTTCCACAACCTGTTCCTCGCCGTGGGTGCCTGCCTCGGCGTGGTGCTGCTGATCGCCGGCAACGCGGTGGCAGGCCTGACGCTTATGAGCTTCAGCACGGCGTGCATGCTGCTGGCCGCCGTCGTCCTGGTGCTTAGCGACCGCAGGCTCGGCCGGCTGGCCGCGGTGCAGGGAGGCCCGGCAGGCGTCTCGCTGATGTTCTCCCTGCTGGGAGCCTAACCCGCGGCTTTGCCGACGGCGGCCTTCCCGACGGGAGCGTACGCAGCGGCGGTCCAGAGGTGGAACAGGGCATAGGACCGCCAGGGACGCCACGGCTGGGAAAGCAGTGCGGCCTCCCGTCCGGTACCGACGCCCAGCGCACGCTTGAGCACCAGGTCATCCGCCGGATAGGCGTCGCGGTCCCCGAGCACGCGGACAGCCAGGTAGTCCGCGGTCCAGGGACCGATCCCCGGGAGCGCCAGCAGTTCCCGCCGTGCCGTATTCCGGTCAGCGCCGGGGTGCAGTGCCAGCCCTTCCGCGGCAGCCCGGGCCACTGCGGATACCGTGCGTGCGCGGGCGTGGGGAATCCGGACGGCAGCCTGGATATCTTCGGCAGGCACGGCGGCCAGAGACTCAGGTGTCGGGAAGGTGGAAAGTCCGGCCGGCCCGGGGCGGCCGAAGGAGGCAACCAGGCGCGCCCCGAAGGTCCGGGCAGCGGCGAGGGTTACCTGCTGTCCCAGGACGGTGAGTACGGCAGTTTCGAAACCGTCAGTGGTACCCGGTACCCGCAGCCCGGGATGGCACCGCACCAGCGGTTCCAGGAGGTCAAAGCGGGACAGGAACGGATCAATCACCGTGTGGTCCGCCTCCAGGTCCAACCAGGAACGGACCCTTGCGGTCAGTTCGGCGTCCTCCGCGTCCGGCAGTTGCGGACGGGCCAGCACCACCTCGCCGTCCGAACGGAAACGGACGGCGATCTCCACGGGACCGGAGGGCAACGTCAGAAGCCGTTCCACCGCGGCGCCGTCGCTGCCGCGCGTGACCCGTTCCAGTCCGGGCACGGCGTGGGCGGCGAGGGCGTTGACCAGCGGCTCCCGCGCCAGCGGCCCCCGGTATGCCAGGGAGTCCTGCCGCACGGCACCGCCGCCGGCTCGGGGCACCGCGCCGTTTTGGACAACTGCGCCGTTTTGGACATCGGGCACTGCGCCGGGGCCGCTCGGGCTCATCCGCTCAGGCCGGTCATCCGGAGGGTGATGTTGATGCGGCCGGTGGCCAGCCCGCCCGCCGGGTCCGCGGTACCGGCATGGGTACGGGGTACTCCGTGATAGGCAAAGCGTGAGGGCCCGCCGAAGACAAACAGGTCCCCTCCCTCCAGTTCAAGATCCGTATACGGCCGGTTCCGCGTTTCCGGGTTGCCGAAACGGAACACGCATGTGTCACCAATACTGATGGATACCACTGGGGCGCTGGATTTCTCGTCCTTGTCCTGGTGCATGCCCATATGGGCGCCCTCGGCGTAGTAGTTGATCAGTGCAGTGTCCGGCGTGTAGTTTTCCGGCCGGTAGTCATCCCGCTCATAGCTGCCGTCCGGCCGGCGGTACGCAGCACGCAGCGCATCGCGTCCCAGTTCGACCAGCCACTCGGGCACGTCCGCGACGCGGCCACCACCGACGTCGTCGGCGGTTCGCGTGTACTTGTACGGCTGCCAGTGCCAGCCCAGGCAGACGGTCTGGACGGACATCGGGTGCCCGCCGGGCAGCACCGCCGATCGCATGGGAACCGGCCCAACGGCCCACTGCCGGCAGGCATCCACTATCTCGCGCTGGCGCTGCGCGGGCAGCCAGCCGGGAACATGCACGGCCCCCACGGCCGGTTCTGTCCGTTCGCGGGGAAAGAGGGAGTTGCTCATGCTGCGGCTTCCAGATCGAGGAGAATCTTTTTCGCGGCCGGTCCTCCGCGGTACCCGCCGGTGGTTCCGTCCGAGCGCAGGACCCGGTGGCAGGGAATCACCAGCGGCAGCGGATTGCGGCCGCAGGCGGTGCCCACCGCCCGCACGGCACCGGGGTTGCCGGTGAGTGCGGCTATGCCTGCATAGGTCACCGTGTGTCCGTAGCCGATCCCCTGCAGGACCTGGACCACGGTGCGCCGGTAACCGGATGTCAGGCGGAGATCCAGGTCCAGGTCGAAGCTGTGCCGGGCGCCGTCGAAATACTCCTGCAGCTGCGCCACGGGAACGGCAAGCCGCTCCGGCGCCTCCAGGATCCGCGGGCTGATCCGGTCGCTGAGCACCTGCAGCACCTCGTCGACTCCCTCACATTCGAAGGCCACCCTGACCAGGCCGGCGTCCGTTGCGGCCAGGATCAGCCTGCCCACCGGGCTGTCCATCACCGTATACGCGAGGTCCAGGACTCCGGCGGACCCGGCGTCGGCGGCCAGGCGGGAATGCAGCCGCGCCAGGACCGCTGCGTCCGGCTCTCCGGCCGCCATGCCGGCCAGGAGGCCCGCTTCGGAAAGATCAAAGGATGGCATTGCGGTCCTCCCTGTACAGCGTCCGTAGTTTCTTCATGCCATCTGCCGCCGAGCGCCGGCAGGCCGCTTCGCTACCGCCCAGCAACAGTGCCACCTCGGCGTACGGCAGCCCTGCCAGATGGTGGTACGCCAAGGCCTCACGCTGACGCACGGGCAGGGTTTTCAGCGCATGCCAGAGTCCGTCCAGCTCGGCGGCTCCCCCGGCAGGGGGCGGTTCCGGCAGCTGCTCCACCGGCAGCGGATTCCTGGCTGCTGACCGGTGCTGGTCGATCGCTTTCCGTTTGGCAATGGTGACCAGCCAGGCCTGGATGTTGGCACCCTCCGGCAGAGCAGGGTAGGCGCGCAGCGCGGCCAGGAATGTTTCCGACCACGCGTCTTCCGCGTCCTGCGGACCGAGCACGGCACGGCAGACCCTCAGCACGGCCGGGCCGTGCTCCTGCACAATCTGCTCAAAGGGTTTCACTTCCACATACGGTAGACGGTTTTGGGGAAACGTTCGTGAGCCGGTCCGGCAAAAAAGCTCGGCAGCACCCGTCCGCTGTGGCTAGACTGCCCACAACGTTGCACGATCAAAGGAGATCCCCATGGCCAACCTCGCCCGCGTCCTTACCGACACAGTTGCCCGTGTTCCGGAGCGGACCGCTCTGAAACTGGATGAGACCGTAGTGACGTACGCGGCGCTGGAGGCCATGAGCGCAAAAGTGGCGGGTGTCCTGGCTGCACGGGGCGTGGCTCCCGGCGACCGCGTGGGGCTGGTGATGCCGAACATTCCGCAGATGCCGTTCATCTATTACGGTGCGCTGCGGTACGGAGCCGTTGTGGTGCCTATGAATCCGCTGCTGAAGGCCCGGGAGATTGCCTATCACCTGCAGGATTCCGGGGCACGGATTGTTTTCGCCTGGGAAGGGGTGGCTGCGGAGGTAACCGCCGGAGCCGAAGAGGCCGGGAATGTGGACGTAGTTTCCGTGGACTCGGTGGAGTTCCTCCAGCTGCTGGCTGCCGCGGATTCCCGCCTTGAGGTTGCCGACGTAGATGATGAAGACATCGCGGTAATCCTCTACACCTCCGGGACCACCGGCCGCCCCAAGGGTGCGGCGCTCACCCACTGGAACCTGCTGAGCAATGCCCAGGTCTCACGCTCCCTGCTGGACACCCTCGAGACCGACGTCATCTTCGGCGGACTGCCGTTCTTCCACGTGTTCGGCCAGACCGCCGCCCTCAATTCCGCCGTTCTTGCCGGTGCATCCATCAGCTTGCTGCCCCGGTTTGATGCCGGCAAGGCACTGCAGATTATTGAGCGTGACGGCGTGACCATTTTTGAGGGGGTCCCCACCATGTACGTGGCGATGCTGCGCCACCCGGACGTGAAAACCACCGATCTGTCCTCGCTTCGCGGTGCCATCACCGGCGGCTCCGCCATGCCGCTGGAAATCCTGCATGAGTTCGAGGACGTTTTCGGAACCTACCTGCTGGAGGGGTACGGGCTCTCCGAAACCTCGCCGATTGTTTCCTTCAACCTTCCGGGCGGCGAGCGGAAGGCGGGGTCCATCGGCCGGCCGGTTGACGGCATGGAGGTGCGGATACTGGATCCCGAAGGCAGGGACGTGCCAACCGGTGAGATCGGAGAGCTCTCCATCCGCGGCGAAGGCGTGATGAAGGGGTACTGGCACAACGATGACGCCACGGCTGCCGCCATTCCGGACGGCTGGTTCCGCAGCGGGGACCTTGCCCGCCTGGATGAGGAGGGCAACATCTACATTGTGGACCGGAAGAAGGACATGATCCTGCGCGGCGGGTACAACGTGTATCCCCGCGAGGTCGAGGAGGTGCTCTACGGGCATCCGGCAGTGGCTGAAGCGGCGGTGATCGGTGTCCCCGATGACCTGCACGGCGAGGAAATCGTGGCCGTGGTGGGCCTGCGTGAAGAATCCCGGCCGGCTGATGACAGCGCCCGGGACCAGCTGGTGGCGGAGATTGCCCAGTTCGCCAAGGACCGTCTGGCGGCCTACAAATATCCCCGCCGGATCCAGCTGACCGATGCCCTGCCCAAGGGGCCTACGGGCAAGATCCTGAAGCGGGAAATAACGGTGGAGCCGGTGGAAGCGCCGCTGGTAGGCGAGGCTCCGGGCGCCTGAGCGGCGCACCGGCGTCGGACCCGCTCAGGCGTAGGGTTCGACGTCGGCCGCTGCCTCGCCGGGCAGTCCCGCCGGCTCATCGGAGCGGACCAGCACCACCCCTGCCACAATCAGGGCTCCGCCCGCCAGCTGCACCGGACGCGGCAGCTCTGCAAGCAGCAGCCACGCCCACAGAACCGCGAAGAGGACTTCCGTCAGCGAGACAAAGGACGCCACGCGTGAGCCCAGGCCGCGGGCAGCGATGATCCCGGTGACGTAGGCCAGAACGGTGGAGAACAGCACCAGGCCGGCCACCGGCACCCACCACGGGGTCCGCCAGCCGCCAAGATCCACATCGGCGGCGCTGAACCCCAGCGGCAGAATGCCCGTGAGGCCCAGAACCGCCATTGTTGCTCCGCCAACCAGCATGCCTCCGGTGGCCAGCACCAGCGGCGGCAGGGAATCATTCTGTTTGGCGGTAATAAAGAAGTACATGGCCAGGCACACGGCTGCCGCCAGGCCCCACAGCACGCCGATCGGATCAATCCGGGTGCTGCCGCCAAGGTCAAGCACCAGGACCAGCCCGGCAATTGCCGCCAAAGTCCCCAGCACGGTCCGCAGGCCGGGCCGGCGCCGGGTGGCTGCCCAGATCCAGAGCACCATCAGCACGGGGGCCAGGAACTCCAGCAGCAGCGCCACTCCCACGGAAAGACGCTCCACTGCGTTGAAGTAGAAGAACTGGCATCCGGCCACGCCGATAAACCCGAAGAGTGCGATGGTGCGCCAGTTGTCCCGCACCTGGTGCCAGCGGCCGCGAAGTGCGATCGCGGCGGGAACCGCGAGGACCAGCGCTGCACCAAGCATCCGAACCGCCACGGCTCCGGTGCTGGTCCATCCGGTCTCCAGCAGCGACTTGGCAAACGAACCGGAGAGGCCGAACACTGCCGAGGACGCGAGCGCCACCAAAATTCCCCCGGCCCCTGCCTGTGCCGCGCCGGAACCGGCACCTGTACGCCCTCGTCCCACGTTTCTCCTTGGATCCGGGGCAGCGTGCGCGCCGTGGCTGGCATTGTCAATGTGACGCTACCCGGGCCGTGCGGCGGGATCAATATGTGTCCCCCGGCTCTGCCCGTCCACCCTTGCTATCTCCTCCCGGGGCCGCTATTCTCTCGAGTGCCTCCCCGTATGATCTATGTCATTAACATTTTTGGGCGTGGGAACCGCGGCGGGCAGGAGTTATTCGGTACTATCACTGGCGTTTTTTTAATCAGTTCACTGAGTAAAACCCGGCTACGGGCAGTTTCCGCATCACTCGCAGTAAACATTTGCAGTTCACAGTCTTGTCCCCTCCGCACTTCCAGCACCGCATTAGCGCCCGCATGGAAAGCCGGAGGCCAACGTCTATGGGGGAAAATTTCATGCAGGAAAGTCCACGCCCGCTCTACGCACGGGCAGGTGCCCTTGGCGCCGCCGCCCTTCTGGCGGTGAGCGGCGCCTTTATCGCCGGACCGGCGATGGCAACCACGGGGGAAACCCCGCAGCCGGCCGCCACGGAGGCACCGGCCGTTCCGGCTGTTGAAGGCACCGAAGCGCCTGTCGAGGACGGTGCGGCAACACTGGCCCCCGGCCTGAGCGAAGCGCTCCAGCGCGATCTGGGAATGACGGTCGAGGAGTTCCTGGCGGCCGGCGAGCTCGGCAAGAAGGCCTCCGACGCACTTGACCGGCTCAAGGCCACCGATGGCTTTGTCAGCATCGAGCTCGTTGACGGCGCCCTGGTCATCACCGGCAGCGGCGAGGACCTGCAGACGCTGGCCACTGAACTGGATGCCACGGTGGTGGATCCCGCCCCGGCAACCGAAGCACCGGCCGAAGAAGCGCCGGCCGAGGAAGCACCGGTTGAGGAAGCGCCGGCACCGGAGCAGACCGAAGCTCCGGCACCCGCTGAGAACACCACTGAAGCCCCCGAGGAGGAAGCCGCTGCACCCCTGAAGCGCGCCTCCGACCTGCGGAGCCTCCTGAAGGATTACGCTGACGCCACTGGTGCCGCTGACAAGCTGCAGTCCGTGACCGGGAACGCAGGCAGCGGCTTCGTGCTGACCGTCGGTGAGCCGGCTACGGAGCTCGGCGGAGCCCAGGCCCGCGCCATGGCTCCGTCCACGATCGCAGAGGAATTCGCCGCCACGTACGAGAACGTGAGTGTCGAATCTGCCACGGGTATGCCGGAGAACTTCGCGGAGACCGATATCCCGAACGGTTCCGGTTACCTCTTCGAGAGCGGCGACGGCCTGGCTGCCGCCTGCTCCATTGGCTTCAACGGCTTCAATGCCACCGGCGACGACGCTGTGATCAGCGCCGGTCACTGTGCAGAGGGAGCGGCCGGCCCGCTCACCATCCTTGAGCACGCCGACTACGAGTTGGGCATGTTCGGCACGTACTCCTTCGAGGGCACCGAAGCTAACCCGGGCACGGACATTTCCGTGATCGACAACATCAACCCCGAGCTGACCCTGCTGCCGGAAACCCTGCAGTGGGCGAATGAAGAGGACCTGGAAGCAACCACAGTCCAGATCACCGGCTCCACCACCCCGGTGGTTGGCGCGCCGATCTGCAAGTCCGGCCGGACCTCCTTCTGGACCTGCGGATTCATCCTCGAGTCCGATGTCCTCTTCAACGCTGAAGGCACCTGGACTGAAGGTTTCCAGGCTGAGCTGGACGCCGCTCCCGGCGACTCCGGCGGCAGCATGATCTCCGGCAGCCTGGCCGTCGGCCTCATCAGCGCCGGCGTCCCCGGATCCGGCAAGGTTTACGGCGTGGACCTGGCCCGCTCCATGGCTGCCATTCCCGGCTACTCCGTGGCGATCCACCTGGCCGCTCCGGCACTGACCAGCCCGGCGGACGGCGGCACGGTGGAAACCGATGCGCCCATCACCGGAACGGCTCCGGCCGGCAGCACCGTACAGCTCTCGCTCAACGGCGAAGAGTCCGAGGTAGTGGCAGGTCCCGACGGGATCTGGTCCACCAAGGCTCCTACGCTGGTTCCCGAGGGCGCGAAGCTGGAAATCACGGCACAGGCCGTGAACGGTTTCAACAAGTCGACCGTCAGCGAATTCGAGCTGACTGTCAAGGAAGCACCGCTGCCCGTTCCGGTGTTCACCACTCCCGCCACGGTCCTGAACTCCCTCAGCAGCATTGAAGGCACCGGCGTAGCCGGGGCCACGGTGTCGGTGTCCATTCCGGATGACCAGGTGGAGAACTTCGCCACCCGCACCGTAGAGGTTGATGAGGAAGGCAACTGGGCGTACACGCTCGAAGAGCCGCTGAGCTACGGCGTCTACGAAGTAACTGCCCGCCAAGGCGGCATTGAAGGCAAGGAAGATTCCGCTGCCGCCGAGCTGAACCTGACGGTTGCTCCGGAAGCACCGGTCATCACCAACCCGGCCGACGGCTCGGAGTTCACGCAGAGCGAGCTTCCCGACACCGTAACCGGCACGGCCAAGCCCGGCGCCCTGGTGCTGGTCAGCTTCGACGGCCAGCCGGCCGTGGAACTGCAGGCTGACGACAACGGCAACTGGTCCGCCCCCATGGGCGACCTGGCGGTCAGCAGCCACGGCGTGGAGGTCACGCAGGTATACCAGGGCGCTCCTTCTGCAGCTGCCTTCGTCTCCTTCATTGTCAACGCTGATCCGGCGCCTGTCGCACCGGTCGCACCGGCAGGAAACCCGGGAACGGGCGGACTGCCTGACACCGGTGCTTCCAACATCGCACTGCTGGCCGGAGGCGGAGCTACCCTGCTCGCCGCCGGTGCTGCTGCAGTGCTCTACACCAAGCGCCGCCGGGTACTCGCGGACGCGTAAGTGCACTAGCGAATAGTGGAACGGGTCCCGGCCAGCGGCCGGGACCCGTTCCGGTTTAGGCTACAGTCACGCCGAGGAGGGAACCATGGAACCGAACACCCGTCAGCTCCACCCCAAAGCACGGTCACTGGCCGCGGCCGTCCTGGCAGTAGCAGTCCTCACCGCACTTGGCGGCTGCGGAACGGATTCCGGCACGCGCCCCGACAACGCCCCTACGGCCGATCCGTCCGCGGCTTCATCATCCGCTGCGGCGTCCCCCGGTATCGGGGCAACACCGGCGGGCCCCGCCACCGGACCGGAAGGAAATATGGCCACGGACGAATACACCACACAGCTGCTCCTGCTGCATGAGCAGCTCAAAACCCAGCTGGGCCCGGCGTACTCGGATGCCTGGGTCGACGGCGGTGTGCTGCACGTAGCGGTCACGGATTCCGCAGCGGAAGCCACCGTCCGCGACGCCGGTGCCGTTCCGGTGCTGGTGGGCTTCAACAGCACCGAGCTGCAGCAAGCCAAGGCGCAGGTCCGGACCTGGCTGGCCCAACAGCCGCTGCCGGCTTTGGAGGTCCATGCCATCGCAGCCAGCGGCCGTGACGGTGCAGTGATCGTCGAAGTACCGGCAGATCAGGTGACTGCCCTCCAGTCGGCAGCCGCTGATCAGGCGCCGGCCGGAGAGGTTCCGGTAATTGTGAAGGAATCCCCCGGAATGGCAACCCCCTACTCCACGAAGTAGGGACAACCTCCGCAGAACCGCAAGCGGGCCCCGTGAATGGCCTAGGGTTGGTGCGTCGAGAAGACGGCACCTTCCTCCTTTCGCCCAGGAACATTCACCATGGAGCAAAAGATCCTCTCCTTCGTCAGCCCCCGAACGGCCTGGATTGTCCTTGCCGGCTGCGTGGCCTTCTGGCTGGCCTCAGCCGCCGACCTTTTGGAGGCGCCGCCGGGCACCCCGCCGACCATGACGTTCCTCTGGCTCTACGCCAACCTGATGCTCGCTCTGGCCAGCACTCTGGTTGCCGTCGGAGCGGTGGCGGTCCTGGTGCTGCACCGGAGGGCTGCGGCCGGAAACCAGCCGACTGTAAATATCCCGGCTGACGAGGATGCTGAGCCGTCAGATTCAGCGGACGCCCCCTCCGCAGTGCAAGCGGCCGTCCTGCCCGCTGGAGAGCACACCCCGTCAGCGCCTTTTCGCCTCGCCTCCCGCCTCAGGGACAGGGCCCAGCGCCGCTGAACCGGGCGCGACGCCCTCGGGGGCTCCATCGGCTGCCGGCTGATGGCTCCCGTTCGGATCCGGCTCCCAGCGCAGCAGGTCTCCGGGTTGGCACTCCAGCACTTCACACAGCGCAGCCAAGGTGGTGAACCGTACTGCCTTCGCGCGACCGTTTTTGAGCACTGCCAGGTTCGCCGGGGTAATTCCGATGCGCTCCGCCAGCATCCCTACGGGCATTTTCCGTTTTGCCAGCATCACGTCGATGTCCACGATGATCGGCATCAGATCACGCCGCCGAGTTCGTTGCGCAGCTGGTGCGCTTCCGCTGCAGTGGCGACGGCGGAGGCCAACAGCGCCCGCATCACCAGGACCAGCAGCGCGCCGGCGGCGACTGTCACACCCATGCCGCCGATGAGCAGGACAACGCCGGGTGCCACGCTTTCGCCCGGGGCCAGCACGGCTCCGAGGGCGAACAGCAGCAGCGCGGCTGCAGACAGCGCTCCGATGACGACGTCCACGTAGCGGAAGGCTCCGGCGGAGAACACGGTCCCCCGCCGGACCAAGGTCAGCAGGCACCAGACGCACACCAGGCAGACCTGGAAGGCGAGGATACCGAGCACCACTATGGCAAGCACTGGCACCCGCACCGGCTGCGCACCGGCCTCTGCCAGGTCGATGGCGAACAACGGCACCAGGACCGCTTGGACAAACAGGGTGCCCAGGAGCACCAGGACCAGCACTATCCGTAACGCCAGAACGGCTGCATTTCCCATGGCACACTCCCTGAGGGACCTCGACCCCCACCTGCTTCTATCGACGGACAGTCAATACTTATCGACAATCGAGAGGCCTTGCAAGGGGTTCCCGAAACCAGGAGCAGAACTTCCCACGCACTGTGACTGCTGTTTCAGAAGGGACCACACTGGCAACACAGGTATCAAAGCGTGGGAACTCCCGCCCGCAGGTTCCCCTAGGGTGCCGAATCCACCACCGAGGTGGTGACGGCGGTCCAGCAGACGGCTGACCCGGCCGGGATGCTGCCCTGGTCCTCGAGCAGGATTTCCCGTTCGCCGATCAGCTGGCCGGTGGAAGGGTCAATGATCAGCTCCTTCCGGGCCTTGTACCCTGGGGTCTCCATCCCCAAGGAGATGCCTGTCCGGCCGTCCAAAGCAGCTTCCCGATCCATCACGGTGACCGTGTTCAGTGGACACCGCATTAAACGACGACGGCGCCGCCCGGACTCGCAGGGAGTCCGGCGCGGCGCCGTCGGGCGGTTTTTCCGAAGACTAGAGCTTGGAGGCAACCAGGCCGGTGAGGTCCACCAGGCGGTTGGAGTAGCCCCACTCGTTGTCGTACCAGGCAACAACCTTGACCTCGTTGCCCATCACGCGGGTCAGGCCTGAGTCGAAGATGCTCGAGGCCGGATCGCCCACGATGTCGGAGGAAACAATCGGATCCTCGGTGTAGGTGAGGATGCCTTCCCAGCGGGGATCCTGTGCAGCCTTGGCGTAGGCGGCGTTGATCTCCTCAACCGTGGCTTCCTTTTCCAGCGTGACCGTCAGATCGGTGACGGAACCGGTGGGCACGGGGACGCGGATGGCGAAGCCGTCCAGCTTGCCCTTCAGCTCCGGGAGCACCAGGCCGATGGCCTTGGCGGCACCGGTGGAGGTGGGCACCATGTTCAGGGCTGCGGCGCGGGCGCGGCGCAGGTCCTTGTGCGGGCCGTCCTGCAGGTTCTGGTCTGCGGTGTAGGCGTGCACGGTGGTCATCAGGCCCTTTTCGATGCCGAAGGCGTCGTTCAGGACCTTGGCCAGCGGGCCCAGGCAGTTGGTGGTGCAGGACGCGTTGGAGATGATGTCGTGCTTCTCGGCGTCGTAGTCGCCGTCGTTCACGCCCATGACCACGGTGAATGCGTCGCCCTTGGCCGGTGCGGAGACCAGGACCTTCTTGGCGCCGGCGGTGATGTGCTTGCGGGCATCCTCGGCGTTGGTGAAGAAGCCGGTGGATTCAATCACGATGTCCACGTTCAGGTCAGCCCACGGCAGGTTGGCGGGATCCCGCTCTGCAAACACCTTGACGGTGTGCTCACCGATGATGAGGTTGCCGTCTTCCACGGTGACCTTCTCCGCCAGGCGTCCGGCAACGGAGTCGTATTTGAGCAGGTGGGCCAGCTGCGCGGGATCGGCGAGGTCGTTGATGGCAACTATCTCAAAGCCTTCACCGTGCTGCAGGGCCGCCCGCAGGTAATTGCGGCCAATCCGACCAAAACCATTGATTCCGACGCGTACCGTCACTGCGGCCTCCTAGAAGCTAGAGTAAATTTAGAGACTAAATTTAATGTCTTCTACAATTATTATGCTGTTATTGCCGCCACACGTCAAAGGCCACTTCCATGGACGCCTCCGCAAACACCCCGCAGCTGCTGCGCCGAACCAATCTGCGCGCCGTGCTCGAAGTGCTGCGCTCCGTCCCGTCCGTCACCGGCACGGACCTGATCAATGCCACCGGACTGACCCGCGCAACGGTCATTGCGGTCTGCGATGACCTGATTGCCCGCGGCTGGGCCCGCGAAACCCCCTCCCTGCGCACTGACCGGCAAAAGGGGCGGCCCGCCCGGCGGTTTGAGTTCAACGAAAGTGCCGGGTACGTCCTCGGTCTCGACGTCGGCATTGCCACTGTCCGTGTGCTGGCCGCCGATCTCTCCGGCGCCGTCGTCGGCGGATCCGAGGCACGGTTCCCGCGCCACGGGGGACAGCCGGAGGAGCGCCGGGACGTGGTTACGGCCGCCGTCGACGCCGCACTTGCCGACGCCGGGATTGAGGCTTCGGCGGTCCTCTGCACCGGAATGGGGATCGCCGCGCAGGTCACGGGAAACGGCGACGTCGCCCCGGGGCAGGAAGTGGCACCCATGTTCGATTTGGGGCTGAGCCGGGAATTCGGCGACACGAGGGGGTGGCCCCTGCTGGTGGAAAACGATGCCAAGCTCGCGGCTCTGGCAGAACGCTGGCGCGGAGTGGGTGCCGGGGAGGAGAACCTTGCCGTGATCCTGGCCGGCGAGCGCCTCGGCAGCGGCATCATTGAGTCCGGCCGGCTGCTGCATGGCGCCTCGGGGGGCACCGGCGGCATGGGTGCCCTGCAGCTGGTGGAGGGCGTGGGCAACGAGGACGGCATAGCCAAGCTGGCCCGGCTGTGGGGCAGCGCCGCCCTCAGGGACGGGCACAACGGCAGAATCCGGGAGCTTGTGGGACCGGATACCAACCGGGCCTCGGCACGCCTGGTATTCGAAGCAGCAGCCGCGGGAGATCCGGTGGCCGTGGAGATCCTGAACCGCATAGCGGCCCGCATGGCCCGGGTGCTGGCGCTGGTGTCCTCCTTCTTCGATCCGCGGCTGATTGTCATCGGCGGTGCCGTTGCGGCATCGGCCACCGCCCTGCTGCCGGCCATGACGCGGGAACTTGCACACTATGTGGCGGAGCCGCCGCGGCTGGCTGTCTCGGACCTGGGCAAAATGCTGGTCCCCACGGGCGCGGTCCGCCTGGCCCTGGATTACGTGGAGACCCACCTGCTGAACCTGGTTCCCGAGCCAAAACGCTAACGAGGGTGCTCCGCCGGCGTTGAACCGGAAGGGCGGCCGCTGACAGGAAAGGGCCGGGCGCGTATGCGCCCGGCCCTTTCACCTCCGGTTCCGGTGCGGAGTCCGCTCCGGGGCCGGCTAGGACCCTGCAGGATTATCCGTCGGTTTCGCCGTCTGCGGTGTCCCCGTCGGCGGCGTCGTCCCCATCCCGGGGACCATCGTGCCGTTCATCGTGATGATCCCCGCGTCCGCGGTCCTCCCGTTCGGGCCGGCCTTCACGTCCGTCGCGGTCCTGGTCATCCTGGTCCTGGCCGCTCTGGTTCGGGTCATCCTGGTTCTGGCCGTCCTGGTCCTGGCCGTCCCGACTCTCATCATCTGGACCCTCGCCGTTGTGCCCCGGGCCCTTATGCTCCCGAGCCTCCCGGCCATCCTGGTCCTGATCCTGGTCCTGACCCTGATCCCGGTCCTGATCCCGGTCCTGGTCCTGCAGCTCCCTGCCGTCCCGGTCTTCGGCGTCCCGGGTGTTTTCCTGTTGCGTCGTGGAACCTGCCTGCTCCAAAGCATCGTCCCCGCCAACGGCGGTACCGGCGAAAAAGCTGCCAACCAGCAGTCCGGCTCCGGCAAGGGCACCGGCGGTCCAGATCACGACCCGCTTGGCCTTGCTACCCAAAGCCATGGGTGTCTTCACCTCCATCAAGTGGTTTGCTGATAATTCAATCCTGACGCCGGATTCTTCGAGATTTCTTAGAAGTTATGCCTGGGAGCCAGGCGCGGACAGCGGCAGCCGGACCCTCAGGGATGTCCCGGCCCCCGGGCTTGATTCGGCCCGGATGGACCCGCCGAACCGGGCCGCGATTTCCGCCGCCAATGCCAGGCCCAGACCGTAATGCCGCTGGGGGCCGGCTCCCTCCGCCGGGTCCACCGGACTGGCTGCGCGGACGGATGAGAACCGCTCGAACAGGCGTCCTTCAAGTTCCGGCGGCAGGCCGGGTCCGTCGTCGGCCACCGTCAGCACCGCCTCCCGGCCGACCGGCTCCACGGTCAGCCGCACCGCCGATCCGGCGTAATCCACCGCGTTAGCCAGCAGGGAGGTCACCAGCCGCTGGAACGCCGCCCGCACACCGCGGACGGCCACCGGACCCTGAGGTGCCCGCACCTCCAGCTGAAGACCGCGCTCCCCCGCCATCGATTCGAAACTATCCGCAACGTCGCGGACGACGGCGGTCAGATCCACGGGTTCCACGGTTTCATTCCTGCGCGGGTCAGCGGAGACCAGCAGGTCCTCCAGGATGCCGGTCAGCACGCCGGCATCGGAGACGATTTCCGCCAGCCCGTCCTGCAGCCACTTTTCCGGCTCCGGGCCTGTCCCGGTCCCGGCCCCGATTCCGGCACCCGAACCTCCCCCACTGCTCCCGCGGTCCAGACGCCGGCGCAGCAACTGTGCGCGGGTGCTAAGCAGGGTCAGCGGGGTACGCAGTTCATGACTCGCATCGGCAACGAAACGCCGCTGCAGCGCCAGCGCCCGCGCGAGAGGCCTGATGGCCGCACGTGCCGCCAGCACGGAGAAGGCCGCAGCGATCACCGCCGCGCCCAGGATGGTTCCCACCAGCACCAGCACCAGCCGCTGCAGTTCATTGCGGGATTCGCGGGTATCCACTGCCGCCTGAACCACGTCATTGCCCCGGCGGACGGTGAGCACCTGGTACGTTGCACCGCCCACCGAGACCGTCTCCTCACGGCTTCCGCCGCCGGCGGAAACCTCGGCGAGGGCGTCTTCAACCGGCAGCCCGGCGGGCATGTCACGCGAAACCGCCAGCCTGCCCCGGTCATAAACGGCCAGGAAAACATCAAGCGGAGCGTCCCGGGCATTCGAGAGGTCGACGGCGTCCTCCAGTGTTTCGCGCGCGGCAGCGGTGGATCCCGCGGCAGCGAGCGAATACACCAGCACCCCCACAAGGGAAAGGAGGACCACGATGAAGGCGGTGAATTGAAGGGAAAGCCGGATGGTCGCCCTCTGCAGTTCGGAGCTGTCCCGCCGGCTCATGGGCTCCTGCCCAGCCGGTAGCCCACCCCGCGCACCGTCATCACCACGGGGCGGCCGAGTTTCCGGCGCAGATAATGCACATAGGTGTCCACCACGCCGTCGTCGTCCGCGTCCGGGAACACCAGGTCCTGGAGCTCCACGCGGGGGTAGATCCGGCCCGGATGCCGGGCCAGGACCTCCAGTAGTTCCGCCTCGCGTTCGGACAGCTGGACGGCCTTGCCGGTATCCGCGGACACCGTCCTGGCTTCCGGGTCAAAGGTCCCGCCGGGAACGGGGAGCACCGGAATACGTTCCAGAGTGCGCCGGCGCAGGGCCCGCAGCCGGGCCAGGAGTTCGTCCATGTCGAAGGGTTTGGCCAGATAGTCCTCGGCACCGCGGTCCAGCCCCTCCACCCGGTCCGATGGGTTGCCCAGCGCCGAGAGCACCAGCACGGGGGTCAGCACGCCGCGGCTGCGCAGCCGGGCCATAACGTCGAGGCCCTCGATGGCGGGCAGCCCACGGTCCAGCAGCAGCACGTCGAAGTTCCCGGTGAGTCCCTCATGCAGTGCCCGCTGCCCGTCGTGGGCGAGAGTGACGGCATAGCCTTCGTCTTCCAGGATTTCAGCCAGCATCCCGGCCAGGCGCCGGTCATCCTCCACCACCAGGATCCGGGGTTGGTCCTCCATCCGTGAAGTATAGGACCGCGCGGGCGGGACGCTCCCGGAGGGGAACCGAATCTGAACCCCAAAGGGGAGATTCAGCTCACCGTCATCGCACCTTAGCGCCAGTAGTCATTGGCCGCGGCAATGGTCGCAAATTCGGTGGCCACCACCTGCGAGGCGGCAAGCAGGTCTTCCGGATTGTTCGCGTACGTAGTGCGGATAATCTCCTGGACGTGTTCGTCCGGCTGCATGGCAAAGGACGTCTGCAGCGCCAGGCTGATCGCCAGCCGGCGGCCGTCCTCAGGAGTGGTGCATTTCAGGGAATTGTTGGGAACAAGCTCCATGATGTCCGTCCTATCGACTGCGTCGCGGGCCGGCGCCCGTCCGGGCCGCCAGTTTCATTGTGGGCAGGGCATATTCCCGGCACAACCCCTGCACGCAACCGGAACTACCCGTGACATCTATAACCATTGACTTTGTCAATAGAACGCTGTTTCAATGGTTATAGAAAATGTGAAGTGCATCACGACAGAGGAGTCACGGTGAATCTCGGAATCGGTTCCTGGCCGGCACGGCGCGCAAAGGTGCGGCCGGACGATACTGCCATCACCTTCGAGAACCGGGAATGGACCTACGCCGAGGTGGACCGGCGCGTCCTGCGCCTGGCCAACGCCCTCCGCGACGCCGGCATCCGCAGTGGTGACCGGGTGGCCTACGCCGGTTTCAACCACCCTGCACTGCTGGAGACCTTCTTCGCCGCCGGACTCATCGGGGCGGCCTGCGTGCTGGTAAACCCGCGGCTGCGCGCTGCCGAGGTGGACTACATCCTGCGCGACTGCGGAGCGCGCGCCGTGGTCTTCACCGAAGAGCAGCGGCCAAATGCCGAACAGCTTTCCACCGGACTCGACGGCATCCAATGGCTCAGTGTCGACGGCGGCGGACCGGGCACGCTATTTGAGGATTTCCTGGCCGGCGGCAGCACGGCGCCGGTGACCGATGAGGTGGATCTGGAAGACCTCGCGCTGATCATGTACACCTCGGGCACCACCGGGCGGCCCAAGGGTGCAATGCTCTCCCACCGCAACCTCTTCTACCAGTACGTCAACGCCCTGATCGGCCAGGACCTGCGCCAGGATGAGGTCCATCTGGCCGTTGCGCCGCTGTTCCACATCGCCGGGCTGAACATGGTCACCCTTCCCACCTTCACCCTGGGCGGGCGGATCATCATCCACCGGTCCTTCTCGCCGGACACCGTGCTGCGCGAAATCGCCGAATCCGGTGTCACCTCCGCCTTTATGGTTCCCGCCATGCTGGATGCCCTCAGCCAGCATCCCGGATTTGCATCCGCGGACCTGGGCTCCCTCCGCGGGCTGATGGTGGGCGGCTCACCCCTGCCGGAACGCACCATCCGCACCTGGGCGGAAAAGGATGTGGCCATCATGCAGGGCTTCGGCATGACCGAAACGGCACCCGGCGTGTGCATGCTCGAGTCCCGGGACGGACTTGCCAAGGCGGGCTCGGCCGGGCGGCCGCACTTCTTCACCGAATACCGGCTCGTGGATCTGGACGGCAAGGACGTTCCCCCCGGCGTCGCCGGCGAAGTGGTGATTCAGGGCCCCAATGTGATGTCCGGGTACTGGAACAAGCCCGAGGAATCCGCAAAGGCGCTCGACGGCGGCTGGTACCACTCCGGCGACGTCGCGCTCCGGGACGAGGACGGTTACCTGTACATCAAGGACCGGATCAAGGACATGTACATCTCCGGCGGAGAGAACGTCTACCCCGCCGAAGTGGAAAACGCCCTGTTGAACATTCCGGGCGTGCTCGACGCCGCCGTCATCGGCGTCCCCGACGAAAAGTGGGGAGAGACCGGGCAGGCCTTTATCACCCTCGCCGAAGGGGACCCCCGCGGCGGCGAGGATTTCCGCGCCCTGCTGCGGGAACGCCTGGCAACCTACAAGCTTCCGCGCGAGATCCAGGTGGTGCGCGAACTTCCCCGCACCGCCACCGGCAAGATCCAGAAACACATCCTCCGCTCCGGCGCCTAGGCACCGATTCCCATCACCCACCCTCAAGGAACCGCCATGTCCGTAACACCCGACGCCCCCGCGCCATCGGGGCAGCGCACCCAAAGGAATGAAGCCCGACGGGTCATTCTTTCCAGCTACCTTGGCTCCACCATTGAGTTCTACGACTTCCTGCTTTATGCCTCGGCCGCAGCCCTGGTCTTTCCGCACGTCTTCTTCACCGATCTCGATCCATTGGCGGGGGCGATCGCCTCCTACGGCACGTTCGCCGCCGGCTACCTCGCGCGCCCCTTGGGCGGCGCCATCTTTGGACACTTCGGAGACCGGCTGGGCCGGAAGAAGATGCTGATCCTCTCCATGCTGATCATGGGCATTGCCTCAACACTTATCGGCCTGATCCCGGGCGCGGACATTATCGGATCCTGGGGCGCCGTCATCCTGATCCTGCTGCGCGTCTGCCAGGGCATCGCCGTCGGCGGCGAATGGGGCGGGGCCGCACTGATGGCCCTGGAGCACTCCGCAAAGGGCAACCGCGGGTTCGCTGCCTCGTTCACCAACGCGGGCGCTCCCACCGGCGCCGCCCTGGGTACCTTCATTCTGGGGCTTTTCGCCGCCATGCCTGAGGATCAGTTCCTGGCCTGGGGCTGGCGGATACCGTTCCTGCTCTCGGCACTGCTGCTGGGCGTCGGCATCTTCGTGCGCTCCAAGGTCTCGGAAAGCCCCATCTTCAAGGAAGCCGTGGAGCGGGAGGAAGCCAACAAGGCTGCCAACAGGACCAAGCCCAAACTGCCCATCCTGCAGGTCCTCCGCCGCCCGAAGGCACTGATCTTCACCATGCTGGCCGGAGCCTCAGGCTTCGCCCTCCAGGTTTTCCTGGCTACCTTCGCGGTGAGTTACGCAGTGGAAAACGGTGCTGAGCGACAGGCTGTGCTGTATACCTTCGCGATTGCCTCCATCCTCAGCGTGGCCTTCGTAGTGGGCATGGGCAGGCTTTCGGACCGGCTGGGACGCCGCCCGGTGATGCTGGCCGGCCTGGCGCTGTTCATCGCGCTGATCTTCCCGATGTTCAGCTGGCTCGCCACCGCCAACTCCTGGCTGATTTTCACCACTTTTATGGTGGGCCTGCTCTGCCACGCGGCAATCTACGGCCCGCTGGCCGCGTTCATTTCGGAGCAGTTCGGCACGTCCTCCCGTTACACCGGAGCGTCCCTGGGCTACCAGTTTGCCACTCTGCTCGGAGCCGGATTCACGCCGAGCATCCTGTCCTCCATCTACGCCTCCAGCGACCGGTCCACCGGTCCTGTGGTCTGGTACCTGGCCGGGATGGCACTGGTCAGCGCCATCTTTATCCTGCTGACCCGCGAGTCCAAGGACTACGATCTGGCGACCCACGAGCACTGACGGAACGGCGCGTTGTGGCCGCTTCGGATTCCCGCAGATCCGAAGCGGCCACTGGCGTAAGCGCTAGAAAGCCACCCGCTGCAGCAGCCGGGACAGTTCCTGCCGCTCCGCCGCGGAGAGCGCTGCCAGGGAGGATTCAGTGGCTCCTGCCACCAGTTTTCGCGCCTGTGCGTAGAGCTCCCGGCCCCCTCCGGTGGGCATGATGACCTTGGAACGGCGGTCCCTCGGGTCCGTCCGGCGCTCGACGGCGCCGCGCTGTTCCAGTTCATCCACGATGGCCACAATCTGGCTGGGGTCCAGCACCAGGAACTGGCTCAGCTCCCGCTGCGTGGGCGCTCCGCCGCTGCAGGCCAGCGAGAGTACCGAATAGTGCCGCACTTTCAGTCCCAGCTCGGCAAGGCTCCGGTTAGCCTGCGCGGATCCGATCGAGGCCGCGCGGGCCATCAGGAACACCGGTTCCGCACCGAGGTCGGATTCCGTGAAACGCACGGCGGGGCCATCAGGGGTGGTGGTCATGGGGAGGTGTCCTTCGGCGGAGTTGGATATGGGCCCACAGCGGCTGTTGCCCCCAGTATAGGTGAGAAACATAACCGTTGACATTTTCAACGATATGGCGTGGAATAGGAGCACGTCGCCGCCAACGTGGCCGGAGTCACAACAGGCCCCGGCCCAGCAGAAGGAGCAACACATGAGCAACGAATCCGCAGGTGCACTGGCCGGCAAGGTCGCCGTCGTCACCGGATCCGGACAGGGCCTCGGCCTGGCCTACGCACAGGAACTGGCCCGCCACGGGGCGGCCGTAGTGATCAACGACGTTGTGCAGGAGACCGCCGAACGTGCCGTTGAGGCCATCACCGCCGCCGGCGGCCGGGCGGTTGCCGTGGTGGCCCCGGTCGGAAGCACTGAAGCTGCCACCGCACTCGTCGAGGGCGCCGTCGCCGCCTTCGGACGCCTCGACATCCTGGTCACCAATGCCGGCGTACTGCGTGATAAGTCGATACTGAAGATGACCGATGAAGACTTCGACCTGGTCATTCAGGTACACCTTCGCGGCACCTTTACCTGCGCCCGGGAGGCATACCGCCACTTCAAGGAAAACAACGTGGCCGGGCGCATCATCACCATCGGCTCCCCCACCGGACAGTACGGCAACTTCGGGCAGACCAATTACGCCGCCGCCAAGGCCGGCATCGTGGGCATGGTCCGCACCTGGGCACTGGAAATGAAGAAGGCCGGCGTCACTGCCAACGCCGTCATTCCGGTAGCGGCTACGGCCATGACCGAAACCGTGCCGTTCTTCCGCAGCGCGGTGGAGGCGGACCGCCGGGGCGAACCCATGCCGGACTTCTTCCGCAAGGACCTCGGTTTCGGCACCGCGAACGACGTCGCCGGCCTAATCGCCTACCTGGCTTCCGACGAAGCCGCAGATATCACCGGCCAGGCCATCGGCGTCGGCGGAGACCGTCTGCAGATCTTCTCCCACCCGCAGCCTGTCGTGACCGAATACCGGGACGGCGGCTGGGATTTCGACAGCCTGCGCGAACAGTTCCCGGCCGCCGCCGAAGGAAACCTGCAGCGCGTGGGCGAGAAACTGCCGCCGCTGCCCGAGGAACTCCAGACCGCACCGCAGGCACGGTAGGAAAAGGGAAAATTCACATGGTTTACGAATACGGGCTGGATCTGGCCACCCTGGATGCGATCGACATGCACGTCCACATCGAGTGTTCCGACCACGGACATGCCTCCCTGCCCCCGGCCCTGACCGAGGCATCGGCCAAGTACTTCAAGTCAGAGGACCGCAGTCCGTCCCTGGACACCATTGCCGAACGCTACCGCGAATGGCGCATGGCCGCCGTCGTGTTCACCGTGGACGCCACCACCGCACTTGGCCACGAGCCGAACCCCATCGAGGAGATCGCCGAGGGGGCAGCCCGCAACAATGACGTGCTTATCCCCTTTGGATCGGTTGATCCGCTGCAGGGTGCCAGGGCCGTGGACCGTGCCCGGATGCTGGTGGAGGACTACGGCGTAAAGGGCTTCAAGTTCCACCCCTCCCTGCAGGGTTTCGACCCGTCGGATCCGCAGTTCTATCCGATCTATGAGGCCATCCAGTCCCTGGGCGTACCTGCCCTCTTCCACACCGGGCAGAACGGCATGGGCGCCGGGCTGCCGGGCGGGTACGGCATTAAGCTCGCCTACTCCAACCCGATGCTGCTCGACGCCGTCGCTGCAGACTTTCCCGAACTCCAGGTGATAATGGCCCACCCCTCCGTCCCATGGCAGGACGAGGCGAACTCCATTGCCACCCACAAGGCCAACGTGTGGATTGATCTGTCCGGGTGGTCCCCTAAATACTTCCCCGAGTCCCTGGTCCGCGCCTCAAACTCGATGCTGCAGGACAAGGTCCTCTTCGGCACGGACTATCCGCTGATCTCCCCGCAGAAGTGGCTCGGGGCCTTTGAACAGCAGAGCTTCAAGGACGAGGTCCGGCCCAAGATCCTCAAGGAGAACGCCATCCGCCTGCTCGGACTGGATGCACTCCCCGGGCCGGCCGCCCCGCAGGACGCACTGGGCACGGCAGGCGGTCCGGTGGCATGACGGCCCTAACCACAGATGAACGGCTATACCCGGACTGCGACCCCCTGAATGTCGAAGGCCGGCTGACCGAGGAGGAAAAGGCCCCGCTGCGCCGCCTGCGCCGGATGCTCGACGAGACGGCACGGCCCCTGCTGGAGGAGTATTGGGAAGCGGGGGAATTTCCCCACCAGCTGGACGGCCCGCTGCGGGATTTGAACCTCATGGCACCGGAGGAGCTCACCGTCGGCGGCGGCGAGCCCCGCGCCCTGTACCACGGCTTCCGGATCTTCGAGCTGGCCCGCACGGATGCTTCACTGGCCACGTACTACACCGCGCAGGCCGGGCTGTTCCGCACCGCCTGCCGGGTGGGGGGAACGGCCGAACAGTTCGCGGCCTGGGATCCCGCCATTACCACCTTCGAGATGACCGGCGTCTTCTGTCTGACCGAGCCGGAGCACGGCTCCGACATTGCCGGCGGCCTGGCGACCTCTGCCCGCCGTGAGGGAGACGAATGGATTCTGGATGGTGCCAAACGCTGGATCGGCGGCGCCTTCAGCGCCGATTACCTGGCCGTCTTTGCCCGGGATACCGCCGACGGCCAGGTCAAAGGCTTCCTCGTGGAGCGCGGGGCCGAGGGAGTACATCTGGAAAAAATCCGCGGAAAGACCTCGCTGCGAATGATGCAAAACGCGCACATCACCCTCGACGGTGTCCGGGTACCGGAAAGCCTGCGGCTGGGAAACGTCAATTCATTCAAGGACGTTGCCGCCATGCTGCGCGCCATGCGCTCGGACGTCGCGTGGATTGCCACGGGCATCCAGGCGGGAGCGTATGAAGCCGCACTGCGGTACGTGCGCAGCCGCGAACAGTTTGGCCGGTCCCTGGGCAGCTTCCAACTGGTGCAGGAGAAACTGGCCCGCATGCTCGGCAACGTCACCGCGTCACTGAGCCTGGTGGCCGGACTCGCGGAACGGCAGCAGGAGGGGATTTTCCGGGATGAGGATTCAGCCCTGGCCAAGATGTGGATCAGCCTGCACATGCGCGACACCGTGGCGCTGGCCCGCGAAGTGGTCGGCGGCAACGGCATCACGCTCGCTACCGACGTCGCCAGGTTCCACGCCGACGCCGAGGCGGTCTACTCCTACGAGGGAACCCACGAAATCAATGCGCTGGTGGTGGGCCGTTCCATCACCGGCAAAAGCGCCTTCGCCTGACACCCATCAGCACACCCAACAGCAACCAAGGAGATACCCATGACTGCAGCAGCATCCCCGGCCAAGACCGTTGTCGACTTCAGCGAGGTACCCGGCCTCGTAGGCCGGAACCTCGGCTACTCCGAGTACCGGGTCGTCACCCAGGGCCAGGTGGACACCTTCGCCGATGCCACGGATGACCACCAGTGGATCCATGTGGACCCCGAACGGGCCAAGGACGGACCCTTTGGCGCACCCATCGCCCACGGCTTCCTCACCCTGTCCCTGCTGATCCCGATGTGGACCGAACTTTTCGATGTCACCGGCGCCGGGACCAAGGTCAATTACGGCCTGGACAAGGTCCGGTTCACTTCACCGGTGAAGGTCGGTTCCCGCATCCGCATGACCGTCACCATCGCGGATGTCCAGGAGGTCAAGGGCAACGGACTGCACGTGGTGGCCGATGCCACCATAGAGATCGAGGGCGAAGAGCGGCCCGCCGTCGTGGCCCGGTTCCTCAGCCGGCTGTACCCCTAACCTCCCGGCTTCCGTTCCGGCGACTGCCGGGACGGAAGCTCTAGTCCCGGCGGCTGCGGGACCGCTCGTAGTTAAGCGCGTGGATGCCCAGCAGGGCGAGGGCGCCTGCCAGGCCGAACGGCAGCAGGTTGGGACCCATCATCTGGAAGTTGACCATCACCATGCTCTTCCGTGTCATGACCTGCGTGTTGACACCGTACAGAGAGTCCATCTGGAGGCTGCCGAAAAACCAGAGCAGCCCAACGCCAAGCATCAGCGCCACCACCGCCCAGGCCCCACAGAGATAAGGGTTGACCCGCCGCGAGTCCGGGGCGCCGGCCGGCAGAAAACCAGGGCTTTCCTCCCCGCTGCCGCGCGGATCCTCTTCCCTGACGGTTTCCCCGGAGACCCGGCCGACCCCGGCCGCTGCCGACATTGGCCCGGTGCTGTGCCGCCGCAGCCCGCGCGCACCGGCATCCGCTGCAGTACCGCCGTCGTCGTCAGCCCACGTCCCGGCTTCGGTGCTGCCGGCCTGCCCCGCCCAGCCGCCGCTGCCGCCCGCCTCGGGACGGGCATAGAGCCGGTAATCCGCTTCGTGTGTGTCTCGTCGCTTCCCCATGTCCGGAGCCTACTGGAGACCTGGCGTCTGGTCATCCGCCCAGCCGGGAATACCGCGCATGCGCAGGTTCAGAGACAAGACCCGAATTTCACTAGACACCTGTCCAGTGAAATGGCATGATGTGGATCACATTCATGGACCACACCGCCGTGGTCGGAGCAAAAGGGGTACCCGTGCAACTGCAGGACAAAATCGCCGTCATCACCGGAGCCGGCTCGGGCATGGGGCTCGCCGCAGTGCGGACCTTCGTAGCCGAAGGCGCCACCGTCTACGCCCTCGACATATCCCAGGCCGCCCTGGACCGCGAACTGGCAGACCTGCCCGGGGCCACGGGCATTGCCGTTGACATTGCCGATTCCGCTGCCGTCAACGCCGCGTTCAAACGCGTTGCCGATGAACACGGCCGGCTGGACGTACTGATCAACGCCGCCGGCGTGAACACCCCCCATCGGCAGGCGACGGAATGGCTGGACGGCATCAACCACAGGATGCTGGACGCCATGAAGGCCGGCGAGCCGTTCACCCCCGAATTCATCACCGAAATCCCGGACGAGGACTTTGACCGGGTCATGCGCATCAATGTGTACGGCACGTTCTACTGCCTGCGCGCAGCCGTGCCCCTGCTGAAGGCAGCCGGCGGCGGCGCCGTCGTCAACTTCGCTTCCGTGGCCGGCCTGGTGGGCCTGCCCATGCCCACCTACTACCCCGCGTCCAAGGCCGCCGTCGTCGGCATGACGCGCACCACCGCCGGTGAACTGGCACCGTTCGGGATCCGGGTCAATGCCCTGGCCCCCGCCGGAATCAACACACAGCTGATGACCCAGTCCGGTGAGGACCATGTCCAGGCCCTGCTGGCACTGCAGCCGCTCAAACGTCTGGCCGAACCGGAGGAAATCGCCGGAACCCTCGTCTTCCTGGCCTCCGACGCGGGCGCCCACTACACCGGCCAGGTGCTCTCGCCCTCGGGCGGGGCCCTGATGTCCTGACCCGCCCTCTCCCCGCAGTTCACCGGCGTTTCCCGCCGCAGCGCCCACCCCGAAAGGCACCATGATCACCAATGTTGAGGGCCTAAACCCCGCAGCCCTGCAAACCCTCGAAGACACCATCGCAACGGATATTGACCGCCGCAGCTACGACGGAGCCAACATCATCGTCGCCCGGCACGGCCGGATCGGACTGCAGGGCAGCTACGGGTTCGCCGACCGGGCCGCCGGCCGGCGCACGGACCGCGGGGATGTTTACCGGATCCTGTCCATGTCCAAGGCCTTCACCAACACCCTGGCCTACCGTGCCCTGGGCGAAGGGAAACTCGCACTGTCCACCCGCGTAGTGGACCTGATTCCGGAGTTCTTCGGCACCGACCGGTTCCGGGCCGTGCGCAAGGACAAGATCAACCTGGGCCACCTGCTCACGCACCGCTCCGGAATGCCCGCCACCCCCGATCCCGGGCTGCCCGCGGACCGGTTCGGTGTACTGGCTGACGTGATCGAGGCCCTGGGCGGCGTGGACGTAGTGAACGAGCCGGGCAGCAACCTCAACTACGCACCCTCCATCAACCACGCACTGATCGGCGAAATGGTCCGGCGCGCTTATGGCTACGACCATTTCCGGGACCTGGCCCGGGATCTGGTCTTCACTCCGCTGGGCATGGGCGACACAGCCTTCGGGCTGCCCGCCGACCGCGCCGAACGGGCTGTTCCGCTGAAGGTCTATGTTCCCGAAGACGGTTGGCTCTCACCCGAGGACATTGAGTGCCTGAACACCTACATCACCGAAGACGCTGAAATGCCCTGGGTGGGGGCGACCTCCACCGTTGACGATGTGTTCCGCTTCGCCGAAATGTTCCGCAACCAGGGCCGGGCCGACGGGGTCCAGTTGGTGGCCCCGGCGGTGGTGGATGCAGCCACCACCCTGCAGACAGGGGACATGCCCAATGACCTGTATTCGGGGATCGCCGCCATGCGCGGCTGGGAAGCGCCCAACGGCAACTTCGGCCTGGGCTTCTCCCTCTCCGGCACCGGCACCGCGCCCACGTTCTTCGGTCCGTTCACCAGCCCGCGGACGTTCGGCAACTACGGTGCCGGGTCCACGCTGTTCTGGGTGGACCCCGTCCGGGACCTGACCTTCGTATTCCTCTCCTCCGGCGTCATGGACGAGGGCGAGAACGTAGCCCGGTTCCAGAAGCTCTCCACCCTCGCCGTCGCCGCAGCACTCTAAACCCCCTTTCAAGGACGCCCCCCATGACCGCCACCAGTTCCGCCCCCGCCAAATGCCCCGTGGCCCACGGCTTCGATGCCATGGGCGATGCCTACTACCGTGACCCTGCCGCGCACTTCGCTGAAGTGCGCGACGCCACGCCTACCTTCTTTTACCCGCACCTGAATGCCTGGATTGTCACCCGACGCGAAGACGCACTGACCGTGCTCTCGGACTGGCAGAAATTCTCCTCCGCCTCCAACGGCGGCCTGATCGAGGTGCCCGAGGAATACCGGTCCACCATTCCAGCGGAACTGATGTCCCGCATCCTGGTCGGGTCCGATCCGCCCGGGCACACCACGGCGCGCGGCGTGGCCCAGCTCGGCTTCCTGCAGGAACGGATGGACGCCCTGCAGCCGGAGATCGAAGCCCGGGCACACCGCATCATTGACCGGTTCGAGAACAACGGTGCCGGCAACCTGCTGGAGGACTACTGTCTGGAGCTGACCACCCAGACGCTCATGGCGCTGATGGACCTGGACTACGAATACGACCCGATGATGCGCCAGCTGCGCGACGATTTCTTCCAGATCCTGGCCTCCGCGCAGGAGCCGTTCCCGGAGCCCCGGCGCTCCGAGGTATGGAAGCGCTACACCGAGGCCAACCTGGTACTGCGCGGCATCATTGAATCCCGGCGCACCTCGGAGGCGGAGGACCTGATTTCCGTGATGGCCTCGGCCCGCGACGAGAAGGGAAACTATGCCCTCGGTGCGGACCAGATTGCCATCCACCTGACCGAGTTCGCCGCAGCGGGCACCGATACCACCGCCCAGGCCATGGCCAACGCCGTGCTGTTCCTGGACGGCAGCCCCGAGGCCCGCAGTGACGCGCTGGCCGAACCGGAACTCTGGCCGCGGGTCTTCGAGGAAACCGTCCGGCGCCGACCCTCCTCCACCTTCGCGTCCCGGCGCGCGAACATCGACATTGAACTCGGCGGGGCGCAGATCAGGGCCGGGGACATGGTCTGGCTTGCGCTGGCGGCAGTGAACACCGATCCCGACTACGTGGAGCACCCCTTCACCTTCGACATCCACCGCACCGACCCCGCCGACCACCTGGGCTTTTCCACCGGGCGGCACAAGTGCCTGGGCAATCCGCTGGCGCGGGTGCAGGGTGCTGCCGGGCTGAAGGTCCTCTACGAACGGCTGCCGTCCCTGCGCCCGGATGACGCCGAGGCGCTGGACTTCGTCCGGTTCGCGCTGCTGCCCGCCCGCCGCTCGCTGAACGTACACTGGGACGTCGCCGACGTCGCCCGTTCCAAGGAACGCGCCGTGCGCACCTTGAACCTGCGGGTGCTGCAGCGCCGCGAGGAGTCCGACGGCGTGGTCTCACTGCTCCTGGGCCACCCCGACGGCGGGGAGCTGCCCCGCTGGAAGGCCGGGGCGCACATTGACCTGCACCTCCCCGGGGAACCGGAGCAGCTGGTGCGCCAGTACTCGCTGTGTTCGGATCCGGAGGACACCACCGCCTACCGGGTAGGGGTGCTGCGTGCCGACGCCGGCCGCGGCGGCTCGCTGGCGGTGCACCGGACCCTGCGCGAAGGTGCAGCGGTCACCGTGTCCTGGCCGCGGAACAACTTCCGCTTCACCGCCGCCCGGAAGTACCTGTTTATTGCCGGCGGTATCGGCGTCACCCCCATCCTCGCCATGATCCGCGAAGCTGAACGGGCGGGCGCGGACTGGGAGCTGGTCTACGGCGGAAGGACCCGCAGTTCCATGGCCTTCCTGGATGAGCTGGCACCCTACGCGGAGCGGGTGACCCTGGTGCCCCAGGACACCCACGGGCTGATGGACCTGCCGAACCTGCTGCGCGAGCCGCGGGAGGACACCCTGATCTACTGCTGCGGTCCCGAGCCGGTGCTCCGTGCCGCGGAAACCCTGTCCGCGCACTGGCCCAAGGGGTCCCTGCGCCTGGAGCGCTTCGCCGCCAAGGAAGTGGAGATCACCGGACCGGAGCACGGTTTCGAGGTGGAATTCGCGGCATCCGGAGTCACCGTGCAGGTGGGCACCGGCGAGAGCATTCTTGACGCTGCGGAGCGTGCCGGGCTGCCGGTCATCTCCTCCTGCAAAACCGGCACCTGCGGCACCTGCGAAACGCGGCTGCTCTCCGGGCGGGCCGAACACCGGGACTCGATCCTCACCGCCGACGAGCAGGACGCCAATGAAACGCTGATGATCTGCGTTTCCCGGGCCGAGCGCGGCTGCCCGCGGCTGGTCCTGGACCGGTAGGCACCCGGCGCCAGCGTGCCGGCGGACCCGCCGGCACGCTAGCGCGGTTCGAACAGGGTCAGCAGCTGCCGGGCCAGGGCGTCCAGTACCAGCTCATGCCGGTCCTGGTGGCCCCGGACATAGAGGAAGTAGAAGTTGCGGTCCAGGCTCATCATGAAGGTGACCAGGTGGGTCTGGCGTTCCTCGCGCTCCTGTTCCGAGGCGCAGGTGGAATACAGCCGCTGCATGGATCCGCTGACCCGGCGCAGCATCCCCAGCCACTCATCTGCCACCGCCGTGTCCGCGGCCATCGCCTGTTCCATGGCGGCGAACTCAATGGAGTAGGTATCCCACAGCTCCCGGATCTCGACCAGCCAGGCGCGCAGGACGGTGAAGTCGTAGCCGGGCAGCGCGTCCAGCCGCCGGTACCCGGCAGCAATTTCATCTTCGATGTCGCGCATTTTCGCCATGACCAGTTCGGGCTTGTTGCGGAAATGCAGGTACAGGTTGGCGCGGCTGCCCCCGGCAGCCGCGGCAATCTGGTTCATGCTGGTGGCCGAAAACCCGTTATCCAGGAACAGGCGCATGGCGGTGTCAATGAAGCGCTGCCGTGTCTCGCTGCGCTGCTGCTCACGAAGATTCATTGCCGGACCGCCGCGCGGCAGGAGGCGCTGCCCGCGGCGGCGGAAAGCGAAGGGGCGGCGGTGCAGATGTCCATACCCTGACCTTATCCGCAGCCGCGCGCCACCTACGTCCCCGTCCGCCGCTTCACCGCTGCCTCCACGGCCGAGACTGCGGCGTAGAGTAGGATCGAGGCCAGGGTCACCACCACGACGCCGGCCCACACCTGGTCATACCGGGCCCGGGACACGGCGGAGACAATTCCGTAGCCGATGCCCTGCCCGGTGGCCAGCCATTCGGCCAGCAGCGCGCCGGTGAGTGCCCCGGGGATGGAGACCCGCAGCGCGGTGAACAGCGCCGGTGCCGCAGAGGGCATGGCCACCTTGCGGAAGGCGTCCAGCCGGCTGCCGCCGTAAACCTGCACCACCTCCAGCATGGCCGGCGAGGCCGAGCGCAGCCCGAAGACGATGGTTACCAGGGCCGGAAAAAACACCACTATCCCGCCCATGGCCGCCACTGCCGCTTCCTGGCGTCCAAAGACCAGGATGATCATCGGGGCCAGGGCCACCAGCGGCACGGACCGCAGCAGCATCGCCACCGGCATCAGGGCATGTTCCACGCCCCTAAAGAGGGTGAAGAGACAGGCCGCGGCGAGCGCGGCCGCCATGCCGGCGGAGAACCCCATGCCGGCGTCGAGCAGGGTCTGCCCCAGCTGTCCCAGCACCAGGTCGCGGTGGGCGGCGGCCTCCGGGTCCCGTATCAGGTAACTCCACACGTCCAGGGGGCCCTTGCCAATGTAGGAGGAGACGTTAAAGACCTGAAGCAGGCCCACCCACAGCACCCCGACGACGGCCAGGGAGAGTGCCAGCCCGAGCAGCGTCCGCGCGGCGGACTGCAGTGCCGCCCCCATCAGAGGCTCCCCGCCCGGACGCCGGATGCCCAGGGCGCGGCGATCCGGGACACCAGTCCCAGCACCGCGTAAGCCGCACCCGCCAGGAGGGCGCAGGCAAACGCCACACCCCACACCCGGGCCACTTCCAGCGTCTGCTGGGCGTTGACCATGGCCGGTCCGAGGCCGCGGTCCACACCGCCCACGTATTCACCAAGGATCGCTCCCAGCAGTGCCGCCGGGGCGGCGATCTTCAGGGCCGCGAGGACGGCCGGCAGCGCAGCAATCAGCCGCACCTTGACCAGCTGGTGGATCCGCCGTCCCCCGAACACCGTCACAATGTCCAGGCAGGCCCGGTCGGCAGCCTTCAGCCCGGCCAGGGCGCTGACCATGGTGGTGAAGAAAACGGACAGCGCGGCCAGGGCGACGGCGGTGCCGGAGGATTCCCCGGAACGCGGCGGCCCCAGCACAATAAAGATGACCGGACCCACCGCCACTACCGGCAGGCAGTAGGTAATCACCGCCAGCTGGGTGGCAAGGCGTTCCAGGCCCGGCAGCAGCAGCACCACAAACGCCAGGATCAGGGCCAGGGCATTACCCCAGGCATATCCGGCTCCGGCTTCCGCCAGCGTCACGGCGGCATTGCGCCAGTAAAAGCCGGCGCCGTCCGCCCCCATCTGGCTGAGCACCTGCCACGGCGTGGGGATGGCCCCGGGCCCGCCGCCGGGCGGTGCACCGATTCCGCGCAGGAACGTGGCGGCGCCGATCCACCACAGGGCCAGCACCGCCGCCGTGCCCGCTGCTCCTACGGCCCAGGGCGGCACCCTGCGCCCGTTCACCGCGCGTCCAGCCCGGCCGGTGCGGCAGCCTGGCGCGGACTCTCCGGCCCGGCGAACAGCAGTTCGGATGCGTGGTCATGCAGGGCGTGGAACTCGGGGCTGCGCATCATGTCCGGTGTGCGCGGGCGGGGCAGGTCCACGTCAATGACTTCCTTGATCCGGCCGGGCCGCGGGCTCATCACCGCCACGGTGTCGGAAAGAAAGATCGCCTCGGAAATCCCGTGCGTGACCATCAGCGTGGTGGCCGGTTTCTCTGTCCAGATCCGCAGCAGCTCCAGGTTCAGGCGCTGCCGGGTCATGTCATCCAGTGCCCCAAACGGCTCATCCAGCAGCAGCACCGAGGGTTTGAGCACCAGTGCCCGCGCAATGGACACACGCTGGCGCATGCCGCCGGAGAGCTGCGCCGGACGGGCCTTTTCGAAGCCCTCCAGCCCCACCAGCGCAATGAGTTCGCGGATGTATGCATCATCGGCGGGCAGTCCGGATACCTCCAGCGGCAGCCGGATGTTCGCGTAGACACTGCGCCAGGGCAGCAGGGCCGAGTCCTGGAAGGCAATGCCCAGTTCATGGCCGCGGCGCAGGTCCTGCGGGGTCTTCCCGTCCACCAGCACGTCTCCGGTTGTGGGGTTCTCCAACCCGGCCAGGATGCGCAGCACCGTGGACTTACCGCAGCCCGAGGGGCCCAGCAGGGACAGGAAGGAGCCGCGGTCAGTACTCAGGTTGGCCGCTTCCAGGGCCACTACCGGGCTGCGGCCGGCAGCGTAGGTTTTGCCGAGGTTCTGCAGGCTGATCCCGCTTCCGGTGCGCGGCATCTATTTCAGCTCCGGGTTTTCCTCGTAGACCTCCGCCAGCAGGCTCATGTCAAAGACCTCTTCGGCTTCCAGGTCATATCCGGCCAGCTTGAGGATGGACAGGTTCTCCTGGATCAGCTCATCGCTGACCGTGAAAAGCCCGTTGGCGTCCGTCTCCGCGGAGACCACCAGCTTGGTGTTCTGTTCCTCCGCCTGGCGGATTTCCTTGGCCATGTCCAGGTTCAGGTCCGAGCCGTAGACTTCCACGGCCAGCCGGGCGGATTCCTCGGGATCCGCCACTGCGTCCTGCCAGCCCCGCAGGGTGGCCCGCAGGAAGGCCTTCAGTTCTTCGCGGCGGGTCTCAATGGCCTCATCGGTGGTGACAAAGCTCTCGGCAATAAACGGCAGTCCGTTATCGGCGAACGGCAGCACCGCGGTGGCATGCCCGGCCTGCTCCAGGGTCAGCACCTCATTGGTCAGGTAACCGAAGAAACCGTCCACGTCACCGTTGACCAGCGGCTGCGGATCGTATTGGACCGGAACCTTCTCCACGGAACCCGGATCAATGCCGTTGACCTCCAGCAGCGCGTCGAAGAGTGTTTCGTTCACGCCGGCCTGTACACCGATCCGCTGGCCGGCTAGCTCCGCGGGCGTGGTGATGGGATTACCGTCCAGGGAAATGATGACGAACGGGTTCTTTTGATAGGTGGTGCCGATGATCTTCAGCGGCGCGTCTTCCTCCGCGATGACCGGTGCAACCCCCATGGGGCTGGAGGTGCCTACCAGTGCGCCGCCGGAGAGGACCATGGTCTCGGTGGAGGTGCCGCCCGGGCCGCCCGCAATCAGGTTGACGTCGGAGAACCCGGCTTCCTTGTAGTAGCCGGAGGCATCCGCAAAATACTCGCCGGCAAACTCCGCGTTTTTGATCCAGGACAGGTTCAGGTCCAGGGTGCCGTAGTCAGCGGTGCCGCCGCCGGTGTCAGCCTCGGTGGATCCTCCGCACGCTGTGACCAGCAGGACCCCGGAAAGAGCCAGGGTTCCCGCGAGGATCCGTGCCGACGTCGAACGTGCCCTGAGGCGGGTGCTAAGGCTCATGGGGACCAGCGCTTTCAATAGAAACGGGTGAATACCCAGAGCCTAAAAAGGCATTGTTTCTATCGGCGGCACCGGTTGTTACGGTGCGGTAAATCCGGGAACCGGACCCGCGGTCCGGCTTGTGGTGCGGCTCAGTTCGTGGGATCGGCCGGGCGGGACGTGCCCGGATCCTCATCGCGCGGGGCGGACGACGGCGCCGGCTTGCCGACGCTGCCTGCTCCCCCGGGGATCTTGGCCGAGCTGCGGTGGATACCCGAACCCTCACTGAGGTAGTCCGGGTTGGGCTTTTCCGTCATCAGCAGCAGGGAGGAGATCAGCAGGGACGCGATGAAGGCGATTCCCATGGCCGTCAGGCCCAGATCAACCCGGAGTTCCTTCTCGGCTCCGCCGGTGGCGAAGATCATGGTGCAGACACCGGCGACCACCGCCAGCACAGCGGAGAAGATCAGCGGTGCCTTCACGGAGTTCCGCCTCTGCGGGCCGCCGGTTGAGCTCTTCGCCACGTTAGATCCTCCTGCTGGGTTGGGGTTGCGCGGGTTGGTGCCGAATGCACTGCCGCGTCTCTAGTTTACGGCCTTTGCGGGATCCCCCTGGGCGCTGCGGGCATCATGCCGGGCCCCCAGGGCCGAAAGCGCCAGGATCACGGCAATGATGATTGCGGATCCGCCGGTAACCCCGAGCAGGGCGCGGGGGCCCAGGTCCTGGAACACCAGCACCAGCACACCCGCACCAGCGGCCGCTGCGCCGGTGATGAGCCCGTCACGGACCGGCAGGAAGGTCTTCCGGTCCCTGAACCACAGGAACAATTCAATGGCGCCGCCGACTATCAGGGCGGTGGACGCCGCCGCCGGGAAGGCCTGCATGGTTCCGGCCGCAGCCGGAACCACGGTGAGCGCACCTGCCAGCACGTAGAGAACGGCCTCGGCCGACAGGAAGGTTTTGGTGCTGCCGTGGCCGCGGGCCGTGCCGGCCAGGAGCAGGAGCGCGGCACCGGTCAGCAGCAGATAAGCACCGCCGGCATAGGCCAGGACGGAATCATCGGGTTCCTGCCAGAAGATCGTCAGCACGCCGTAGACCGCCGCTACCGCTGAACGCAGCAGCATGGGTACCCATGGTGCTCCGGTGTTGGATGCGCCCACTGCAGAGCCTCCGCTTTCATTTCGCCGTCATGGAGTAGCCGGTTGGCCACCGTCCAGCTTAGTCGCTGGCTGTTCCCGATGCCGCACCGGTAACCATCCAGGCATCCTGCCGTACGCGCCAGGAGAGCGTGGCTGCCCGGGCACACATGTAGCCCAGGGCGAAGGCAGCCCACAACCAGGCGATGCCGACGGAACCTGCAAGCTGCGAGGCATGCACCCAGATCAGCAGCGGCAGGTAGACCGCCAGGTTTATCAATCCGGTCAGCGCAAGGTAGCGGGCGTCCCCCGCCCCGATCAGCACACCGTCCAGGACAAACACCAGCCCGCAGATCGGCTGGGACACGGCCAGGACCCACAGGCCGGCCGTCATGGCCTGCTGCACGCCGGTGTCGCCGGTGAAAAGCACGCCGGCCACCGGGGCGGCAATCGCCAGCAGGCCGCCGGTAATGACGCCGAAGCCCACGCCCCACACCACCATCCGGCGTGTCAGGGCACGGGCCAGCGCGGTGTCCCCGGCCCCCAGTTCCTTGCCGATCATGGCCTGCGCGGCAATGGCCAGGGCATCCAGGGCAAAGGCCAGGAAGGTAAACACGGTCATCACCAGCTGGTGGGCCGCCAGGGATTCCGGGCCCTGCGCCGTGGCAACCAGCACCGTGGCCAGCACGGCTGCCCGCAGGCTGAGGGTGCGCAGCATCAGCCAGGACCCCACGTGCGCGGTGTTGCGGATCCCCGCCGCCGTTGGCCGCAGCGGCACGCCCCGGGCACGGGACATCCGGGCCACTGCCGCAAGGTAGAAAACGGCCATGCCCCACTGGGCGATGCTGGTGCCCAGTGCGGAACCCGCCACCGAGAGGGAGAAGCCGTACACCAGAAGGTAGTTCAGCCCAATGTTTGCGGCGAAGCCCACGGTGGCAACCACCAGCGGTGTCCGGGTGTCCTGCAGTCCGCGGAGCACACCCGTAGCGGCGAGGACCACCAGCATGGCGGTGAGTCCCGGCATGGAAAAGCGCAGGTAGTCCACGGCATACCGGTGCACATCCCCGGTGGCGCCCATAACGGTGCACAGTTGCGGCGCGAAGATGTAGCCGGCCGTGGAGAGCACCGCGCCCAGCCCCAGGGCCAGGGCTATTCCGTCCCGGCCGGCGGCGAGCGCGTCCGCGTGCCGGTTGCCGCCGAGGTAGCGGGCAACGGTACCGGTGGTGGAGTAGGCGAGGAAAACCATAAGTCCGACGGCGGTCTGCAGCACGGTGGAGGCGAGGCCGACGCCGGCCAGCTGGTTCACGCCCAGATGGCCGACAATCGCCGAATCGGCGAGCAGGAAAAGCGGCTCCGCAATCAGCGCGCCCAGCGCCGGCAGGGCCAGGGCCAGGATCCGCCGGCTGAGCCGCCGTGAGGAAAGGTCGGCTGGGGTATTCACAGCATCCAGCCTACGTTTTCACCGGCCCGGCCGCGGCGTTTCCACCGCCGTCGTCGGCGCGCAGGACCAGACCGGCCACCAGTGCCGCCGCCAGCAGCAGCGCACCCACAAACAGCACCAGGGCCGGCCAGCCGTTGTGTTGGAAGCAGTAGCCGCCGGCCCAGCCCAGCACGCTGGAACCGGTGTAATAAAAGAGGTTGTACAGCGAGGATGCCTGGGCGCGGCCCACCGGGGCCAGCAGCGGCGTCCAGCCCGAGGCAATCGCGTGGGCACCGAAAAACCCTGCGGTGAATACCAGCAGACCGGCCACGATGGCCGCCAGATGATCGGCAAGGGTCAGGGCCAGGCCGGCCCCCATGGCCCCCGTGGAGAGCAGCAGCACCAGCTTGCGCCCGCCGCGGCCTGCCAGCCGGGCCGCCAGGGTGCCGGCTGCCCGGGAGGACCAGGTGCCGGCGAGGTAGGCCAGGAACAGGGCGCTTGCCAGGGACTGCGGCAGCCCGAAGGGCGGGCCGCCCAGCCGGAAGCCGAGGTAGTTGTAGACCGCAACAAAGCCGCCCATCAGCAGGAAACCCTGCAGATAGAGGGCCAGCAGGCGGGGGTTGCGGAGATTTGTGCCCAGCCGGGCCGCCAGCTCGCGGCCGGGAGCGGCAGCCCGTTCCGGAACAAACCCGTGCTGGCGTGGCGCGGTCAGCATAAAAACGACGGCGGCGCACGCGGCGAGAATACTTACGGCAGCCACACCGGCCCGCCAGTTGATCAGTTCGGCCACGGGGGCCGCCAGGATCCGGCCGGCAAGGCCGCCGAGGGTAGTGCCGGAGACGTAGGTACCCGCAGCCACCGCAGCGTGGAGGCGGCTCACCTCTTCGCTGAGGTAGGCCAGGGCCACGGCGGGAATGCCGCCCAGGGCGGCGCCCTCAAGGAAGCGCAGCACCAGCAGGACCGGAAGGGTGGGGCTTAGCGGCACCGCCAGTCCCAGCACCACCGCAGCCAGGATCGCCACCCGCATTACCGGCAGCCGGCCGAAACGATCCGCCGCTGCGGACCACGGAATCACCGTCACCGCGAGGCCGAGCGTGGCGGCGGAAACGGTGAGGGCGGCCGACGACGCCGAAATTCCCATCCCGGCCGCAAGCTCCGGCAGGACGCCCTGCAGGGAATACAGCTGGGCGAAGGTGGCCACGCCGGCCGCGGCCAGGCCCACCAGCACCCCCCGGTAGCCGCGGGTCCCTTTGGCGTGCCCGGTGAAACCGGCGGGCCCGGCCGGCACGCTCATGGCCGGTCCCGGCGGGGTGCGCCGGGGCCCGGCCTACCTTCATTTCCCTGGCCGGCGGGAGCGGTTCCCTCCAGCATCCCGGTGAGTTCCGCGCGGAGGTTTCGGCGTGCCTGCTCTTGCCAAAGCTTTCGGCCGGAGGCCGTGCGGAACAACGGATCCGCGGCCATGAACTGCCGTATCACCCGCTCACGGCCCGCGGCGAATTCCTGATCCGAGAGGTGGGCATACTCGGCGCGGACCTCCGTTACGTAGGCGCGGTACCGGTCCGGCTGACGGGCCAGCACCGAGAGGTCGGCGTCGGCCAGGAGCTCGCCGTGCCGGTCCCCGGGCCGGGGATCATGCCCCGCCGTGAGGCGGACCAGGCGGGCACATTCGGCGGTATCTGCCGCGGTCACGCCCGCAGCAGGCAGCAGGGCCTCAGCGAGCCGGGCAGAGGCTTCCTCATCCTTACCCGGAGCCCCGGAATAGACGGCGTCATGGAACCAGGCGGCAAGGGCCACCGGGACCGGAACCCCGGAACCGGCAAGCAGGTCCAGGGCCTCCAGCACCTGCAGGAGGTGGCGGCGGTCATGGTAGCGGCGGTGCGGTTCATTCCAGTGCTCCAGCAGGCGCTCCCCCAGGTCCGGGGCGCCGGGCAGCAGCCGGTTCCAGCGGTGCATCAGGGGCCGGGCGAGCGCTGAGGGCCGGTCCCGTGCCGGAATCCGGAGTCCGCTGGCAATCAGGATGCGCACCAGGTTCCCGCCGGTGACGGGCACCGCGCCGCGCCGGACCAACGCGTCGTAGCGCTGCTGCGGGACGTCGTAATGGTCGCCGTCGAACGCACGCGGCGAGATACCGGCGGCCCGGGCAAATGCGTGCAGCTCGCCCAGCCCGGCATCGGAAATGAGGTGGGAGAAAAGGGTGTTGTGTGCCGGCCACATCGGCGGATCGATGTAGATCATGGGTCCATGGCGTTCAGTGGCAACAACTGCATCGTTTATGTGTATCGCACGCGCGGCCCCCATTTCCATGTGGGAGCTGGACGGGGTGCCCCGGCATACCGGGCAGGACGCCGGTCCGGGTACGGGAAACTTCAGGAACCCCCTTGTTCTGCCTGTGCCGCAATGCTGCAATAACGGCATGGATGAGGTCACAGCCGGTCACCCCGTGCCCGCAGTGGTTGCCATAGGAACCCGGAAGGGCCTCTGGCTTGCCACCAGCAGCGACCGCCGGAACTGGACGCTGAGCGGGCCGGAATTCGCGATGGCCGAGGTTCCCTCCCTGGCCTTCGATACCCGCACGGACACTCCGCGGCTGCTGGCCGGGGTGCGGTCGGAGTGGTGGGGCACCAACGTTGCCGTCTCGGATGATCTCGGCAAGACCTGGCAGGAACCCGAGGCCCCGGCCATCGCCTTCCCCGCGGACACCGGGGCCACACTGGAGCGGATCTGGCAGCTAAGGCCGGACACCGAAGACCGCCCCGGGGTGGTCTGGGCCGGCTGCGAGCCCATTTCCGTGTTTCGTTCCGCGGACGGCGGGAAGCACTTCGAGCTGGTCCGCGGACTGTGGGACCATCCGCACCGGACCCGGTGGGGTGCAGGGTACGGCGGTCCGGCGGCGCACACCGTACTGCCGAGCCCCGCGGATGATTCCGTCCATGTGGCCATCAGCAGCGGCGGCGTATACCGCTCCGATGACCGCGGCGAGAGCTGGGATGCCTTCAACACCGGGATCATTGCCGATTTCATGCCGGAGCATTACCCCGAATTCGGACAGTGTGTGCACAAGGTGGCCCGTGATGCAGGCAATCCGCAGCGGCTCTATGCGCAGAACCACGGCGGGGTCTACCGCAGCGACGACGCCGGCGGGCAGTGGGTGTCCATTGCGGACGGGCTGCCTGCGGATTTCGGTTTTGTGATGCTCGCCCACCCCACCCGTCCGGACACCATCTGGACCATCCCGCTGGGTTCCGCCGGTGAGCGCAATCCTCCGCAGGGGCATCCGGCGGTGTACCGCAGCACCGACGCCGGCAGCAGCTGGGAGCGGCACGACGCCGGCCTTCCCGCCTATGACTTTAACGCGGTGCTGCGCGATGCCGCGGATGTGGACCGGGCGGATCCGGCGGGCATCTACTTCGGCACGCGCGGCGGCGAGGTGTACGCCAGCTCCGATGAAGGGGAAAGCTTCAGCCTGCTCACCGCCAACCTTCCGGATGTGCTCTGTGTCCGGGCGCTTGCCCTCTGACGCGCAGGGCGCCGCCTCCGCCGTCGAGCTTCTGCTGCCGGCGGCGCTGGCTGAGGCTGCCGGCGGCAGCCGCAGCTTGGTGTTCCGTCCCGGCTCCCCGGGCCATTCTGCCGGGACCGCTGGCGGTGCGGGCGCTGGCGGTGTGGGTGCTGGCGGTGACCGGGCCCCGACCATCGGCGTGCTTTTGGAACTGCTGCGGGACCGGCATCCCGGGGTGTACCGGCGCATTGTGGACGACGCGGGAGACATCCGCCGGCACGTGAACCTGTATGTGGACGGTGATGACATCCGGGACCTGGCCGGTTCCTCAACTGTGCTGGGCCCCGGTGCCGTGGTGCTGGTGCTGCAGTCGATTGCCGGCGGCTAACCGCGGTTAAACGCGTGCGGGCGCCCCGCTTGGTAGCGGGGCGCCCGATGCGTCGGCAGCCGGCCGTCGTCGGTCCGGTGCCGAAGCTGTGTACTCCGGTGGTTAGGCCGGCAGCTGCAGGGTCTGACCGGTGAAGATCAGGTCCTGGTGAATCACGGTGTCGGCGTTGGCGTTGTACAGCGCCTGCCAGCCGCCCTCAATGCCCAGCTTCTCGGCAATGGTGGACAGCGTGTCGCCGGCCTGGATGACGTAGGTCTCGCCGGACAGGGCCGGGGCAGGAGCCTGCACCGGTGCAACAGCCTGGACCTCAACGTTGGTCGGGGCCGGCAGCTGCTCCGGAAGGGCCTGCGGCTCAACATAGGTCGGTGCCGGAGCGGCTTCAACCGGAGCGGTTTCAACCGGGGCGTAGGTCTGTGCCGGCGCCTGGGTTTCCACCGGGGTGGTCGCGGGGGCCGGGGTGGCGGCCTGCGGGTTGGCAGTGGCACCGGTCAGGCCCAGCTTGGCAGTGCAGGCAGGCCATGCGCCGGGACCCTGTTCGGCCAGGACCCGCTCAGCTACGGCAATCTGCTGCTCGCGGCTGGCGTTGGCCGGGTCACCGGTTCCGCCGAAGGCGGCCCAGGTGCTGGGGGTGAACTGCAGGCCGCCGGAGAAACCGTTACCGGTGTTGGTAGCCCAGTTTCCACCGCTTTCGCACTGTGCAAGCGCGTCCCAGTCCATTGAGCTGGCGTTGGCTGGTGCCGCAAGGCCTGCGAGGCCGGCAGCGCCGACACCGGTGAGGGCAGCGGTGGCCAGTCCACGACGTACGATACGACGGATCTTCTGGTTCTTCATCGGTTCTTGTGCTCCCAAGGGTTCCACCTGCGCTCAACCCGTCCCCGGGCTTCCGCGCGCCGTCGCCTACCCCGACTGATAGAGGTCTTTTTCGGTACCACGCAGCGGCGACGTACAGTGGACGCGTGGTACTTAGTGCGATTCATGCATCGGCCGCACCAGCTTTGGGTGCCGACCGCGCCGGCCTTCGAAACGGCCGGCAGTCCAGCCCTCGATCCGGGCTCATAAACAACCTAAGGCAGTCATTTGTCGAGATCAAATCGCTACCTAATCGAAACCTAATCGTTACCGGCCGCGATCCGCGCCAATAAGCCGATCGAGGCGGGTCTTGTAGGGTTCATCACAATCAGTTCCGGGTAACGCTGGACACACGTCAATTTGCGTTCTATCTTGCTTTCTGCGTCGACGCTCACAACCGGATTCGGCAGCCCTTAACGAACGGTGGCGGGCCCCCTCCCGGGAACCCGCCGCCTGTTTTATGCGTGGTTCATTTCAAGGCATTGGAGGCCTTGCGCTTGTTGAAGACGTCGAAACCGACCGCAAGCAGCAGGACCAGGCCCTTGATGAACTGCTGATAGTCGATCCCCACGCCCATCAGGGACATTCCGTTGTTCAGGACGCCCATGATCAGGCCTCCGGTGATCGCGCCGACAATGGTCCCCACTCCGCCGGTGACAGCGGCGCCGCCGATGAATGCCGCGGCAATCGCGTCAAGCTCGAAGAGGTTTCCGGCACCCGGGCCCGCCGAGTTCAGTCGTCCGGTGAAGATCAGTCCGGCAAGTGCGGCCAGCACGCCCATGTTCACGAAGAGCAGAAAGTCCACCCGTTTGGTGTTGACGCCCGAAAGCTGGGCCGCCTGCAGGTTCCCGCCGCGCGCATAGACATGGCGGCCAAAGACCGAGCGGTTCATCACGGCACTGTAGGCCACCACCAGCACCCCCAGGACAACGAGCACTATGGGTGTTCCGCTCCTGGAGCTGGCAAGCAGGTAGGTCAGTCCAAGGACAACGACGGCGCTGAACAGCAGGCGGGTGAAGAACCATGCCTTCGGTTCGTCATCCAGGTTCAGCTTCATCCGGGCAGCCCGTCCGCGGAGCTGGCTGAGGACCAGCAGGATAGTGGCCAGCAGGCCGAGTCCCACGGTGGTCCAGTCCAGCAGGTTGGTTTCCGCCGGGAACAGCCCGGGAAACAGGGACCCTCCGCCGAGCTGGCGGTATTCCTCCGGGAAACCGGTGATCCGCTGGTTCCCCAGGATGATCTGGGTGAGGCCGCGGAAAACGAGCATGCCGGCCAGTGTGACGATGAAGGCGGGGATCCCTACGTACGCCACCCAGAATCCCTGCCAGGCGCCGACCAGCGCACCCACCACCAGGGAGGCCACCAGCGCAGCCCACCATGGCATTCCCCAGTCGCGGATCATGATGCCGGACATGGCGCCCACAAAGGCCGCGACGGATCCCACGGACAGGTCAATGTGGCCGGCCACGATGATCATGACCATACCGATGGCCAGCAGCAGGATGTAGCTGTTCTGCACAATGATGTTGGCCACGTTGTCCGGCTGCAGCAGGGCGCCGCCGGTCAGGACCTGGAACAGGGTGACGATCACCAGCAGGGCCAGGAAGATGCCGATCTGCCGCAGCCGGCCGGCCAGGAACCGTCCGGCGTCGGCGAGCGGGGACGGTTTGGGGGTCCTGGTGCCGAGTGCCGGATCCTCACCGGCGAGAGTGGTAGCCATGGCTATTCCTTTTCCTGTGTCATGTGCTGCATAAGTCGTTCGGGGGTTGCCTCGGCAATCGGAACCTCGGCGGTGATGCGGCCCTGGGCAAGGGTGTAAATGCGGTCACAGATGCCAAGGAGCTCCGGAAGTTCGGAGGAAATGACAATCACCGCCTTGCCCTGTGCCGCGAGCCGGTTGATGATCGTGTAGATCTCGTATTTGGCTCCGACGTCGATCCCCCGGGTGGGCTCGTCAAGGATGAGGACATCCGGATCCGCGAACATCCATTTGGAGAGGACCACTTTCTGCTGGTTGCCGCCGGACAGCTTGCCCGCAACCGCACTGACGGACGGGGCCTTGATGTTCATGCTGCGCTGGTAGTCCTGCGCCACCACGGTTTCCCGGCCGCCGTCCACCCACCCCCGGGTGGCGAGCTTGGTCAGGGCGGAGGCTGAGACGTTCCGCTTGATGTCCTCGATCAGGTTCAGGCCGTACCGCTTCCGGTCTTCGGTGGCATAGGCGATGCCGTGCCGGATCGCCTCCTGTACGGTGCGCGCGGTGATTTCCCGTCCGTTCTTGTACAGCGTGCCGCTGATGCCGGTGCCGTAACTGCGTCCGAAAATGCTCATGGCCAGTTCGGTACGCCCGGCGCCCATCAGCCCGGCGATGCCGACAATCTCCCCGGCGCGCACGGACAGGTGCGCCCTGTCGATCACGACACGGGCGTGTTCCGCGGGGTGGTGCACGGTCCAGTCCTCCACCCGCAGCACCTCCTCGCCAATCTCGGGGGTGCGGTCCGGGTAACGGCTGGTCAGTTCCCGTCCCACCATGCCCTTGATGATGCGTTCCTCGGTGACGGACCCGTCATCGAGGCTGAGCGTCTCGATGGTCTGCCCGTCCCGCAGGATGGTGACCGAGTCGGCAATGGCCCGGATTTCGTTGAGTTTGTGGCTGATGATGATGCAGGTGATGCCGTCCTCGCGCAGGCCGCGGACCAGGCCCAGCAGGTGGGCGGAGTCCTCATCATTCAGCGCAGCCGTGGGCTCATCCAGGATCAGCAGCTTCACGTCCTTGGACAGCGCCTTGGCAATCTCCACCAGCTGCTGCTTTCCCACGCCGATGTCCCCGGCCCGGGTAACCGGGTTCAGGTCGAGTCCGACCCGGCGCATCAGTTCTGCCGCGCGGACATTGGTTTCGTTCCAGTTAATGAAGCCGCGGGCCGAGCGTTCATTGCCCAGGAAGATGTTTTCGGCCACGGAGAGGTACGGCGAAAGCGCCAGTTCCTGGTGGATGATGACGACGCCGCTGCGTTCGCTGTCCTTGATGTCCCGGAAGGCAACGGGCCGGCCGTCCAGCCGGATCTCGCCGTCGTAGCTGCCGTGCGGGTAGACACCGGACAGCACTTTCATCAGGGTGGACTTGCCTGCCCCGTTCTCGCCGCAGATGGCATGGACCTCTCCGCGGGCCACGGCAAGGGTGACGTCCTGCAACGCCTTGACGCCGGGGAATGCCTTGCCGATCCCGGTCATTTGGAGAATGTAGTCACTCACGCGGACCTCCCTGTCCTGGACTTTCGATGGTGGTACAGGTGGCGGCCGGTACCGGGCCGCCACCTGCCGGGTGTTACTTAAGGTCGGAGGCCTCGTAGTAACCGCTGTCCACCAGGACTTCCTCATAGTTGTCGACGGTGACGATCTGGCTTTCGAGCAGGTACGCCGGCACTACCTTCGCGCCGTTGTCGTAGGTCTCCTCGTCATTGGTTTCCGGTTCCTCGTCCTTCATCAGGGCATCAACCATCAGCACGGCGCGTTTGCCGAGCTCGCGGACGTCCTTGAAGATCGTGGAGTACTGCTCGTCGCTCATGATCGACTGCACCGAGCCCACTTCCGCGTCCTGGCCGGTGATCACGGGCAGGTTCTCCCCGGAGTAGCCGCCGGAGCGCAGGGCGGAGATGATGCCGATGGACAGCCCGTCATACGGGGAGAGCACGCCGTCGATCTGTGCACCGCCGCCCACGGTCAGCAGGTCCTCCATCCGGTCCTGGGCGGTATCCGGCAGCCAGCGCAGGATGGCAGCCTGCTCGAAGGCGGTCTGCCCGCTGGGGACCTTCAGGGTTCCGTCATCAAGGTAGGGCTGCAGGGTGTCCATGGCGCCGTCCCAGAAGAACGTGGCGTTGTTGTCATCCGGGCTGCCCGCGAACAGTTCGACGTTGAACGGACCCTTTTCCCCGGTCGGCTGCCCGGCGTCGTCCAGGACGCCCAGACCGGTGAGCAGTGAGGTGCCCTGCTGCACCCCCACCTCGTAGTTGTCGAAGGTGGTGTAGTAGTCCACGGTGTCGGATTCGTTGATCAGCCGGTCATAGGCGATCACCGGGATGTCCTGGGCTTCGGCGGTATCCAGCACACCGGTCAGCGTGGTGCCGTCAATGGAGGCAATGACCAGGGCCTCGGCGCCGCCGTTGATCATGTTCTCGATCTGGGAGACCTGGGTGGGGATGTCATCGTTGGCGTACTGCAGGTCCACCTCGTAGCCAAGTTCCTCAAGCTGGGACTTGACGTTCTCACCGTCGGCGATCCAGCGTTCGGACTGCTGCGTGGGCATGGCGACGCCGATCTTGGCGCCCTCGTTGGAGTCCCCGCCGGCGTCCCCGCCGCCGCGGTTGCCGGCGCAGGCGCTCATGCTGAGGGCCAGGCTCAGCGAGACTCCGCCGATAAGTACCCGCTTCAGTGTGGGTTTGCGTGTCATGGTCATGCCTTTCGTGGTTGCCGTGCCTTGGTGAGGTGGGTTCAGAGTTTCTGGGCGAGCCGGTAATAGGCCGCATTCCAGCGGACTTCCCGCTGGAAGGCGCGCAGGTCCGTGGTGTTGTCGATCAGCAGCAGTTCCACGCCGGACATCTCCGCGAAGTCGGTGAGCACGTCCGCCCCGAGGGCGGTGCTGAGCACGGTGTGGTGGGCGGCGCCGGCGGTGAGCCAGGCGGCCGCGGAGGTGGCGAGATCGGGATGCGGCTGCCAGACGGCGCGGGCCACGGGGAGGTTCGGCAGCGGGGCGTCCGGAGGAACCACGTCCACCGTGTTGGCGGTCAGCCTGAACCTGTCGCGCATGTCGGACATGGCCAGGACGACGCCGGGGCCCGGGTCTGTGTTGAACACCAGGCGGACTGGGTCTTCCCGTCCGCCGATGCCCAGCGGGTGTACTTCCAGGCTGGGTTTGTCCGTGGTGAGGCTGGGACAGATCTCGAGCATGTGTGCGCCAAGGATTTTCTCCTCGCCGGGCACCAGATGGTAGGTGTAGTCCTCCATCAGGGAGGCGCCGCCGGGCAGGCCGGCGCCCATTACCTTGGCCGCCCGCACCAGCATGGCGGTTTTCCAGTCCCCTTCGGCGCCGAAACCGTAGCCGCTGAACATCAGCCGCTGGACGGCGAGTCCCGGCAGCTGCCGCAGTCCGCCCAGATCCTCGAAATTGGTGGTGAAGGCGCCGAAACCGCCTTCTTCAAGGAACTGGAGCAGGCCAAGTTCCTGCCGCGCCCCGTAGCGCAGGGATTCGTGCCGGCTTCCGCCGGGCCGCAGCTCCGGGGAAACGTCATAGATGTCTTCATACTCAGCGATCAGTTTGTCCACGCTGTCCTCGGACTGCGCGTCCATCACCTCCACCAGGTCATTGACCCCCCAGCTGTTGATGGAGACGCCAAAGCGCAGTTCGGCTTCGGTCTTATCCCCTTCGGTGACGGCAACGTTGCGCATGTTGTCGCCGAAACGGGCAACCCGCATGCCCTGCATGGCTGCCCGGCCGGCACAGGCACGCTGCCAGGAGGCAATCTGGGCAATAACGGCGGGGGCGGAAACGTGCCCGACGACGGTCTTGCGGGGCACGTCCAGGCGGGTGGAGATATAGCCGAATTCCCGGTCCCCGTGCGCAGCCTGGTTCAGGTTCATGAAATCGAAGTCGATCTCCGCCCACGGCAGTTCCACGTTGATCTGCGTGTGCAGGTGAAGAAGCGGCTTGCGCAGCGCGTCCAGCCCGCGGATCCACATTTTCGCGGGGCTGAAGGTGTGCATCCAGGCAATCACGCCTATGACGTTTTCCGCCGCATTGGCGGCGAGCGCTGCCGCATGGATGGAGCCTGTGTCCGTGAGTGTCGGTTTCCAGACCGGGCGCAGCGGCAGGCCGGCGTCGTCGAGCATGCCGACAATGGCCTTGGACTGTTCGGCTACCTGGTGCAGCGTGTCTTCTCCGTAGAGGTCCTGGCTGCCGGTGAGGAACCAGACCTCGTAGGGTTCGAGCGTGGTGTTGAGGGGACTCACGTCAGTGCACTCCTGAACTTGATGGGGTTGCTGCCGGCTGCTGGCCGTACACGTTCTGGTATCGCTCGAACAGGGCGTCGATGTGCGCCGGTTCGATGGGCAGGGGTTCCCCGAGCTGGCGGGCGAAGTGGACCGTGCGGGCAACGTCCTCGAGCATGACAGCTGCCTTGACGGCGTCGCGTGCGTCCCGGCCGATGGTGAAGGGACCGTGGTTCCGCATCAGGACTGCGCGGGACCGGTGGCCCTGAAGGGTGGAAACGATGCCGCGGCCAATCGAGTCATCGCCGATGATGGCGAAGGGGCCCACGGGGATCTCCCCGCCGAACTCGTCAGCCATGGCGGTAAGCACGCAGGGAATCGTTTCACCGCGCGCCGCCCAGGCCGTGGCATACGGAGAGTGGGTGTGCACTACTCCCCCGGTTCCGGGCATGTTGCGGTACACGTAGGCATGGGCTGCCGTATCGCTGGACGGAGACAGGCCTGCGTCCTGGCTTCCGGCCACGGGACCCCCGTCGGGGTCGCACAGGATCAGGGATTCCGGACTGAGGTCCGCATATCCGACGCCGCTGGGCTTAATGACGAAGTATCCGGTGCCGGGAATCCGGCCGGAAACGTTTCCGGCCGTCCACGCCACCAGCCCGTACCGCACCAGTTCGCCGTGCAGGGCTGCCACCTCTGCGCGAACGCGTGCAACTGCCTGCTCGAAACCGTTCCCTGGAATACTCATGCGCTCACCTCACGGACCAGGCGGGCTGAGCGGCGTATGGCCTTCAGCTTCCGCATGACGTCGTTGCCGCCCCGGCCGAAATAGTCATGCAGCGCCGTGTATTCCGCGTACAGCGCGTTATAGGCCTGCGAACGCTCCGAATCCGGCAGGAACTCGTTGCGGTGCACCCTCCCCATGGCAGCCGCGGCGTCCCGCACGTGCGGGTACGCACCGGCGGCCACGGCAGCGTGGATGGCGGAGCCGAGTGCCGGGCCCTGGTCGCTGCCAATGACGGAGATCGGCATGCCGAGGACGTCGGCGTAGATCTGCATCAGGAACCGGTTCCGAACGAGTCCCCCCGCCGCGACGAACTCCGTCACCGGAATGCCCGAGGAGGTGAAGGCCTCCACAATGGTGCGGGTGCCGAAGGCCGTGGCTTCCAGCAGCGCCCGGTACACCTCGTGCGGGCGGGTTGCCAGGGTCAGTCCCACGAGCAGGCCGGAAAGCTCATGGTCCACCAGGACGGAGCGGTTCCCGGACTGCCAGTCCAGGGCAAGGAGCCCGTGGGCGCCTACCTCCTGCCCTGCAGCCTGTTCGGTGAGCAGATCATGCACGCTCATCCCGCGGTCATCCGCCTCCCGGGTCAGTTCGGCGGGGACGAAGTGTGCGGTGAACCAGCCGAAAATGTCTCCGACACCTGACTGGCCGGCCTCGTAGCCGTAGAGGCCCTCGACAATGCCGCCGTCCACCACGCCGCACATTCCCGGCACGTCGCGCAGGATTTCGGCGTTCATCACGTGGCAGGTGGAGGTGCCCATTATCGCGACCATCCGGCCCGGGCCGGCCACCCCGGCCGCCGGCGCACACACATGGGCGTCCACGTTGCCGACGGCCACCGGAATTCCGGCCGGCAGGCCGGTCCAGGCCGCTGCCTGCTCGCTGAGCGTCCCGGCGGCTGAGCCCAGGCTGCCCACCGGGTGTTCGAGCTTCCCGGAAACAAACCCGGAAAAGTCCGGGTTCAGTGCCGCCAGGAAATCCCGGTCCGGGTATGCGCCGTCCTGCAGTATGCCTTTGTACCCCGCTGAGCAGGCGTTTCGCACATAGTTACCGGTCAGCTGCCAGACAATCCAGTCCGCGGCTTCCACCCAGTGATCCATCCGTTCGTACAGCTCGGGGTCCTCTTCCAGCAGCTGCAGCCCCTTGGCAAATTCCCATTCGCTGGAGATCAGCCCGCCGTAGCGCGGCAGCCAGGAAACGTTGCGCTGCCCGGCGAGTTCGTTAATCCGGTCCGCCTGCGCCTGCGCCGCGTGGTGGCGCCAGAGCTTCACGTAGGCGTGCGGACGGTCCTGGAGCCCGGGAAGCTCATTCAGCGGGGTGCCGTCCTTGGTGACGGGAACCATGGTGCACGCGGTGAAGTCGGTACCCACCCCAATGACTGATGCCGGATCGATGCCCGCAGCCCGGATGGCCGCCGGTACCGCGTGCTGCAGGACCTCTATGTAGTCCGCCGGGACCTGCAGCGCCCAGTCGGGCGGCAGTGGTGCACCGGTGGCAGCCAGGTTCGTGTCCATCACTCCGTGCCGGTAGGGGTGCACCGCGGACCCGAGTTCGGCGCCGTCATCCACCCGTACGACGACGGCCCGCCCGGAGAGGGTGCCGTAGTCGATGCCCACTACATGGGCGGGATCATTCCTCTGCTGCACGGTGACCTCATTGTCGTAGACCGGTAGACCCGTGACCGTGGCCGGAACCGTGGAGGTCCGTTAATGTGAACGGTCACATTTCGTTGTTGCAGTTACGCTACTCCCGAAAACGTGATGGGGGACACTAAAGTTGGTAACGGTTTGGTAACGCCCGTGCAGGTGGTCTTTAGGCAAAAGACGCCGGCGGCGCCGCAGTGGAACCGCGGCGCACCAGTTTCGGCGCCACATCACCGGTCTTTACCGGATCCCGGCCCTGCAGCTCGCCCAGCAGGACGGCAACGCAGCGCCGGCCCAGTTCGGGGAAGTCCTGCCGGACGGTGGTCAGCGGAGGAAGGAAGTGCGCTGCCTCGGGCACATCATCAAAACCAACCACGCTCACATCTTCGGGGACCCGCAGTCCGGCCTCAGCGAAGGCATGCACCAGACCCAGGGCAATGTGGTCATTCCCGGAGAACACCGCACTGAACTGCAGGCCATTGCGCAGTTCAGCGCCTACCCGGTACCCCGACTCCGCGGTCCACTCCCCTGCCGAAACAACTGCGGGCGCGAGGCCCCATGCCGTCATCTCCTCCAGGTACCCCTGGCGGCGGGCTTCGGTTTCCACCCATCCTTCCGGCCCGGGAACATGGACCACCTTCCGGTGCCCCAGTTCCAGCAGAGCGCGGGTGGCCAGCCGCGCCCCCGCGAGCTGGTCCACTGACATACGGTGGTCCTCGCTGTGCAGCGAATGCACGGTGACAAACGGAATCCGGATGGAGAGCTGTTCAATCACTTCCAGTGTCCTGGACTGCGGGGCAAGCAGCACCAGCCCTTCGACGGCATGGCTCATCAGCCGGTCCAGCGCTTTCTCAATGGAGGAACGGTCTGCGTTGTCGATGTGCACGGCGTCCACCACGTACCCGGCCTCATTCGCCGCATTCTGGACCGCCTGCAGGGTGGCCGTCGGCCCGTACTCCGCTCCGGATGCCACCAGTGCGCCGATAATGCGTGATTCCCTGGTGACCAGGGCACGCGCAGCACGGTTTGGCCGGAACTGGAGCTGCTCCATCGCCTCCAGCACCCGTTGCCGCGTCGAGTCCCGCAGGCTCGGGTGTCCGTTGATCACCCGTGAAACGGTCTGATAGGAGACTCCGGCAGCTGCTGCCACGTCCCGGATATTGGAGGCACGCCGAGGGGATAGGGAATCCGTCCTGCCCTCATTGGTCATAGTCAGAACCGTACTGCACCGGCGGCCCGGGCGGCATCCAACGCTGCAGGACCGCGTTCTCCGGCGCACCCCGGCACGCCGCCGGATCCACGGATCATCCGCTTGGAAACCGGGGCGCCCGTTCCGCCCCGGCGGAGCCCGCGGGCGCCCGCGCGGGAACTTCTGGACAGTGCCCGCAGCGCGGGTCTAACGTTGGACCTCGTGCTCACATTCTTCAATGCGTTCAAGCGCATTTTGGTCGGGCGTCCGTACGGGAACGAGCGCCTCGCGCACACCCTTCTTCCCAAACGGATTGCGCTTCCTGTTTTTGCCTCGGACGCTCTTTCATCGGCTGCCTATGCACCCGATGAAATTCTGCTGACCCTGGCCCTCGCCGGCGTCACCGCCGTAACGGTCTCACCGTGGGTGGGACTGGCGGTAATGGTGGTCCTGCTCACCGTGGTGGCCTCCTACCGGCAGAACGTGCACGCGTACCCGTCCGGCGGCGGCGACTACGAAATTGCAAGCGCCAATCTCGGAAAGTCCGCCGGCCTGACCGTCGCTTCCGCGCTACTGGTGGACTATGTGCTCACCGTGGCCGTGTCCATGTCCTCGGCGGCGGCCTATCTGGTTACCGCGGTTCCCGCCCTGCACGGCAACCAGGCAACCATTGCGGTGATCGGCGTTGCCCTGCTGGTACTGATCAACCTCCGCGGCATCCGGGAGGCAGGGTCCGTGTTCGCGCTGCCGGCCTACATCTTCATGGCCTCAGTGCTGGGCATGTGCGTCACGGGTGCCGTCCAGTTCTTCTCCGGAAACCTCGAACAGGCGCCCTCCGCGGCCCTTGACCTCGTGCCGGAGGCCGGACTCGACAGCGGCCTGGTGGGCCTGGCCGGTGCCTTCCTGCTGCTGCGCGCCTTCTCCTCCGGCGCGGCAGCGCTGACCGGGGTGGAGGCCATCAGCAACGGGGTCCCCACCTTCCGCAAACCCAAGAGCACCAATGCAGCCACAACACTGCTGCTGCTGGGCGTGATTGCCACGGCCATGCTGGCGGGAATCCTGGCCATGGCCAACCTCACCAAGGTTCATGTGGCACAGGACCCGGCCACACAGCTCACCCTCAACGGTGAACCGGTGGGCGAGGGGTATGTGCAGCACCCGGTGATCAGCCAGCTGGCGGAGACCATTTTCGGGGGCGGCAGCATCCCCTTCTACATTGTGGTGGCAGCCACCGGGCTGATCCTGGTGTTCGCCTCCAATACCGCTTTCAACGGTTTCCCGGTCCTCGGCTCCATCCTGGCCAGGGACGGCTATCTCCCCCGCCAGATGCGCACCCGCGGGGACCGCCTCGCGTTCAGCAACGGCATCATCTCCCTGGGACTGGGCGCCCTGGTGCTGATTGTCGCCTTCGACGCGGATGTGACCCGGCTGATCCAGCTCTACATTGTGGGAGTTTTCGTCTCCTTCACCGCCAGCCAGCTGGGCATGATCCGGCACTGGACGGGGAAACTGCGCACGGAACGGGACAAGGACGTTCGACGCCGGATGCAGCGTTCGCGGGCCATCAATGCCCTCGGTTTCGGGATGACGGCCCTGGTGCTGCTGATTGTCATCATCACCAAGTTCACCCACGGTGCGTGGATTGCCCTGCTCGCCATGGCGGTCCTCTACGCGATCATGTACAGCATCCGCGTCCACTATGACACCGTGGCCCGGGAACTCACGCTCCGGGAGGATGAGCACGGACTGGCCCTGCCGTCCCGGGTGAACGCCGTGATCCTGATTTCCCAGATCCACAAGCCGGCACTGCGGGCCATTGCCTATGCCCGCGCCTCGCGCCCGTCCAGCCTGAATGCCATCACCGTGGATATTGATCCGGAAGAGACCCGGCGGACCATGGCTGAATGGGACCGCCTGCAGATTCCCGTGCCGCTGACCGTGCTGTCCTCCCCCTACCGAGAGACCATCTCCCCCGTGCTGGCGTATCTGCGCGAGGCCCGCCGCAACGCGCCGCGGGAGCTGTTCGTGGTGTACATCCCTGAATATGTGGTGGGCCGCTGGTGGGAGCAGCTGTTGCACAACCAGACCGCCCTGCGGATCAAAGCGCGGCTGCACTTCGAACCCTCGATCATGGTCGCCAGTGTGCCGTGGCAGCTCGCCTCCAGCCATGACGCCCAAGGGGAGCCTGCCGGCGGTCCCGGCGCGGGCCCCGGAAACCGGGGTTAGCCGGGCCGGCCGGAGCTAGCCGGGCGCCGCGGTCAGCCGGGCGCCGCGGTCAGCCGGGGCTATTTGAGACCAGGGCTACTTTGGGGCCGTCCGTGGTTAGTCCAGGGCAGTTCCTGCGGGTCCGGCGGTATTCCGGCCCGCCAGCACGGAACGGTAGGCGTATTCCGTCAACCTGCCGTCCTGTACCGCCTGCTCCACGGCAGCGAAGGAACGCGGGCCTTCTTCTGCGTAGGGGAAGTGGATGAGCTCGGCAATGAGCTCCCATTCTTCCGTGACCGAATCGATCAGGTCCGCCGGCGTCTCCTCCTGGGAGGGGCCGCCGTTCAGGACCGTCCAGGCGCCCTCGGGCACCCGGAAGGCCTCGAGCCGTTCCAGGTCCGCTTCAAGCTCGGCCAGGGTCGCGTACTCGGTCTGGGCATCCGGCGGCACGGAGCCATCCGGGGTGGCAAGCTGCGCCACGAAGGTTGCCTCGGAGGACGGGTAGACGGAGGTGGGGACCGGTTCCCCTTCCTCCAGGTAGGCCGGCAGCTGCGAGGGCATCCAGTACCAGGCATCGCCCTGGTCCGGGCCGCCGGGCTGGTCCCGTTCGCTGATCCAGCCGCGGGCGGTCAGCAGCGCCTCTGCCTCGTCGCTGAAGTACACGGTTTCCCCGCGAAGCATGGCGTTGACTTCGTGCTCGGCCCGGCGGGCCTGCTTTTTCTTGCTGACGGCCTTCTTGCGGGGCTTGGATTTGGGCACGGCTGATCTCCTGGGGCTGTGGGGGGGGAAAGGCGGCTGGAACTGCGGAACCGGGGTTAGAACCCGCTTCCGCCTTCCACTGCCATATTCGAGAATCGGGAGTAATGGCCCTGGAAACCAACAACGATGGTTTTCGTGGGACCGTTACGGTGCTTGGCAACAATCACATCGGCCTCGCCGGCACGCGGGGATTCCTTGTCGTAGATATCCTCGCGGTGCAGCAGGATGACCATGTCGGCGTCCTGCTCAATGGAGCCGGATTCACGGAGGTCCGAGACCATCGGCTTTTTGTCAGTGCGCTGCTCGGATCCGCGGTTCAGCTGCGACAGCGCGATGACCGGGACTTCGAGCTCCTTCGCCAGCAGCTTCAGCGCACGGGAGAACTCGGAGACTTCCTGCTGGCGGGATTCCACGCGCTTGCCTGAGGACATCAGCTGCAGGTAGTCCAGCACCACGAGTTTGAGGTCATGGCGCTGCTTCAGGCGCCGGCACTTGGCGCGGATTTCCATCAGTGACATGTTGGGGCTGTCATCAATGAACAGGGGCGCGTCGTTCATGCGGCCCATGGTGGTGGCAATCTTTCCCCACTGCTCATCCTTGATGGTGCCCTTGCGCAGATCCTGCAGGCCAATGGTGGCCTCGGCAGACAACAGACGCATGGCAATCTCGTTCCGGCCCATTTCCAGCGAGAAGAACACCGTGGTCATGTTGTTCTTGATGGCCGCGGAACGGGCAAAGTCCAGCGCGAAGGTGGATTTACCAACGGCGGGGCGGGCCGCGATGACGATCATCTGGCCCGGGTGCAGGCCCTGGGTGAGCTCATCGAGTTCATAGAAGCCGGTGGGAACCCCGGTCATGCCCTCCCCGCGGTGCCCGGCGGACTCAATCTCGTCCACGGTGCCTTCGATGATGTCCTTCAGCGGGACATAGTCCTCAGCGGTGCGGCGTTCGGCCACTGCGTAGACTTCCGCCTGGGCAGCGTTGACGATGTCATCAACTTCCATGCCGTCATTGGAGTAGCCCAGCTGGACAATCTTGGTGCCCGCATCCACGAGCCTGCGCAGCACGGCACGTTCGCGCACAATCTCGGCGTAGAACCCGGCGTTGGCTGCGGTTGGAACCGACTGGATGAGCGTGTGCAGGTAGGCCGGTCCGCCAATGCGGCTGATTTCCCCGCGCTTGGTGAGCTCATCCGAGACAGTGACGGCGTCCGCCGGCTCACCGCGGCCGTAAAGGTCAATGATGGCCTCGTAGATGGCCTCGTGGGCCGGACGGTAGAAGTCGATGCCCCGGAGCACCTCGACACAGTCGGCGATGGCATCCTTGGACAGCATCATGCCGCCAAGCACCGACTGTTCGGCAACCAGGTCCTGGGGCGGTGTCCTCGCGAAATCCGGACTTGATGATGATGCCTTGGAGTCCGTATGCGTGAGCGACACTGTGACCCTTTCCGTTCCTGCGTAAGACGTTAGATCCCTGCCCTGCCGGAGCATTGGATTATCTCTATCAGCCGGCTCTGACATCCGTGGGGAGCCTGCTGAACTGATTGATCCGGATTCGGCGGGCATGCGTCTGATGAAGGGATTCACCGCAACGTTATGCCCACCCGCACCGGCTCGACAAACGAGTTATCCACAGCTCCTGTGGATAGTTTGTGCATAACGCGGCGTGTCTTGTGCACAGGCTGGGCATAAGGGTGTGGATAAATAATTAGTTTTGGCCCAAACATGGCTCTGACTAGGACAAATGCTTGTCCACACCTGTGTAAACAGACTATTTTTCCGGCGCGCCCGGTGAGCGGCCGCGTGTTGACAGCTCGGAAAAACAGGCATAAGGGGCTGCACTATCCACATTCGGTGCGCGGGATATCCACAAGACGGAGGTATTCAGCTGTGGACAACACACATCCGCTGCTGCCTGCCTCCGATCAGTGCTCTGTTGGGCCGGGTGAAAGCACCCGGCCGGTGCCGCCGGCACGCCGCCCTGACAATAAAAAACACCCCCCGGTCCAAGGACCGGGGGGTGTTTTATCCGTCTGCGTCAGACGCTAGCCGGCAACGACCTGAAGGTCGATGACAGCTGCGACGTCGTCGTGCAGGCGCACGTTGGCCTGGAAGGAACCAACCGACTTGATGTGAGTCGGCAGTTCAACCTTGCGCTTGTCGATGGCGCCGAGACCGGCAGCTTCGACAGCAGCAGCAACGTCGGCGGGCTTGACGGTACCGAAGAGGCGTCCGGACTCGCCGGCCTTGACGGTCAGCTTGACCGGCTTGGCGGAGAGAGCTGCAGCCTGCTTCTGAGCATCTTCCAGGGAAGCGTGCTCACGGGCAGCGCGGGCAGCCTTGATGGATTCAACCTGCTTCTCGCCACCCTTGGTCCAGGTCAGAGCGAAGCCGCGGGGCAGGAGGTAGTTACGTGCGTAACCGTCCTTAACCTCGATGACGTCGCCGGCAGCGCCGAGACCGGTTACTTCGTGGGTCAGAATGAGCTTTGCCATGAGTTAGGTTCCTTTCCTTTAGCCGCGGCCAGCGCCGGAGTACGGCAGGAGAGCAACTTCGCGGGCATTCTTGATTGCCTGGGCGATCTTGCGCTGTTCCTGCACGGAAACGCCAGTTACGCGACGAGCGCGGATCTTTCCGCGGTCGGAAATGAACTTGCGCAGCAATGCTACGTCCTTGTAGTCGATGACAGTGATGTCAGCGGCCTTCAAGGGATTGGACTTTGGTTTGGGCTTGCGAAGTTCAGCCTTAGCCATCGTGGAGCTCCTTATGTCTGGTGGAGCCCGTGGATACATTTCCACGGGATGGGCTCGACGGCGGTTGCCGTCTGAGGGTGGCGCCCAAGGGCGCCGGGTGAAGGGCCGCTGCCACCCGGAAGGGGAAGCCGCTCTTCGGGTGAAGAGGTTTAGAAGGGCGGATCGTTCGAATCCGGACCGTTGCCCCATCCGCCGGAGTTGCCGCCCGCAGGGGCGCCCCAGGGATCGTCAGCGGGTGCGGACTGCGTCTGCTGCTGCTGGCCGCCGCCCCAACCGGAGTTGGAGTTGCCGCCGAAGCCGCCACCGCCGCCGCTGTTGCCGCCGAATCCGCCGCCACCGCCGGAGCGCTGGGTGCGGGTGACCTTGGCAGAGGCATAACGCAGCGAGGGGCCGATTTCGTCGACCTCAAGCTCCATTACGGTGCGCTTTTCGCCTTCTTTGGTTTCGTACGAACGCGACTTCAGGCGGCCCTGGCAAACTACGCGGGTTCCCTTGGTGAGGGACTCGGCGACGTTTTCAGCAGCTTCACGCCAGACAGACGCGCGGAGGAACAGCGTTTCGCCGTCCTTCCACTCGTTGGACTGACGGTCGAAGGTCCGCGGGGTCGAAGCAATGGTGAAGTTCGCCACTGCCGAACCGGACGGAGTGAACCGCAGTTCCGGGTCGTTGGTTAGGTTACCGACGACGGTGATTGTTGTCTCGCCTGCCATGAAAGCCTCCTGATATCTGTACGGGTTGTCCGAAAATTACTCTGCGGAAACCTTTGCAGCGTCCTTTGCGGCCTTCTTGGCATCCTTCTTCGAGATCTTCTGCTCTTCCGGGCGGATGATCTTGGTGCGCATGATGGTCTCGTTCAGGCTCAGCTGGCGATCAAGCTCGGCTGCTGCTGCAGGCGTACCGGTGAAGTTAACCACCGCGTAGATGCCTTCAGACTTCTTCTGGATTTCGTAGGCCAGGCGACGACGGCCCCAGATGTCTACCTTGTCGATGGTTCCACCATCGTTGCGGACGACATTGAGGAACTTATCGAGCGAAGGCTCGACGGTACGCTCTTCGACCTCGGGGTCGATGATTACCATCAGTTCATAAGCACGCATTTGTGAACCCACCTCCTTTGGGCTGTACGGTCACGGTATTTCCGTAACAGGAGGTTCTTTTGCGTTGTCTCCCCATCGCATGCGGCTGATCCGCAGCGAGGGGGAATCTGCCGGCCGAAGCCGACAGCACAGACTTTCCTATCCTATCCGATTTCCGCAGGCGGAAATGACACGCCGGTGTCGGCCGGGCGGGACACTGCCCTACGAAGCTCCGGCAGCGAAGAACAGTTCCGCGACAGTTGCCAGCCGCAGGGGGTCCTGGACGCCGGCCATTTCGCGTGCCGAGTGCATGGACAGGACGGGCATTCCGACGTCGATGGTCCGGATGCCGAGCCGGGTGGCGGTGAGCGGGCCGATGGTGGATCCGCAGGGCACCGAGTTATGTGAGACGAACTCCTGGTAGGGCACACCGGCCGCTGCGCAGAGGCGTGCCCACTTCGCGGTTCCCGGGGCGTCCGTGGTGTAGCGCTGGTTGGCATTGATCTTCAGCAGCGGGCCGCCGTTGAGTACCGGGTGGTTGGCGGGGTCGTGCCGCTCGGCGTAGTTGGGGTGGACGGCGTGCCCGACGTCGGCGGAGATGCAGAAGGACGCGGCCAGGGCGCGGACCCGTTCCGCCGTGGTTGCGCCGAGTCCGTCGCCGATGCGCAGCAAAATGTCTTCCAGGAATGGTCCGGCGGCTCCGGACCGGCTGCCACTGCCTACCTCTTCATGGTCGAAGGCTGCCAGCACGGCAACGGGTGCTCCGGGCGCAACGTCCGCGGCGATCAGGGCGGCTACGCCGGCGTGGACCGAGGAGAGGTTGTCCAGCCTGCCGGAAGCGAAGAACTCACCCTCGGCGCCGAAGACCTGCGCCTCCTGGGTATCTGCGGCCACAATGTCATAGCCGCCGATCTCTTCCGCGGCCAGGCCGGCTTTGGCAGCCAGGAATTCCATCAGGTCCGCGGTGGACGGGTCCCCCTGTCCCCAGACGGGGTTCATGTGCTGCTGCTTGTCCAGTTTCAGGCCGTCATTGACGGCCCGGTCCAGGTGGATGGCCAGCTGCGGGAAACGCAGCAGCGGGCCGGTTTCCACCAGGTGTTCCGTGCCGTCGAGGGTCACTATGCGGCCGGCCAGCTGGAGCTCGCGGTCCAGCCAGGAGTTCAGCAACGGACCGCCGTAGACTTCGACGCCGGCCTGCAGCCAGCCGTCGCGGCCGGTGGTGGGGCGGGGCTTGAGCTTGAAGGTGGGCGAATCAGTGTGCGTACCGAAGATGGAGAACCCGGTGGTGGGACCGGCGTCCTCGGGAGCCACCCACGCAATGAACGCACCGTCGCGGACCACGAAGTATTTGCCGGCGGTCCGCGGGAAATCCTCCGTTTCAGCGACTTCGGAGAAACCTGCCCCGGCAAGGCGGCGGGCGCTTTCCCGGACGGCATGGAAGCTGGAGGGCGAGGCGCTGACAAACGCGCCGAGATCTTTTACGTGGGCCAATGCGTCAGACATGCTCCGATTCAATCAGAGGAGTCCGGACAGGCGTAACCGGCGTCCGGCTGTAGACACAAAAATCCCCGGCAGCGGTGCTGCCGGGGATTGTGGAGGAGATGTCCGGTGAAGACGCCGGCGGCCGTTCTTCCGCCGCCGCCCTCACCGAAGTCTTTGGCTAGACGTCGCGGCGCTTGGTGACGACCAGGGAGATGATGAGCAGCACCAGCGCCCAGGCTGCGAGCACCAGTCCGCCCTCGAGCTGGGTGAGTGCTCCGTCCGCGACGGTCCCGGCGGTTACCAGCTGGGTGCCGGCGTTGCTCGGCAGGAAGCGGGCTGCGTCGGGGATCCAGTCGGCGATGCCCTCGACAATGCTGACCACCAGGGGCAGCACGAAGATGATGCCGATGGCGGTCACCACTCCCCCTGCCGTGTTCCGCAGCAGCGTACCGATCGCCATGGAGAACACGGCAATCAGTGCCAGGCAGGTGCCGGTGTTCAGGATGCTGGCAAGGACACCCTGGTCATCCAGCGACAGGCTGAGGTCACCGCTGTTCAGGATCGGCTGGGCTACGAGATAGGAAATGAACGCGGCGCCGGCGCCGATGACGAAGGAGATGACGGCGATGACAAGGTTCTTGGCCAGCAGCGCAGGAATCCGCTTCGGGACGGCGCTGAAGGTGGAGCGGATCATGCCGGTGCCCCATTCCGAGGCAATCAGCACTACCGCCAGCGAAGCGATCAGCAGCTGGCCGAAGAACAGGCCGCTGGCCGGGATTTCCGGGATCAGATCCTGGTATATCTGCGGGTCGCCGAAGGTCATGGCCTCTTCGGGGGTGCTTGCTCCCTTGATCATGTCCAGCACAACCACCACCTGCCAGGCGGCGAGGGCTGCCAGTCCGACCATCACGACTACGGTGATGGCCAGCAGGATGACGGTGGAGGGGACCGTGTTGACCTTGATCCATTCGGACTTCAGGACGCGCATGAAGTTGACGCCGGTGCCGGCCGGAGCGGGGGTGCGGTGGTTTTTGGATGTTGTTGCGGTACTCACGCTGCTAGTTCCCCTTCCCGGAGGCGGTTCCCGCAGGAACAGGTTCCTGCACCAGGTCCTGGGACCGGTATTCGACGTCGTCTCGTGTCAGTTCCATGTAGGCGTCCTCCAGTGACACCTGCTGGGGTGTCAGTTCGTACACCAGGATCCGCCGTTCCAGCGCCGTTTCGGCGATACTGCGCGGATCCGCACCGGTGATTTCCAGCAGGCCGCCTTCCTTCTCGACGCCGGCAACGCCGGGCGCGTCCAGTGCCAGAAGGAGATCGCGCGGGTTGTCCGTGCGCACCAGCGTCCGGATCTTGTCCTGGCCGGCGATGATCTCAGTGATCGGGGCATCGGCAATGATCCTGCCGCGGCCGATGACGATCAGATGATCGGCTGTCTGTGCCATTTCGCTCATGAGGTGCGAGGAGAGGAACACGGTGCGGCCCTCCGAGGCCAGGCCCCGGGCCAGGTGGCGGACCCAGAGGACACCCTCGGGGTCCAGGCCGTTGACCGGTTCATCCAGGATGACGGTATGCGGATCGCCCAGCAGTGCCACGGCGATGCCGAGGCGCTGGCCCATGCCGAGGGAGAAACCGCCCACCCGCTTTTTCGCTACGGGACCAAGACCGGTCAGCTCAATAACCTCGTTGACCCGCTTGGCCGAAATACCGTGGGTGGCCGCCATCGCACGGAGGTGGTTGTAGGCACTGCGCTTGGTATGCACGGCCTTGGCGTCCAGCAGGGCCCCCACCTCGCGCAGCGGTGCCTTATGCCGGGCATACGGCTGGCCGTTGACCAGCACCTTGCCGGAGGTGGGCCGGTCCAGGCCGACAATCATCCGCATGGTGGTCGACTTACCTGCGCCGTTCGGGCCCAGGAAGCCGGTAACTTTACCCGGCTGGACAGTAAAGGAAACATTGTCGACGGCGGATTTGGCGCCATAGCGTTTCGAGAGGCCGTGTGCCTCGATCATGGTGATCCTCACGTAGGAACGGAAAGCAGGTTCTGGGGGCTGTCTCCAGACTAGGCCAGCACGGCGGGTCCCGGACCGTTCCAAGGGATGATTCAGGCTAAATCAGTAGTCCCCCTTAGGGATGACTCGGGGTTTCCCCTGAGTCATCGGGGGCATTGGCGGCCGCCCGCCGCGGCGATCGGGCGGGTCCCGCGTCCCGGCCGGGGCGTTGTGACTCGTATTCCACTTCTCCCCGGGTCAGTTCCATGTAGGCGTCCTCCAGGGATTCCTGCTGCGGGGTGAGTTCGGTGACCAGGATCCTGCGGGCGAGGGCGGTCTCGGCAATGGCCCGCGGCGGCAGGCCCAGGACGTCCAGCAGGCCCGGCGCGGTCCGGCGGACCTCCACGTCCGCGGAACCGAGTGCGGCCGCCAGGGCGTCGGCGTCGTCGGTGCGGACCAGTGTGCGTATCCGGCCGCCGCCGATCACCTCCTGAATGGGTGCGTCCGCCAGGATCCGGCCCCGCCCGATCACAATCAGGTGGTCAGCGGTCACTGCCATTTCGCTCATCAGGTGCGAGGAGATGAACACGGTGCGGCCCTCGGCGGCCAGGCCGCGGACCAGGTGCCGGACCCACAGCACGCCTTCCGGGTCCAGGCCGTTGACCGGTTCGTCGAAGATCAGGGTCTGGGGATCCCCCAGCAGCGCCACTGCGATGCCCAGCCGCTGCCCCATGCCCATGGAGAAGCTTCCTACGCGCCTGCGTGCCACCGGCCCCAGGCCGGCGATGTCGATAACCTCGTTGATCCGCCGGTTCGATATGCCGTGGGTGGCCGCCATGGCCCGCAAATGGTTGTACGCCGTGCGTTTGGGGTGCACCGCCCGGGCTTCCAGCAGTGCGCCGACTTCATGCAGGGGTGCCTTGTGGCTGGCGTAGGGACGGCCGTTGACGGTCACCGCGCCGGCGGTGGGGTGGTCCAGCCCCACGATCATGCGCATGGTGGTGGACTTCCCGGCACCGTTGGGGCCGAGGAATCCGGTGACCTTCCCCGGCTGGACCGTGAACGTGACGCCGTCGACGGCGGTCTTCTCACCGAACCGCTTCGCGAGATCTGCTGCCTCAATCATGGTGTCCTTTCACAGCTACCGGGAGCTGACCGAGGCGAATTTGCGCACGGACAGGGGAACGAAAACAACCAGCAGCACCAGTGATCCAATCACCACGGTAGGGATGGCGTGCTGCATCGGCCAGGTGTCCGGGACGGGAGCGGTGCCCAGATTGCCAAACAGTTCACGGGCCGCCTGTACCAGCGCGGACACCGGGTTCCAATCAGCAAAGATCCGCAGGGGTGTCGGCAGGGTGGAACTCTGCACAAAGGCATTCGAAATGAACGTGATGGGAAACAGGATGATGAAGGACGCGTTGTTGATGGTCTCCGGCGACCGCACGCTCATGCCCAGCAGGGCCATCACCCAGCTGAAGGCGTAGGAGAAGAGCAGCAGCAGGCCTACGGCCGCCAGGAAGGACGCGAAGTTTGTGTTGACCCGCCAGCCCACGAGCAGCCCGGTGCCCATCATGATGAGCATGGAAATTCCGTTCAGCGCCAGGTCGGAGTTAGTCCGTCCGATCAGCACGGCTGAGGGGCTCATGGGCAGGGTCCGGAAGCGGTCAATGATGCCTTCCTTCAAGTCCTGGGCCATGGCCGCCCCGGAAAACGTGGAACCAAAAACCACGGTCTGGGCAAAAATCCCGGCCATCAGGTACTGGGTGTAGTCCGTGCCCGCCACACTGATGGATCCGCCGTAGACCTGGCTGAACAGCAGCACAAACATGATCGGCTGCAGCACGGCAAAGACGATCATGTCCGGGGAGCGCTTGATCTTGATCAGGTTGCGCTTGGTGACGGTCCAGCCGTCGTCGACCCAGTTAAGCGCCGACGACGGTCCGCGGCCCGTCGCCGCCGGAAGACCGGTGGCGGTGGCGCTCATCGGTGCGCCCCTTCTCCGGCTTTCGCCGTTTTCCCGGTGCCGGCTCCTGCTTCGGCGGCCTCCGGGGCAGGTTCCTCCTCGGCCGGGCGGCCGGTGAGCTGGAGGAACACGTCGTCCAGGGTGGGCCGGCGGATACCGGCGTCGTGCAGGCCGATGTGCTGTTCCTGCAAATCGGCGAGGACCTGCTGCAGGGACGCCGGTCCGTTCTGGACGGCGACCTCCAGGGTCCTGCCGTCATCGGAAGTGTGCGGGGATCCCGCGCCGTGCAGGGTGAGGATGGCCCGCGCGGCACCGGCATCGTTGCCGTCAATCAGGGCCACGGCAACGCTGTGCCCGCCGATGCGCGATTTCAGCTGGTCCGAGGTGCCTTCGGCGATCACCACCCCGTGGTCGATCACCGCTACCGTGTCAGCGAGCTGGTCGGCTTCCTCCAGGTACTGGGTGGTGAGCAGCAGGGTGGTGCCGCCCGCAACCAGGTCCTTGATGACCTGCCACAGGGCCAGCCGGCTTCGCGGATCCAGTCCGGTGGTGGGTTCATCGAGGAACAGCACCCGGGGACTGTTCACCAGCGCTCCGGCCAGGTCCAGGCGCCGGCGCATGCCGCCGGAGTAGCCCTTGACGGGACGGTTGCCCGCGTCCGTCAGCTCGAACATATCGATCAGTTCCGCTGCGCGGGTACGTGCCTGTTTCGGCGTCAGGTGGTAGAGCCGGCCAACCATCCGCAGGTTCTCCTGGCCGGTGAGGTTCTCATCAACGGCAGCGTACTGCCCGGAGACACCGATGATCCGGCGGACAGCCTTCGGATCTGCCAGCACGTCAATGCCGTCAATCCGGAGGGTACCGGCGTCGGGTTTGATCAGGGTGGTGAGGACCTTCACCGCCGTGGTTTTACCGGCACCGTTGGGACCGAGCAGCGCCATCACGGTGCCTTCGGGAACCGCAATGTCCAGGCCGTCCAGGGCATGTACGGGACCGCTCTTGGACTGGTAGACCTTGGTGACCCCGTTCGCCTGGATCAGCGGAGCCCGGTCTGCGGAGGAAGGAGGCTGCAGAGAAGGGGACATGCGTCGAGAGTAGGACCGGAGGGTGCCCCGGCGCCGCCCCTTTGAGGACAATTCCGGTCCGCGGTGCTCAGGTTGTTTCGGAGACCGGCTTCCGTTCAGCAGCCGCCGGGGCAAAAACGATGGAGACGAGCATGGCCACACCCACCACCAGCAGCGCGTTCCGCACGCCCCAGAGTTCCCCCAGGAAGCCCAGCACGGGCGGGCCGAGGAAGAACGCGGTGTAGCCGATGGTGGACACCACGGAGATGCGCGCCGGTGCGTGCGCGGGGTCCTCGCCTGCTGCGGACATGCCCATCGGGAAGCCCAGTGCCGCGCCAATCCCCCACAGCACGGCACCGGTTCCTGCCATCCAGAGGTTCGGTGCCAGCACAAAAAGCAGCAGGCCGGCCAGGGAAGCGCTCATGCAGATCCGCAGTGCCCGGACACGGCCCATGCGGTCAATCAGTTTGGCGCCGAACCAGCGGGTGAGGGTCATGGCGGCCACGAAGACGGCAAACATCACGGCACCGACGGACTCGGTGGTTCCCAGTCCGTCCACGGTGGCCTTGGCCACCCAGTCATTTGCCGCACCCTCGGTCAGGGCGGCGCCCAGCACTACGACGCCGATCAGCAGGGTCCGGCCCTCACGCCAGGCTCCAAACCGGGAGACCGGGCCCGGTGCAGCGCCGCCGGGTGCTCCCTCAGGCTGGTGCGGCAGCTGCAGGAAGTTTCGGGGGACAATCAGCACGATCACACAGACCACCGTCAGGATGGCCAGCAGGTGCAGGGACAGGGACACTCCGGCGAAGGAGAGCAGCGCGCCGATCATCGCCCCGGTAAACGAACCGGCACTGAAGGCACCGTGGAAACGCGGCATGATGTTGCGTCCGAGCCGGCGTTCAACGTCGGCGCCTTCGAGGTTCATGGCCACGTCCCACCCGGCGATGCCGACACCGAACACCAGCAGCCCGGCGCCGGTGAGCGGGATGGAGCCCAGGTAGAGTCCGGCGGCGATCGCCAGGGAGGCCGCCGACGTCGTAATGCCGCCGGCGCGCACGGTGCCTGCGGTGCCGATCCGCTGCGCCACGGAACCGGCCAGCGGCAGCGCCGCCACCGATCCGATGGCCGAGAACAGCAGCAGCAGGCCGACGCCGGCCGCGCCGATGCCCAGATCCTGTGCCGCGGCCGGAATCCGGGCCGCCCAGCTGGCGAAGACCAGCCCGTTCAGCCCGAAACAGACGAAGACCGCGATCAGTGCTTTATTCAGGGATGATTCGTTGACTTCACGCACGGCAGTATTCTCCACTATCGAATTCCCTACTATCGAACCCGGTCAACCCGTTTTTCGTCCCACACCGGCGTCTCGGATTCATAGACCCTGCCGTCGGAACCGAAGACCAGGAAACGGTCAAAGCTGCGGGCAAACCAGCGGTCGTGGGTGACGGCCAGGACAGTGCCTTCGAAGGCGTCAATCGCTTTTTCCAGCGCTTCGGCGGAGTGCAGGTCCAGGTTGTCGGTGGGCTCGTCCAGCAGCAGCAGGGTGGCGCCGGAGAGTTCCAGCAGGAGGATCTGCAGCCGGGCCTGCTGGCCGCCGGACAGGGATTCATATTTTTGTTCCGAGGACGCGGCCAGGCCGTATCGGTCCAGTGCACCGGCAGCGGCTTCGCGGCCCAGCCCGGAACGGTGCTCGTCGCCGCGGTGCAGGATGTCCAGCAGGGTGCGCTCGGCCAGGTCGGGGCGCATCATGGTCTGGGCAAAGAACCCGGGCCGGATGCGGGCACCGAGTTTCACCGTGCCTTCGTGCGGAACCGGGGCGATCTCCACCTCGGACACGGGTTCGTGTTCCCGGTCCGGGTCGGTGCCGCCCAGGGCGAGCAGGCGCAGGAAGTGGGACTTGCCGGACCCGTTGGAGCCCAGCACCCCCACCCGGTCGCCGAACCAGATTTCGGTGCTGAACGGCTTCATCAGCCCGGTCAGCTCCAGCTTCTCCGCCACCACGGCGCGCTTGGCGGTCCGGCCGCCGCGCAGCCGCATCTTGACGTTCTGTTCAATCGGCAGGGCTTCGGGCGGCCCGGCTTCGAGGAATTTCGCCAGGCGGGTCTGTGCCGCCTGGTACCGGTTGGCCATATCGGAACGGAACGCGGCTTTGTTCTTGTACATGTTGACGAGTTCCTTGAGCTTGAGGTGCTCCTCGTCCCAGCGCCGCCGCAGCTCCTCGAACCGGGCATTGCGGTCCTCGCGGGCCGTCACGTAGCTGCCGAATCCGCCGCCGTGGATCCAGGCCGAGGCGCCGTTGATGCCCGGCTCCAGGGTCACGATCCGGGTGGCGGCGTTGTCCAGCAGTTCCCGGTCGTGGCTCACGAACAGCACTGATTTCCGGGACTCCGCGAGCTTGGCCTCGAGCCAGCGTTTGCCGGGTACGTCCAGGTAGTTGTCCGGTTCATCGAGCAGCAGCAGCTCGTCGGGGCCCGCGAAGAGGGCTTCCAGGACCAGGCGTTTCTGCTCGCCACCGGAAAGGGAGGCGGCCTTGCGGTACTGGGCGCGGTCGAAGGGCAGGCCCAGTGCGGCCATGGTTACCTCGTCCCAGACGGTCTCCTGCTCATAGCCGCCTGCGTCGCCCCAGTCGCTAATGGCGGTGGCGTAGCGCATCTGGGTGGGCTCGTCGTCGTGCTCCATCATGGCTGTTTCGGCGGCGTCGACCTCCCGTGCCGCGGCTGCCAGGGCCGGCGGGGCGGCGGAAACGAGCAGGTCCCTCACCGTGCTGTCGTCGCGGACCTGGCCGACGAACTGGCGCATGATGCCCATGTTGCCGGACCGGGAGACGGTCCCCTCATCCGGGGCGAGGTCGCCGGAGATAATCCGCAGCAGGGTGGTCTTGCCGGTGCCGTTGGGTCCGATGAGGGCGGTCTTGTGGCCGTCCCCCACCTTGAAGCTGACACCGTTGAGCAGCTGCCTGCCGTCGGAGAGGAAGTAGTCAATGTTGGATACGTCGAGATGCGCCACGTCTCCATACTCGCATCTCCGCCTGCCCGGCCCGGGCGCACCGGCCGCCGTTCAGGGCCATGCCTGCGGGGCATACGATAAAACCATGATTTTTATTACCGTCAAATTCCTTGTTAAGCCCGAATGGACCGAACGCTGGCCGGAGCTGACCGCCGATTTCACCGCCGCAACCCGGCAGGAGCCGGGCAACCTGTGGTTCGACTGGTCCCGCAGCCTGGAGAACCCGAACGAATTCGTGCTGGTGGAAGCGTTCAAGGACGACGCCGCGGAAGCCCACGTGGGCAGCGCCCACTTCCAGCAGGCCATGAAAGACATGGTCCCGGCGCTGGTGGAAACGCCGAAGATCATCAACACGGTCATCGACGGCGAAGAGTGGTCCCGGATGGGTGAACTCACCGTCGAATAGGACTACTTTCGATCCGGTTCGTAGCCGGCACGGCGGAGCATTTTGCGCAGGTCAACCACGGTCTGCTCGCTGATGTCCTTGCCGTGCGGGACGGACAGGTAGTCGGTCTGTCCGGCCAGGGTCACCTCGTACTTGCCGTTGTGTTCCCGGGTAGTGTCCGCCACGGTCTCCAGCAGGGAGACCACGTCCTTCCACTCGATGTTGCCGCTTGAGGGATGCCGCAGGATCCTGTCCAGCGTGTCCCGGTGGTGATTGTTCAGATGCTCGGTCATGGGGAACCTCCTAGCTATTAGTTCCCCATGACCGGCACCTGAGCGCAAGGCATACGCCGTCCTACTCGAAAATAAGCTCCAGCTTGTCGCCGTCGATCTTCGCTTCGGCGAACTCGGTGAAGGTGTCGCTCTCCTCGAACGGTTCCCATTTGCCGTTTCCGCCGCGGTTGACCTCGCAGTTCAGCGTGATCTTCATGTCCGTGGCGAGGAAGCCGAAGGTCTCATCCAGGGCGGTGGTTCCGGCTACCGGATCGATGCTCGGGCCGGAGGCCAGGGACCACTTGATGTTGCGGTACCGCTCCGGGTATTGCATGTCGGGGACATTGTTCAGGCAGCCCGGGTTCACCAGCTTGGTCGATGCCAGGCAGCTGTCCAGCCAGGCCGTCATCTCCGTCTTCAGGGCCTCGTCGGCGTCGTCGCTGAGCTTAGGCCAGTAGCTGATGATCTGCTGCGGGGAATCCAGTTCCACCTCCACGGTTTCGTTCTCCCCGTAGTTGATGAACTTGCTTCCCGCGATGGGCTCAATCCTGTAGTCACCCGGAAGCACGGCAAGATCGACTGTCTGCAGTCCGCCGTCATCCTTGAACTCCGGCAGTGCCACGGTCACGCCGTTGACGGTCATTTCCTGGGGCCGGTAGGAATTCTCCGGAATATCCAGGGTCACTGACCAGTCCATCAGGTCATCCTCGATCTTCCACTTCGGGAAGAGGAGGTTCTGCCGGCCGTCCTTCACCACGCGGATGGTGTGCTCGGCGGTGGATCCGGCCCGCGTGACATCCGCGGTGACAACTCCGCCGTTGGCGCCGTCGAACCCGGTGATCCTGTATTCGGAGATGCGGTTCTCGGCCGCCTGGTACACCTCGTTGTTGATCAGGACCGTGTCCAGCCCGTCACCCGCGGGCAGCAGTTCAACGGCCTTTTCGGCATTCCCGTCCTTCAGCGCGCCGAGGTATTCCTCCACCACGCCTTCCGCACCGTACACGTTCTTCGCCAGATAGGAATATGTGGCAATTCCGGCGGCGAGCAGCAGCACCAGCACGCCGCCAAGGATGGCGAGCAGGGTGAGCTTCTTCTTTTTCTTCGGATCCATCGGCGGGCGCGGTGCGGTGCTTCCCGGCGGGTTCCAGTCTCCCCCGTTGGATCCGGGCGGCGGCGGGGCCGGCGACTGCGGCGGGCCCGGCGGCGGCGACTGCGGGTAGGCGGCCGTTCCCGTGCCGTGTCCTGTCGGCGTTCCCTGGCCTCCCGGCTGCGCTCCCTGCCCTGCAGGCGCGGCTCCGCCGAAATTCTCGTTGCTCAATGTAGTTGTCCCCCCCATTAGTGTTCCCCCGGTTTATCTCTCCGGCGCGTAGACCGGAAAGACAAACCTACAATTATTTGGCGAGCTGCGTCACACCGCTCCCGCGGAGGGAGACAGATCCGGGACCGGCATGCCGAAAACGTCCTTCAACGCCAGGTGGGCCGCGTGCAGACCGCCCATGCCGTGGACCCCGGGGCCGGGCGGGGTGGAGGCGGAGCTGAGGTACACGCCGGGCAGGGCCGTGCGCCAGGGAGACGGGGAAAGCACCGGGCGCCTCAGCATCTGGGTCAGCGTCACGGCGCCGCCGCCGAAATCCCCACCCACATAGTTTTCGTTGTAGCGGGCCAGATCCGCCGCCGTCGTCACCGATGAATCCACCACGACGTCGCGGAAGCCGGGCGCGAAGCGTTCAATCTGGGCGGTCACGGCCTCGGTCATATCCACGGTGGACCCGGCGGGGACATGGCAGTAGGACCAGAGGATATGGCGTCCGGCAGGGGCGCGGGTGGGATCAAAACCGCTGGGCTGGGACGCGAGCACATAGGGCCGGCGCGGGTGCCGCCCGGCCGCGACATCGGCCTCGGCAGACGCCAGCTCGGCACGGGTACCGCCCAGGTGCAGTGTTCCGGTCCCTGCGAGTTCCGGGTTGGACCAGGGCACCGGGGCGGAGAGGATGAAGTCGACTTTGCAGGCGGCGTTGCCGTACCGGAACTGCTCCAGCGCCCGGGCGTAGCGGGCCGGCAGCCGGTCACCGCCCAGTTCCAGCAGCACCGAGGGAGAAACGTCCAGGATGACTGCCTGCGAGCCGGCCACTTCGTCCAGGGAGGAGACCCTGTGGCCGGTGACAATACGCCCGCCGTGCGCCCGGATATCCTCGGCCAGCGCGTCGGCAATGGCTTGCGAGCCTCCCACGGGAATGGGCCAGCCGACCGAGTGGGCCAGCGTGCCCAGCATCAGTCCGCCGCCGGCCGAGGGCAGCGAGGGCATCCGCCCCACCGGATGCGCCGCAACACCGGAGAGCAGTGCCGGAGCGGCGTCCTCCACGAACCGGCGGTTCCACAGCGGCGTGCCCTGGTCCAGGACGGCCAGGCCGAACCGGGCCATTGCGATGGGGTCCCGCGGGATGTTCAGCAGCGATCCCATCAGCAGTTCCGTGACTGCCTCGCTGCGTTCCACCAGGGGTTCCAGCAGCCGGCGGTAGGCTTCCCCGTCCCGTCCCAGTCCGTCCACCGTCCGGTCCAGGTCCTTGTAGGCCAGTGCTGCGCGGCCGCCGTCCAGCGGTGAGGCGTAGGAAACCTCCGGCACCACCAGATCGATCCGCTGCCCGAGCCCGAAGCTGCGGAAAAACGGGGAGGCGAGCGCCATCGGGTGCACCGCCGAGCAGATGTCATGCAGGTGGCCCGGTTCCATCAGCTCTTTGGTCCGGCTGCCGCCGCCCACCGTTTCGCCGGCCTCGAAAACCTCGACCGACAGCCCGGCACGTGCCAGAACCACCGCTGCGGCCAGTCCGTTGGGACCGGCTCCGACCACGCTGACGTCGCTCATTGAGGTGCCTGTCCGCCCTTCCGTCCGGTGATCGCGGCTGCACGCGCCTTGGCCGACGCCGGCAGCGCACGCAGTTTCTGCGGTGCTTCCCGGCGGAGCCTGAGCGCCGCTGCTACCAGAGCGTACCGGCGCGGGTGCAGCGGAATGTCATAAGTGGTGGGAATGGTGACCACGGTCTTGGAGAAATTCCGTTTGAACGTGGTGACGTTGATCAGCCCGGGATAGTTCTCGCTGACAATGCCGGTGAGCCCGCAGGCCGTGTTGCCGGCTTCCTTGAGCACTTTGAAGGCTTCCCACAGCAGCAGATACGGGGCGTTGGTCTTACGGGCACTGTGCGAGCTGGCGGCGAAATAGTAGACCGAATAGCCGCGGTACTCGGTGGTGATCAGCCAGGACACGGGCCGGTTGTCCACGTAGGCCACCATCAGCCGCAGGTACTGGCCGAGCTCGGTCAGCAGTGTCTCGTAGAAGGTCGACTCGAAGCTGGAGAATCCGTCGCGGGCGGCGGTTTCCTGCATGATCGGGAACAGTTCCGTGCGGAAGACCTCTGCCCAGCGCTCCGGCTCGATGGTCCGCACTTCGACGCCGAGCTTCTCCGCCTTGCGGATCAGGTTGCGGGCGTTGGAACGGAAGGAGGCGAAGATGGCGTCCGTGTCCGGGGTCAGGTCCACCACGATTTCCCGTTCATACCAGCCGTGTTCCAGCGGTCCCGTGACCGGCGGCTGGGGGTGGGCCACCTGCATCCGGACGTAGAGCGGATCCACCGCCGGGTCGGCACGGAACTGTTCCTGCACCGTGGCCACCAGGCGGGCTTCGGCGTTGTGCGTGCGGGTGGTGAACCAGGTCGGTCCGTTGACCACCACCAGGGAGGGACGCAGCCGGCGGTCCGAGCGCAGGTAGCTGGCAACGGCCACCAGGGTGCCGCCGTCGTAATACGCCCAGATGCCGTAGGGAGTGCGGCCGAGTTTCCGCTCAAAATCCGCCCAGTAGGGGGTCTGCTCCAGCGGGATCACCACATCGGGATGCGCGGCGGCAAGGGCCTCGAATTCCTCGTGGGAAAGCTGCTCGGAACGGTATGGAACGGGGGTCACTGTGCTTCTTTCGACGGGGCCGCGTGCGCTTCCAAGGGTACCTGAACGGTCTTGGCGCGCCTGAGGACCCAGCGATCGGGGGCGCCGTTGAACGGGCCTCCCTGCGGATCGTCCACACCGTTGCGCCGCACCGGATCTCCGGCGGGATTGAGGATGTCCGACACCACTGCACCCATGAGATAAACCGTGGCCAGCACGTGGCCCAGGACGGCCAGCACGTAGTAGGGGGAATCGATGTTGTTCTGCGCCGCACCGCCGGAGGTTTCCCGGGCCAGGTACATCCAGATGGCCCACCAGTGCATCACTTCGAAGAACTGCCAGATGAGGAAGTCCCGCCAGCGTGGCCGCGCCAGCGCCACCAGGGGCAGGAGCCACAGGACAAACTGCGGCGAATAGACCTTGTTGGTGAGGATGAACGCGGCCACGATCAAAAAGGCCAGCTGCGCCAGGCGCGGTCGCCGTTCAGCGCTCAGTGCCAGCACGGCTATGCCGGCGCAGGCCAGCGCGAACAGCAGGTAGGCCCACACATTGATGAAGGCGGCGTCCACCGTGGCTCCGCCGTAGCGTTCCACGGTCAGGTTCCAGCCAAACCAAATGGAGGAATAGCCGGCCGGCCGGTCGGAAGTGAAGCTGAGGAAGTACCGCCAGGACTCGTAGTCCCGCAGCAGGAAGGGCAGGTTGACGGCCAGCCAGGCAGCGCCGGCGGCGGCAAAGGTGAGGACGGCCGGCCGCAGGCGCAGGGTCCGCAGCGCCAGGACCAGCACTGCGCCGAGGATCAGCACGGGGTAAAGCTTCAAGGCGGTCCCCAGCCCAATCAGGATTCCTGCTGCCACCGGTTTGTTCCGGGCGAACGCCAGCATGCCCGCGGCGGCCAGCAGTACTGCCCAGATGTCCCAGTTGATAAAGACCGCAAGGACGGCTGTTGGCGCCAGGGCCACCATGGCCGCGTCCCAGGGCCGGCGGCCGGACATCCGCATGGTCAGCACAACTGCGGCAATCCAGGCACCGGTGGCCAGCAGCGCATTAACGTCGAAATACTGAAGCGAGCGCAGCGCGGTGGCGCCGTCCTCCTGCCCCGGAATCAGCAGTGCGGTGGCACCCGCGAGCAGCCCCAGCAGAACCGGGTATTCAAAGAAGGCACCCTCCGTGAGGAAGGGGAAGACCCCCTCCCCCAGGCCGCGCGTGCGGAACAGTTCGGGCCAGTCGGAATAGCAGGCCTGGTAGAAGTGGTCGGGGGTGCTCCAGCCCCCGGCGCGGCAGGGCATTTTGACCAGTACGGCGAGCAGGGCGGAGAGGGTGGTGAACAGAATCAGCACGCGCTCCACCGTAAAAAACCCCGGGGTGACGATGCCCGGCGCCGTGAAGCGTCCCAGCGGCCCGCCGATGACCTCGCTGAATTTGCGCAGGAACGGGTCATTTCGGCTGGGCGCCACTATCCGCATGGGGCGGCGCCGGGGGCTCGGATCCATGTCTCCCAGTATCCAGCAACCCCCGGCCTCCGGTCAGCACCGGCATCTGCACTGCCGCGGCGGTCGGGGCGGTCGGCTTTTCCGGAAACTACTGCGGTGCCAGGCTGCCGCCCTGGACAAGGGTGTAGGTGCCACCGTCAAGGTAGGCATTCTCCGCGGCAGAGGGATCGTAGGTCAGTGTGTGGCCGTTGCCGGTGATATTGCTGATTTCCCTGCCGGCAATCAGGGCTCCTTCCACTGTGGTGGCGGTGGAGTCCGCCTGCAGGAGCACCGGGGGCGTGCCCGTGGCAGGGGCGGGGTGTCGTTCGCGTTTCCAGTGTAGGCTTGCGGCCGCCCCTGTACTCCCCCTGGGGCCCATATGCGATTGAGTTCGGCATCGGGCCAAAGATGTGAGTGCCAGCACGTAGACTATGGGGGTTGTCTGCGCCGGGCGCGCAGCGTTCAACATTTCTTCAAAGGAGAACCGTGTCCGAGAACCCCATCCGGGTGGCAATTGTCGGTGTTGGAAACTGTGCAGCTTCGCTGGTGCAGGGTGTCCAGTACTACCGAAACGCCGACCCCAACGAGATTGTCCCTGGCCTGATGCACGTGAAGTTCGGCGACTACCACGTCAATGACGTGCAGTTCGTGGCGGCTTTCGACGTCGACAGCAAGAAGGTCGGCCTGGATCTGGCCGATGCCATTGGCGCCAGCGAGAACAACACCATCAAGATTGCCGACGTTCCGGAAACCGGCATCACGGTGCAGCGCGGACACACCCTTGACGGGCTGGGGAAGTACTACCGGGAGACCATTGTCGAGTCCGACGCCGCTCCGGTGGACATTGTCGCCGCGCTGAAGGACAACGCCGTTGACGTAATGGTCTGCTACCTTCCGGTCGGATCGGAACAGGCTGCCAAGTTCTACGCCCAGTGCGCCATTGACGCCGGCGTGGCCTTCGTCAACGCCTTGCCCGTCTTCATTGCCGGTACCAAGGAATGGGCGGACAAGTTCACCGCTGCAGGTGTTCCCATTGTCGGTGACGACATCAAGAGCCAGATCGGCGCCACCATCACGCACCGCGTGATGGCCAAGCTGTTCGAGGATCGCGGCGTCGTGCTGGACCGCACCTACCAGCTCAACGTCGGCGGCAACATGGACTTCAAGAACATGCTGGAACGCGAGCGGCTGGAATCGAAGAAGATCTCCAAGACCCAGGCGGTCACCTCCAATACCTCCGCGGACCTCAAGGCGGATGACGTGCACATCGGCCCGTCGGACTACGTCGCCTGGCTGGATGACCGCAAGTGGGCCTTCGTGCGCCTCGAAGGCCGCAACTTCGGCGACGCCCCGGTCTCGCTGGAATACAAACTCGAAGTCTGGGATTCCCCCAACTCCGCCGGTGTCATCATTGATGCCGTCCGTGCCGCGAAGATCGCCCTGGACCGCGGTGTGGGCGGACCCATCCTCTCGGCGTCGAGCTACTTCATGAAGTCCCCGCCCGAGCAGTACAACGACGATATTGCCAAGGAAAAGGTGGAGCAGTTCATCCGCGGCGAGGTCGAACGCTAAGTCGAACGCTAAACGCGCTTTCGCAGAACGCCCCCGGGTGCCGGCCTTGCCGGTCCGGGGGCGTTGCTGTGTCCGCGGCGATGCGGTTCAGATGAGGCCCGAGGGTGTGCCGTCCGCGGCAACCTTCATGTTCAGGGCCGCCGGTGCCTTCGGGAGTCCGGGCATGGTCATGACCGCCCCGGTCAGTGCCACGACAAAACCGGCGCCGGTTTTGATGGACAGGTCCCGGACATGGATGGTGAAACCGGACGGTGCGCCGAGGGCCGTTGCGTCGTCGGAGAACGAGTACTGCGTCTTGGCCATGCACACCGGAAGGTGCTCCAGGCCGCGGGCGGCAATCTCATCCAGCCGGCGCCGGGCCGGCAGCGCAAATTCGACGTCCGCCGCACCGTAAATGTCCCGGGCAACTGTGCGGATCTTCTCCGCTACGGGCAGCTCGTCCGGATACAGGAACCGGAAGTCGACGGGCCGGCCGAGGGCTTCCAGTACCGTTGCGGCCAGCTCATCCCCGCCCGGCCCGCCGCCGCCGTTCGCCCAGACGTCAGCAACCGCGGCACCCACTCCTTCGGTGGCGCACCATTCTCGCAGCCAGTGCAGTTCCGCCTCAGTATCGGTGGCGAAGCGGTTCACTGCGACCACCGGATTAATGCCGAACCGGCGGATGTTTTCCAGATGCCGCCGCAGGTTGGCCGTGCCGGCCTCCAGCGCGGGCAGGTTCTCCTCCGCCAGTTGTTCCCGCGGCAGTCCTCCGTGCATTTTCAGTGCGCGTACGGTGGCAACCACCACCACCGCATCCGGGGCGACGTCGGCCACCCGGGATTTGATATCCAAATACTTCTCCGCCCCCAGGTCCGCTCCAAAGCCCGCTTCGGTCACCACAATGTCGGCGAGCCTGCGGGCGGTGCGGGTGGCTATGACGGAGTTGCAGCCGTGCGCGATATTGGCGAAGGGTCCGCCATGGACCAGCGCGGGCGTCCCGGCCAGGGTCTGTACAAGGTTTGGTTTCAGGGCGTCACGCAGCAGCAGCGTCATGGCTCCCTCGGCGCCCAGGTCCGCCACCGTCACCGGCCGGCGGTCATAGGTATAACCCACGGTGATCCGCGCCAGGCGTTCGGTGAGGTCGGTGAGGTCACGGGCCAGGCAGAAGACGGCCATCACCTCCGAGGCAACCGTGATGTCGAAGCCGTCCTGCCGCGGCACTCCCTGCGCGGGGCCGCCCAGGCCAATGACGATCTCCCGCAGGGCGCGGTCATTCATGTCCAGGACGCGTTTGATGGTGATCCGCCGCGGGTCCAGCCCCAGGGGATTGCCCTGGAAAATCGAGTTGTCCACCAGGGCGGCCAGCGCATTGTTGGCCGAGGTGATGGCATGGAAGTCGCCGGTGAAGTGCAGGTTGATGTCCTCCATGGGCACCACCTGGGAGTACCCGCCGCCGGTGGCTCCGCCCTTCATGCCGAGGACCGGGCCCATGGACGGTTCCCGCAGGGCGATAAAGACGTTTTTGCCGGCGCGCTGCAGGGCGTCGGCCAGGCCGACAGTGACGGTGGATTTCCCTTCCCCGGCCGGGGTGGGGCTCATCGCCGTCACCAGCACCACCCGCCCCGGAACCCGGTTCCCCGGCAGCAGCGCCGGGTCCACCTTGGCCTTGTAACGGCCGAAGAGCTCCAACGCGTCCTCGGGAATGCCGGCCGCTGCGGCCACCTCGGCAACGGGCAGGAGCCGGGCCGACCGGGAAATTTCCAGGTCCGATGGAACATTGGTGCGCATATGCCGCGTTTCCTTCCGCTGCGCCGGCAACGGATCGCGTTGGCGGCGGGTCATTGGATGGAAGCCAAGCTATCAGCCGGGCAGGCGTGACGCGCCCTTACCGGCTATTTCCGGACCGACCGGCTGGCGAACTGGTCAGCTGCCTCACGGTAGCTCTCTGCGGTGAGCATCGCTGTGCGGCGCCAGCCAAAGGCCTGCGCGTGTGCGGCCGCTCCTTCACCGAGGGCACGACGGCGCTCGGTCCCGTCGTAGAGGGCCTCGAGTTCCTCTGCCCAGCGTCCGGGGGCGTGTCCGTTGACCAGCACGCCGCTGCGTCCGTGCCGCACCGCCTTGGGCAGGCCGCCCACGTTGGCGGCCAGCACGGGCGTGCCGCAGGCCTGGGCTTCCAGGGCCACGAGGCCGAAGGACTCGCTGAAGGAGGGTACCGCCACCACGTCTGCGGAGCGGAACCAGTCCGCCAGCTGATGCGGTTGCACGGGGGGCCGCAGCGAGACGGTGTCCTGGAGCCCGAGACTGCGGATCAGCGGAGCCAGGTCAAGGACCTGCGAGCCGCTGCCTGCACCCAGGATGCTCACCCGCAGGGGAATGTCCGGGCGCCGGCGCCGCAGTTCGGCAGCAGCCTCCACCAGGACCTGCGGGCCCTTCATCCGCTGGATCCGGCCGGCAAACACCACGTGGAACACCCCGGGCAGGAATCCCCTGCCGGCCTGCACGCCCGGCCTGCCGCGGGGCGAGAACACGTTCAGGTCCACTCCCGGTGCCACTACGTCAACGGTCCGCGGATCCGCGCCGTACAGGGTTTCCAGCTCGGCAGCTTCGGTGCTTGTGTTGGCGATAAGCCGGGTGGCACCCCGGACTATTTGCTGCTCGCCGTCGATACGGATCTGCGGCTCGGGGGACTCCCCCGGCTGGGCCTGGAGATTCTTGACCCGCGCCATGGTGTGCATGGTGTGCACCAGCGGCAGGTCCCACTGCCGGGCCACGGCCAGGCCGGCTGTGCCGGAAACCCAGTAGTGCGAATGGACAACGTCGAAGCCCCCTTCCAGCAGGAAGGGCTGCGCCTCGGCAACGGCAGTGGCCAGGTCCAGGAAGGGCAGTTGTTCCTTGGGTACCCTGCGAACCGGGCCGGCAGGCACGTGCCGGACCTTCACACCCGGTGCCAGCTGCACATCGGCGCGCTGTTCCGGATCCGTGGCGCGGGTAAAAATCTCCACTTCGGTGCCCGAGCGGGCCAGTTCAAGGGCCACTGAACGGACGTAGACGTTCATGCCCCCGGCATCGCCGGAGCCGGGCTGCTCCAGCGGGGAGGTATGAAGGGAGAGCATGGCCACACGTTTGACCTGGGGCACTTTGCTCCCTTCCATCCTGAAATCTTCTCTATCGACTTTATAACGCCGCGGGCTTCAGCTTTGTTTCCTGTCGGCTAAAACACGTCCGCCGGGCACCTGCAGGTGCCCGGCGGTGCCGATGCCCGAGCGGATCGGATGGCGATGCACTCCGCCTACTTCGCGGAGTGGAAGTAGTGCAGCAGCAGGTGCCCCTGTTCCCCGCGCAGCGCCGCGTCCAGTCGTGCGTCGTGGACCGCGCTGGAACGCAGGTAGGAACTGTGCAGGCGCTTCAGCATTGAATACACCTCCTTCAGCGGGTGATGTCGGACGGGCGGATGTTCTGCCGGGAGGGTCACAGCCCGTGGTTCAGGCAGCAGGCCGGCATGCGAGGTGGACGTGAAACTGGTTTCGGGCATGGCTGTACTGGGCAGGGGATATTCAGGCACTGGATTCTCCAAAAGGGGAGCCCAAAATGGGCAGGGGAAATAAGGAAAAGGAAATGTCGGAAAAGAGACAGGAGAAAGCCGGAAAGGCATCGACTATTTACGTCAGGGCGATTTGCGGGAATACATCCCGACCAGGACGCGATGATGCCTTCAGGAAAAGGCCTGCCTATTGACCGCGACGCCCGGTGCCTGGCTTCTCCGTGCAGAGCAGCCGGAGGGCAGGAAGCGGGGGTGGCCGGAAGCTGGAGCTATCCGGTGCGGGCCGCGCAGTGAGGGGTAAGGCGGCGGCGCTTAGGCGGACACAGCCGGCCAGTGGCCAGCAATAGACCGATGCGCGGCGTAGAGCCGTCCGGAAAGAACCGAGGACGGTGCCCACGGAGCCCGGAACCGCGGCCGGAGGTTATGACCGGCAACGCCGAAGCCGCCATTAATGTTCATATTCATAACTCTCCACCTCCTGTTCGCGGGGACCTGGATACTTCGGGTCTCTTAAGGGTTTACGGTTCTGCCTGGGGCGGGCTGCAAAAGTGCCCGCAAAAGAAAGGTACAACAGTTTTCCCGGCCCTGCCAAGTACTTTTTAATAATTCTTTGGAATTATTCTTAAACCGGGGCGGGCGGGCCGGGAGAACCTGCAGGTCAGAGGTTCCAGCCGACTACGGCAGGGGTGTGCTTGTCCCAGCCGAGGGTGCAGACGGCAGCGGTGCTGAGGGCAAAGTGGCGGCCGAATTCCGGAGGCAGTCCCAGCCAGCGGGCGGCCAGGATGCGCAGGAAGTGCCCGTGTGCCACCAACAGGACCTTTTCCACCGGGGTGGCCTCCGGATTCCGGTCCATCTCGGTTCCGGAGCCGGCCTGGACGGCGGAAATGATGCGGTCCGCGCGCTCGGCCACCTGGGCCAGGGATTCGCCGTTGGGCACCCCGTCCTTCCAGATCAGGTAGCCCGGGTTCTCTTCGCGCACCTGCCGGCTGTTGCGGCCCTCATTGTCGCCGTAATCCCACTCGTGGGCGTGGGGAACAATCTCCGCGTCCGGGTAGCCCACCAGTTCCGCGGTCCGTCGGGCGCGGATCAGAGGTGAGGTGAGGACCCGGTCAAAACTCACGGGTCCGATCTTCTCCAGCGCAGCCCTGGCCTGGGCTTCGCCTTCGGGCGTCAGTGGAATATCCGTCAGTCCGGTGTAGTTGCCCTCACGGCTCCACTCGGTTTCTCCGTGCCGCAGGAGCCATAGGCGGGGCAGCCGGGTCCCGGACGGGGTCAGGTCCGGTACTGCCGGTCCGAAGTTGTCCCCGTTGCTCATTTATTTGTCCTTCGCGTTTGTACCTGATCCATCCTGCCCCCGCAGGCTTTCTTTTTCCGTTGTATCAGGTGACAGGCCAGTATCCTGCATTGAGCTCTCCGGTTGTGCGGACCACCACGTCCGGAGCAGCTCGGCGGCTTCCGCCTCACTGCGCGGCCCGTTTTCCATCCGTTCCTCCAGAAGGAACCGGTAGGCGCGGCCCACCACGGGCCCGGGACTCACGTTCAGCAGCGCCATGATGGCCTCCCCGTCCAGGTCCGGACGGATGGCAGCAAGTTCTTCCTGTTCAGCGAGCGCGGCAATCCGCTGCTCAAGGTCGTCATAGGCGAACGCCAGCCGTTCGGCCTTGCGCCGGTTCCGGGTGGTGACGTCGGAACGGGTCAACCGGTGCAGGCGCTCCAGCAGCGGCCCGGCGTCGTTGACGTATCGGCGCACTGCGGAGTCGGTCCAGCCGGCGTCGCCATACCCGTAGAAACGCATGTGCAGTTCCACCAGCCGGGCCACCGACTTAATGGTGTCGTTGTCGAACCTCAGCGCCTTCATCCGTTTGGCTGTGAGCTTGGCGCCCACGGCGTCGTGGTGCAGGAAGCTCACGGAACCGGACGGTTCAAAGCGCCGCGTGGACGGCTTTCCCACGTCATGCATCAGTGCGGCAAAGCGCAGCACAAAGTCCGGGCCGGGCACTGCGCCGTCGGCATCCGTTTCCAGTTCGCAGGCCTGGCGCAGGACGGTCAGGGAGTGCTGGTAGACATCCTTGTGCCGGTGGTGCTCATCGATCTCCAGTTTTAATGCCGCCACCTCGGGCAGCACATGCTCGGCCAGGCCGCTCTCCACCAGCAGGTCCACACCGGTCCACGGTGCCTTGCCGTTGATCAGTTTGGTCAGTTCGTCGCGCACCCGTTCCGCGGAGATGATGCCAATCCGGCCGGCCATGTCCCGCATGGCCTCAAATACCTCCGGTGCCACCTGTACCTGCAGCTGCGAGGCAAAGCGTGCCGCCCGCATCATCCGCAGCGGATCATCGGAGAACGACGTCGACGGCGCACCCGGCGTCCGGACCATGCCGGCGTGCAGGTCCCGGGCTCCCCCGAAGGGGTCCACCAGTTCCATGGACGGCAGCCGCAGCGCCATGGCGTTCATGGTGAAATCCCGGCGGAACAGATCGTCTTCAAGTTTGTCGCCGAACGCGACGGCGGGTTTGCGGGAGGACGGATCATAGGCGTCGGCCCGGTAGGTGGTGATCTCCACCTGGAACCCGCCCTTGCGCATGCCGATGGTGCCGAATTCGCGGCCGATTTCCCAGAATGTGTCAGCCCAGCCCCTGATAATCCGGATGATGTCATCCGGTCGGGCGTTGGTGGTGAAATCCAGGTCCGGGGAAACCCGGCCCAGGAACAGGTCCCGCACGGGTCCGCCGACGAGGGAAAGCTCATAGCCGGCGTCCTCGAAACGGGTGCCCAGCTCCGGGATAACGCCGGGCAGCGGGGACTTTAAAGCAGAACTATCAAAAAGGTGCGCCATAGTGCTTTAAGCGTGCCAGATAAAACGGCGGGGACCGACAAGGGCACCGGGTTCCCGGGCGGACACGCCGAGGGTTCCCGCTTCCTCTCCGGCAGCCTGCCCAACAGTCATCATCCCCGGGGAAAGATCGTTACAGTGGGAGTATGGCCCATCCCGTACCGAGCGCCCCCAAGCGGACCCCATTGACTGCGTCAATGGGTGGCCTCGGTGCGCATTCGGTACATGCTCCCCTGCCCACGGTCGAAGAGGTCTCCGCCGGCGGCATCGTGGTGGACACCGCCGATGAACAGCTGCCCGTGGCCATCATTGCCCGGCTGAACCGCGGCGGACGGCTGGAGTGGTGCCTGCCCAAGGGACATCCCGAAAACGATGAGGACAACCCGGCGGCTGCCATCCGGGAAATCGCCGAGGAAACCGGCATCGATGGCCGGATCCTTGCTGCACTGGGCAGCATTGACTACTGGTTCACCGTCAGCGGGCACCGGGTGCACAAGACCGTGCACCACTACCTCCTTGAGGCCTGCGGCGGACACCTGACCATCGAAAACGATCCGGACCATGAAGCCGTGGACGTTGCCTGGGTTCCGCTGGCGGAACTGGGCCGCAGGCTTTCCTTCCCCAATGAGCGCCGCATCGCGGACCTCGCCCGGGAGATCCTGCCCCGCCACCTCTGAACCCCGCCGGTTCGGGCGGGCCGGTTAAGGCAATCCGGACCGGAAGTGAGAACATAGGGTCACGATGGCCGAAAAGAATATAGCCCCCAGTACTGCGCGTTCCAGCGCGGTCATGGCTGCGGGGACACTGGTATCCCGAGTCCTGGGACTGGTCCGCACTGCCCTGCTGGCAATCGCCATTGGCAATACCGGGCTGGTCACCGACATCTTCAGTTCAGCGAACGTGCTGCCGAACTTCATCTACCTGATGGTGGCCGGCGGTGTGTTCAACGCGGTGCTGGTTCCGCAGATCATCAGGGCCAGCAAACGCCCGGACCGCGGATCCGAGTACGTATCCCGGATACTCACGCTCTGCCTGCTGGTGCTGGGCTGCATTGCCGCCCTGGCCACGCTGGCGGCGCCACTGATCCTCCCCCTGGTCACGGCGCTGAACCCGGCCCAGCTGCCGCTGGCCACCACCTTCGCCTACTGGCTCTTCCCGCAGATCTTCTTCTACGGCGCCTACGCCGTCATCGGACAGATCCTCAATGCCAACGGCCGGTTCGGCGCCTATATGTGGGCTCCCGTCGTAAACAACATTGTTGCCATCGCCGGACTGCTCATCTTCATTACCTTCATCGGCCGCGAAGAGACCTCCTCCTTCTCCCCGGAAACCTGGACCAGCCAGGCAACCATCCTGCTGGCCGGAAGCACCACCCTGGGCATCGTGCTGCAGGCCGTAGTACTGCTGATCCCGCTGCGCCGGCTCCGGCTCGGGCTGCGTCCGTCCTTCGGCCTGCGCGGGGTGGGGCTGCGCCAGACCGGCAAGGTGGCCAAGTGGACCATCCTCACCATGCTGATCGGCAACGGTGCCTATCTGGTCTACACCAAGGTGGCGACCATCGCCTCCTCCGCCCGGCCTGAATACCAGGCCATGGGACAGGAGATTGCCGGGCACCTGAACCTCGAGACGGCCTCAATGCTGTACATCATTCCGCATTCGGTCATCACCCTTTCGCTGGCGACGGTGCTGTTCAACACCATGTCCCATGCCTACGCGGAGAAGGACTACGACGGCGTCCGGGCCACCCTTTCGCAGGGCCTGCGGGCCATCGGTGTGGCCACCGTTTTCTGCTCCGCGGTGCTGATAGTCCTCGCCGGGCCCATCAGCATCTGGTTCAGCGGCGGCTCGAATGTTTCGGCAACACTGCAGGCACAGGTCCTCGTCCTCCTGGCCTGCACTGCCCCCTTCCTCAGTGCGACGTTCCTGATGAACCGTGCGTTCTACGCCAATGAGGATGCAAAAACCCCGCTGATCATGCAGGTCATCCTCTCGGCGTTCGGTGTGGCCCTCGCGCTGGCCGCTGCCAGCCTGCCCGCGGACAAGATCATCTTCGCCCTCGCCGTGGCGTACTCGCTGGGCAATATTGCCGCCGTCGTCGTCAGCCACATCTTCCTTACCCGCCGCCTGGGCAACTATGGTGCGGCCCGGGTCTTTGATGTCCACGTCCGGCTGGTCGTCGCCGCCCTCGGTGCTGCCGCCGTCGGATCGGCGGCGCTGCGGATGATGGGCGGTTATGCTGTGGACGGTTTCGCGTGGCAGTCACTGGGCGCGGCCACTGTGGTCATGCTGGTCTGCGGGGTGCTGATGGCCGGAACGTACTACCTGATGCTGCGCTGGCTGAAGGTCACCGAACTGGATGCTTTCCTCAAACCGGTCCTTGCCAAAATCCGGCGGACTGCCTAAAGTGCCGACGCCGGCATTCGGCGCGGACGCGGGTAGCATGGGAACAAAGCAGGCAGTTCAGGGCTGCGGCAGACTGCCGCGTACCGTGTCCGTGAACGAACATCCATATACGCAGTTGTCAGCTCGGCTGACGCAGTCTTATTGCCGTTTTCATGGGAGGAACACGTGCCACAGTCGGTAGACGTCGGTTCAGTGCTGGGCGGACGGTACAAAGTGACCGCGCAGGTGCTGGCCTCAGCGGAGCAGGACCTCGTACTCGATGGTGTGGACCAGGTCCTCAACCGTTCCGTCAGCATCCTTGTGGCTGCCCCCGTTAACGCCAGCCAGGTCTCGGCCAGCGCCCGTGAAATTGCCACGGGTGAGCGCCACGGCAATGTCCAGGTCCTGGATCTCGGTGTCAGTGACGGCCGCACGTACCTCGTCACCAACAACGCCAACGCCGCTGATCTGCTGGACCTGGTCATCGAGCGCAACGAAGCCCCCTATGTTGAACCGTTCTTTACCGACACCCTGGGCTCGGAAATCTTTGGCATGCCCCGCTCCCGCGAACCGGAAACGGTCGAGGATGACCGTTATGTGGAGGAAAAGGCACCCCGTAAACCCCTGATCAGCGGCGGGCACATGCCCAAGCTGCCCCGCTTCGGCCGCAGCGGCGCAGCGGGGGGCGCTCTCGGGGGTGCCGAATCCGCTGCCGCCCAGCGTGACCTCGAATTCGGCGATGCCGAAGACGCACCTGCCGAGGCAACCACCGGCGGCGCAAATGTTCCCCCTCCCCCCACCAGCCGGCCGGGCGCTTACACGGCGCGCACACCCAAGGTCACCAAGTGGGAGGACGAGGAGCCCGTAGAGGCTCCGGCCGCTGCGCCCGGCGTCCGTTCCGCCTCGAACTTCCCGAAGTCCGCCCTGGCCGCGGGCAACTACGACTCCGATTATGAGTACGGTTCAACCGACACCGACGACGGCGATACCGGCTATGCGGACGACGACGGCGACGGCAGCGAGGACCGGAAGGACAACCGCAAGTCCGGCCGCGTGCTGATCGGCGCCATCCTGAGCCTGGTCCTGGTGCTGGCCGTGGTCCTGGCCGTCAGCCAGCTCGGAAAAATGGGTGAGCTCTTCAGCTCCACTCCGGAAGCCGGATCCGCCACCACCGCACCTCCTTCCGAGGCACCTGCCCCGGCGGAAAGCGAGGCAGCGCCCGCCGCTGCCCCGGAGATCGCCGGCATCACCCGGCTGGTCCCCGGCAATGAGCTGCTGGACTCGGCCAATGACGGTGCCCTGCCCCAGATCGTTGACGGCAACCCGTCCTCCTACTGGTCCAGCTACGTCTACGCCAGCGATACCTTCGGCGGGCTCGCCCCGAGCCTGGCACTGGTAGTGGATCTGGGCACTGAATCCGCGGTGAACGAGGTGAAGATCACCCAGCTCAACGGCACCGGCGGAAGCTTCTCGGTGATGCTTAATGACACACCGGACCTCGAAGGTGCGCGGACGGTAGCCCAGACGGGCTTCACCGGTCCCACCACCAGCATCCCGGTGCCTGAAGCTGACGGAACCGCCGCCACGGCGCGCTACGTCATCGTCAACTTCACTCAGCTGCCCCGGCTCAACGGCGTCCAGGCCGCCTACCCCTGGGGCCTGCGGATCGCCGAAATCGGCGTGTCCTGACCCACATGGCCAAACCTGCTCTCCGGCAGTCCGGGAGCAGGGCCTGAGCATGTCCCCGGCACCACTGCCGGAATAAGCTGGACCCGGCAGTGGTTGTGCCGGGTGATCCATATGGAGCGGTCCCGCAAGGGACCCCGTCCGCAAAGTTCAACAAGGAAGAGGTTCACCGCCCAGTGAGCACCGCAAACTCCGTCGCCACTGACGGCTCTGCTGCCGGCAACGTCCGGGACGTCATCATTGTCGGTTCCGGACCCTCCGGTTACACCGCTGCCATCTACACGGCCCGCGCCAACCTCAAACCGCTGGTGATCGCGGGTTCGGTGACCGCCGGTGGCGAGCTGATGAACACCACGGATGTGGAGAACTTCCCCGGTTTCCCCGAGGGCATCATGGGCCCGGACCTGATGGCCAATTTCGAGAAGCAGGCAGCCCGCTTCGGTACGGAAATCCTCTTTGAAGACGTCACGAATGTTGAGCTTGAGGGGGATATCAAGCGGGTAACCATCGGTACCGGTGAGACCTTCGAGGCGCGCGCCGTCATCATCTCCACCGGCTCCGCGTACCGCGAACTGGGCCTGGCTGATGAGAAGCGGCTCTCCGGCCGCGGCGTCAGCTGGTGTGCCACCTGCGACGGCTTCTTCTTCAAGGGACAGGACATCGCCGTCATCGGCGGCGGCGACTCAGCCCTCGAAGAAGCCCTCTTCCTCACCAAGTTCGCTGCGTCGGTGACCGTGGTGCACCGCCGTGACAGCCTGCGTGCCTCCAAGATCATGCAGGACCGTGCCCTGGCGCACGAAAAGATCCGGTTCGCCTGGGATTCGGAAGTGGCCGCCATCCACGGCGAGGACAAGGTCACCGGCCTGACCCTGCGCAGCACCAAGGACGGCACGGAGTCCGAACTGAACGTCACCGGCGTGTTCGTGGCCATCGGCAACGATCCCCGCGTGGACCTCGTCCGCGGCCAGCTTGAACTCACCGAAGAGGGCACCATTGCCGTCCTCGGCCGCACGTCCAAGACCTCGCTGCCGGGCGTCTTCGCCGCCGGCGACGTCATCGACCCCACGTACCGTCAGGCCATCACCGCCTCCGGCTCCGGCTGCGTGGCCGCCGTCGACGTCGAACACTACCTTGCCGACCTCGGCGACTCCGTGCCCACGGCTGCGGAGGTTCCCACCCCGCCGGCCGAGGCCGTTTCCGAACACGCAGCCCTTTAGTCCCGTTCCTCGTAAGGAGAGCAAAATGAGCAGTGCAAAAGCAGTAACCGACGCTTCTTTCGGTACCGACGTCCTGCAGGCGGACAAGCCGGTCATCGTGGACTTCTGGGCCGAATGGTGCGGTCCGTGCCGCATGCTGTCCCCCATCCTCGATGACATTGCCGCCCAGTACAGCGAGAAGGTGGATGTGGTGAAGGTGAACGTGGATGACAATCCCGCCATCGCCGCCCAGTACGGCATCACCTCCATTCCCGCCGTTTACGTCTTCCAGGGCGGTGAAGTGGCTGCAACGTCCATCGGCGCGAAGCCCAAGCAGGTCCTGGAGCAGGAATTCGCGGCCTTCCTGAAGTAAAGACCAAGAACCATGCACGGCGATAGCCTGCGGAGGCTGGATGCCAGCCGGCGCGTAGTGACGCTTCGTGAAGCGTTGCTGCGCGCCGGCGTCACCCTGTCCTATCTGGCACCGGATTCCGTTAACGACCCCACGATTTTCGATGACCACGTGGATGCCGCCGTCCGAGCCTTCCAACAGAGCCGCGGTCTCATTGTGGACGGCGTAGCGGGCCCGGACACCCAGCGGGCGCTGCAGGAAGCACAGTTCAAGTTCGGGGACCGTACCCTGAGCCACATTGAGGGTTCCCCGCTGCGGGGCGACGACGTCGCTGAGCTGCAGCGCCACCTTTCGCACCTGGGGTTCTACTACGGGCATATCGACGGCAGTTTCGGTGTACGCACCCGCTATGCCGTTGCCGAACTGCAGCACAACCTGGGCCTGCCCGGCAGCGGCGTCTGCGACGGCGACACCATGACCGCCATGTCCCGGGTCAACCGGGCCATTTCGCCCAGCCAGGCGTTTGCCCTGCGCGACTACGAGCGGCTCGACCGCTCCACCGCTGCCCTGCGCGGCCGGCTCATATCCGTGAACATTGGCCGCTCCGCGCTGGCCTCCCCGCACACCGCCGAACGCCTCAGCGGGGAACCGCTTACCGAGCAGCTCGTCACCACTGACATAGCCGGCCGGGTGGGACGCATTCTCAGGGAGTTCGGCGCCCGGCTGGTTCCACCCGTGTCCGAAGTGGCATCCGACTCCCCCGGAGCCCGGTCAGGTGTGCCCAGCCTTAACCTGGATATCCACTGCGACTGGCTGGACCAGCAGCCCGCCTCCGGCATTGCCGCCTACTACTGGGGCCTGCCGGGCACGGGCGAGGCTCGCTCCCCCATCGGGCACCGCGCCGCCGTACTGCTGATGAAGGAACTTAGCGCCCGCACCGACATGGACAGCCTCGGGGTCCATGCGCGGACCTGGGACACCCTGAAGGTCCCCGGTGTTCCGTCCGTGGGACTGGATCTGGGCTACCTGAGCAACGCGCACGACGCCGAGCGCCTCGCCGATCCGGTGTTCCGGCAGACGGTGGCCGATTCCATTGTCATTGGTATCCAGCGGCTGTACCTGCTGGAGGAAGAGGACCAGCCCACGGGCACCCTGGCCCTCGATGACGTGCTCAAGTTCAACCCCATGGAAGACGCCGATTCCCGGCGGGTTTCCGGCCTCTGATCCCTCTCCTCGCGTTTCAGCCGGCTGCAGGCGCGCACTCCTAGGCAGAGACCGCTATCTGCCTCAGCGCATCGACTACCTGCCGGACAGCCGTCCGGTGGAGGGCCTCGGGCCTGCAGAGGATGTCCACGTGCCTGGCCAGGGGCAGGTCATGGATCGGTTTGAGCACCACACCGCTTCCTTGCCGCGGGGATGCCGTGTGGCGGGGCATCAGCGCAATGGCAGAACCCGCCGCCACGATTGCGGCCGCGATGAAGAATTCATTGATCCGGTGCGTGATGTTGAGCGGTTGCCGCGCGTGAACGGCAATAGCCTCCAACGCCGGCATGAGGGGAAATCCGTCCTGGACTGACACCCAGTCCTCATCGGCCAGGTCACTGACACTGACGCTCGGTGCCCCGGCAAGCCGGTGACTGTCCGCCATGGCGACATCCAGGGGTTCCCGCAGAAGCGGAAGGACACTGATCGATTCGGGCCAGGGACTGGTGTGCTCGAGGCGGTGCGCGATCACCAGATCGAAGTCGGCAGCCAGGGCCGGGAAGCTTTCCTGCCCCACGTCGCGGTCATGGCAGATCAGCCGCGGGCTTCCTTCTGCGGACAGGGCGTGGAGCAGGGGGCCGAAGAAGGTAAGGCCGGCACTGTTGAAGGCGGAGATCCGGACCGTCCCACGGGGGTTCTGCAGGTAACCCGCTACTGCCTGTTCGGCGGTGCTCATCGCAATACTGATGTCCACGGCCGCACGCGCCAGTGCCTCACCGGCCTCGGTGAGGACGAGGTTGCGTCCCCTGCGTTCGGTCAGGGGAACCTCCGCGCGACGCTGCAACGCGCTGAGCTGCTGGGAGACGGCCGACGCGGAGACATGGGACGCGCGGGCGACGGCGGCGAGACTGCCCCGCTCGCCCAGCTCGCGGAGAAGTTGCAGCTGATGAAGATCCATAAGCAAAGGCTAAACCTATCTTTCAGAAGTTGCCCTCTAGTCTTACGAATCGGTCTCCCCCAGACTCGAAGGGTGCCTTTCTCACCAGGAATTTCAGCGATCAAAACGCCCGGCGGACAACAACGCCGGGTTGCCTCACTTTTTGCTGACCGCAAGGTGGACCTGTTGCTGCTCCTGGTCGCCATCGTGTGGGGCAGCAGCTATCTGGCTGCCAAAAACCTCACCGGCACCATGGGGGTCAGTGTCATCCTCTCGCTGCGTTTCCTGATCACGTCCCTGGCGCTGTCGATGATCTGGCTGATCTGGCAGCGCCGCCGGACGACGCGCCGCGAACTTATTGTCGGCGTCGTACTGGGTTTGACCCAGGCAGCAGTGCTCATCCTTGAGACGCACGGGATTGCCGGCACCAGCGCTACGAACGCCGGGCTGATCATCAGCCTCGTCATCGTTTTCACTCCGGTTACCGAGAGCATTGCCTTCCGGGTGAAGCTGCCCCGCACGGTATTCGTCGCCGGCATTGTCGCAGTCACAGGGGTGTGCCTGCTCGTCTCCGGCAACGGCTTTGTGGCGCCCGGCCCCGGGGACATGCTCATGCTCGCTGCCGCCGCCGTACGCTCCATCCACGTCACCGCCGTCTCCGCCCTGACCAGGGGCGGCGGGTACAGTGCGCTGAATCTGACAGTGGTTCAAAGTGCCGTCTGCGCCGTGCTCTACACGCTCGCGGATTACCGGGGCGTGCTCCGGGCCGTCCAGGGCTTCGACCTACATGAATGGGGCGGGGTGCTCTACCTCGGCCTGGCATGCAGCGTTTTCGCTTTTCTGGTCCAGACGTGGGCCATCCAACAGACGTCAGGCTCCCGGGCCAGCCTCCTTATGGGAACCGAGCCCATTTGGGCTGTCCTCATTGGAATCACCATCGGACAGGAAACCCTCGCTGTGCTGGGCTTCATTGGGGCCGCGCTCATCATCATCGGCACGTACATCGGTCTGAGGGCGGAAGCACGGCACCGTTCCTCGCGCCACCCTGTCTCCGGCGGGATACCTGAAGCAGCAGCCCCGCAGGCCTCCGGCAGCGGGGCCCTGCCGGATACCCTCTCAGCGCAACCGCGGCCGCTGAGGGATCCCTGAGCGTGCTGCTAACCGGAGGTCTGCCCTGCCCAGGCCGGCCAGGACCCGGCATCCGCATCCGGATCGATCCCCTGCAGGCGAACCAGGCAAACGTTGCCGGGCGGCCGGGTTGTGGCCCACAGGCTGTAGGACCGGCCGCGGGCCGTGGAACGTATCCATTCGAGCACCTCATACAGGTCAGCCCCTGAAAGCTCCCACTCTTCCTTAGCCCGGCTGCCTGGCCAGCAATACACCCGGTAGGACGGAGCATCCTCTTGCCTCGGGTCAATCAGTTCTGCTCGCACCCGCCTAAGGTACTCCGGGCGCCATAGCGTGCGGCTCTGTGAGGATCATGGTGAGGAGGTCGTCCAGAGTTCCGTGGCACTTTTCCACTTCAGGGAGGTGGTAGAACGTACTGGTGGCCCCGGGATTCCCGATGCATTGGGTCGGGGAATGCAGAATGATCCTGCTGCGCTGCGCGATCGCAAGGCCAAGCTCAACATGTGTGCCCTTCCCGCCTGGAAGGAGGATTACAACGATGTCTGCACCAATTACTGCATCTCTTTCATGCTCACCGATGGAGCGCAGATCACCAGGGCTGACTGTGCCCCCATCGCCCTCGGTCGCGTTCCGGGTCCAGTCATAGGTATTGACGTAAGCTTGGCTTTCCAAGGCCTGGGCCACGTACCGGACGTTGACGATATTGCTGATGGCCGACGCAACATAGAATTTCTTCACTCCTCGTTCCTCCTTTTGTGCACTGCGTTCATTGTTCCCCACCGGGCCCCGGATGCGGGGTACTGTTCAGCCATGAGTGCACCTGTGGCCAGTGGTTACCCTGTCCCATCTCCTTCCGTGATCATCGGGTTGATAAAGCGGATGGTGAGTGAGCGGTGGCCTTCAGGATTGGAGGATTTGGCCGGTTACTTCGCCCGGCTCGGCTGCGTTCTAGGTCCGTCACGGGAACCGGACGAAGACTGCCCGCCAGGTGTGGCCCGAGGAGAGTTTTTCGTGCCAGGTGTGGCAGTAACCAACGCTTCCTGGTCCGCGTTGAATTCTGATCTCTTTACCCTCACCCTGTTTGCCTATGCGGATTCCCCGCCCGGGAATGTCGATGCCGGCTATGACGCGATTCGGACGGGCCTTGTTAATGTGTTCGGTCCGGCTCTCGATGAGCGTACTGACCCACACGGCAATCGGTCTGCCGTCTGGCTGGTTCAGGAAGCCGTTGTCGAGTTGTATGCACACCTAAATCTGGCTCCGGCTGTGCAGGCCGCGGTTTCCCACGAGGGACGTACGGCAGATTTCCAGCGGCTCATCGCGCAACGGCCCGGACACCCCGGGCACCCCGGGTATTGAGTGGGGCCGTTCAACGCCGGTCGGTGCCCGGGCGCCGAGATAGATTCCCCGGGCAACGGAATGCGCGATGTAGATCGCCAACAGAATTACGGCCGGGGTGGGTCCAGTTCTCCTCGGCGCGGAGAACAGCGGAGCCGCTCCGGCGGAAGACAGCCGATTCAAGACCCGGTTCCCATTCTTTCGTGGGAGGCCGGACGACCGGCGTCGGACGCTTCGGTACGGTGGAACGTCTACGCAGTGTCAGCAGTCAGCGATCACGCAGTGGGACTCACTGGGTCCTTTCAACGGCGACAGCGAGGGGCAGTGTGATAGGTCCAGCGGCATTGTCACCGTTGCCCGCTCCGCCCACATCCGCGCACATTCGCGCACATTCCTGCGTAATGACGGATTCGGTGTAGCCGCAGCTGTCGCATGGGAAGTGCAGCACCGATGGCTTGATGCCTGAACCGCGGAGGTCTTCGGCGTTGGCAGGTAGCTTGCTTGCTGCGAGCTCTAATGCTGCATGGTCGCAGTCATGATCGGGCCGTTACCTGCAGCGTCAGCGCCTGAAGAAGTTTCCCGACAGCGGAGCCCATGCGTACCACCCCTTCCCCCGCTGCCGGTCGGCTTGGGCTTGGTTACCCTCGTCCTCCTGTGCCTGCAGTGCGATCACTAAGGCATTGAACCTGGCAACCGCATCAGCGTTGCGCGCAGGCCCGGATGAGCGGAATACGCCGGCAGGCGCCCCGCCCTTTTCGTACGTGGTGAACTCGATCTGGTAATCCTCGCCGAGCTCGTCCGCCAAACACCTTGCCAGCTGTACGCCGTTAGTAGTGAACCGTTTGCCTGCTTCCGCAGACACCCACTGCAAGTCCGGGGTCAACGACCGGTAGTAGGACTCTTCCCATGACCTGAGAGCACGGATGAGTCCCGACGTCAGTCCGGACGCCTCGTAGTCCACGGGGCCGCTCATCCAAAGCACCGTTCCTGCATAGTCCGGGAACAGTCGCAGAGTCACCGGGTGGCCAGAATCCGTGGCTGTCATGACAGAAGCGTACTGCCGCAGCCACACATTTGGTGCAGTGACCGGACCTGATGCTCCGTGAAGTCCTACCGGATTGCCGGCTCACATTTCCAGCACACGCGGCGGGGGTGAGCTCTCTGCCTGCAACGTTCCCCGAGAGGTGAGAGTGATAGGCCGTCTGTACCGAGCATGAAGCAAACGCAAGACCGGTTGCAGTCATTTGCGTCGCCTGTCGGTAGGCACGCTGTGGAGCGGTATTTCCGATAGGAGCGCTTGCTCGATCATCGGTTGTCCTCGCACGCAAAGGCAGCCGGGCCGCGAATGGCGACCTGCGGCCGCGGCTACTCTCCAGATGTACTCGGGCTGTGACACGCCAATACTCCGCTTGGCAGGAGTCGTGGCATGTCGTTTCACGTGAAACCAGCCCCATCGGCGGTCCACTGCCTTGGCCTCGCCCGAATGCGTCGCCCGTGCGGGTAGAGAGAATTGGAAGCACCGGTAGGACCCATATGCCAGGCTGGCCCCCAGGCCGGATGAGCTGGAACCGCGGCATCGCAATTCCGCAGACTACATCCTCTATACCCCTCTACACACTGGCCCGCGGGCGGCTTTAGCCTAGCCCCAGATGCAGGCTCTCAGGTCCGTTTCGAGAGATTGTTCCACGTGAAACAGGTGCCACATTCACCGGACGACTCCCTCCCCTTTGTCCGTAAAGCAGGCCCCAGACAATCCACAAACACCACATTTTGGAACCGCGAACAACCATGGCACTCCCGCTCCAGGGTTGCACCCGCGCACGAGCGGTCCCGATTCTCTACCCGGCAGTCCGGCGTATTCGTGAATACCTCGAAACACCCTCGGTATGAAGGTACGAACTATGGAGAGCGGACCGTGGGGACCGGTAGGGGCTCACGGCAATCAATACGGGCAAACCGTGGTTGTTTTGAGCGTTCCACGGAGGGGTTCTGCATCACCGGATCGCCGGTAGCTTTGCCCGCGGCCGCTGCGTAACCGTCCGAACCTCCAGCTGCGACGTGCGCGCTCGTGCCGGCACCTGAACAACTAACAGACGCCGTATCCCGACTTTCGATCATCGCGCGTGGATGCTCCTTGGCTGTTTCACGTGGAACAACATGCTTCTGCGCGGCCGCGTGAGCCCGACTTCTACGACCTCAGTGCTCTGGCGGACCAGTGCTACCGAGCGCAGCCGGTCGGGGTACGGCTTTCAAGGTGGGCTGGAACCACCCTGCGTGGCGCACACGTTCCCGACATACGTCCCTGGCCCACGTCCCTGACGTACGGCCCTGGCGCGCACCCCTGGCGCGCACCCCTGCCGGGCGATCACCGGAACGGCAGAGTAGATAGAACTTGCCAGACTGACAGGCCGCCGCCCAGCTCCGGGTATTGGTAAGGCCGTCGTCACAAATGCACGCGAGAGTTCGACAAATGTCGCTCTACCTATTTGGGTATCGCATGCGTTACCGAGAACGATAGGCAGTAGCGGCAAGCCGAACCCCATGATGGATGAACGTCCTCACTGTTAGCGGCGATTGAGGCTACTCCTGACTCGCAAGTGTCTTCTGCACAGGCTGTAGTTTCACGTGAAACCATATCTGCCTAGCTCATGTCCAGTGCATATCTATAGAGCGACCTTCAGCTGGCGCGTCGCCTAAATCGAATAATCAACACACATCCGCACTGGACCGACTCGCCGGGACCCTTAGGTATGTCGGGCAAGATCACTCAACAGCGGACCAGGCCGGGTTCTTAATTTCCGAGTCCGTGGCTGCTATTACTGACAGATCGGCGTGTTTCGACTCTGCGAACCAGAGGTGAGCCCTTTGTGTCGGCTGGCCAGTCCTGACATAGCTCGTCCCAGCAGGGATCAGAGTGCCTTTAGGTTCCTGAGGAGCGCAGACAGATCACCATTTAAGTCCGGCCCCTACGAGGGTTTCACGTGAAACGTGTCTGCGCCGGCACCAGCGGTACCGCCGCTGAGCGGCGAATCCGGAATACCGCGCCTGCCGGTTTTGTACCGAGTCGAATCGGAGAACCCGACCTGCCAGCTACCGAATCAACCAGTACCGACGGCAAGCCCCCTTCAAGCTGCATGCTCTGCCACATGCCCAAAACATAATGGCCACCGTTTCACGTGAAACGGTGGCCATTACGATACGCGAACCAGCGGAAGCTAAGAATTCGGTGGCGTCAGTACTCCCATAATGCGATTCAGATCATCAACACTGGCGAATTCAATGCTGACCTTACCCTTCCGGGCGCCGAGCGTGATCTTTACGTTCGTGTCGAGCCGGTCTGAAAGCGAGGTGGCAAGGTAGTCCAGGCGTTCGTGGCGGGCACCCAGCTTCGGCTTCGCATTCTTTGCTGGCTTCTTTAATCCATCTGCGAGCGACACTATCTCCTCAGTCGCACGGACAGACAACCCCTCGGCGACGATCCGCTGAGCCAGTTTCTCCATCTCAGCAGGATCGCCGAGCCCAAGCAGCGCACGGGCGTGACCTGCGGAGAGCACACCTGCCGCGAGTCGCCGCTGCACCAGCGGAGGAAGCTTCATCAACCGCAGAGTGTTGGTTACCTGCGGCCTGGACCTGCCGATGCGGTCCGCAAGCTCTTCGTGGGAGCATTCAAAGTCGTCCAGCAACTGCTGATAGGCGGCCGCCTCTTCGAGAGGATTCAGCTGGCTGCGGTGCAGGTTCTCCAGGAGTGCGTCGCGCAGAAGATCAACGTCCTGCGTGGAACGGATGATTGCCGGAACAAACTCCAATCCCGCCTCTCGGGTGGCACGCCACCGGCGCTCACCCATAACCAGTTCGTAGGGGTGATCCGGGTCGCCTTCAGCAGACGGACGCACCACAATCGGCTGGAGAACGCCAATTTCACGAATGGAATGCACCAGCTCGGCCATGTCGTCTTCATCAAAGACAGACCTGGGCTGCTTGCGGTTCGGATGAATGGAATCAATAGGAAGTTCCGCGAACGTGGCGCCGGGGACCTGCACCAAACCTTCGGGCAACTGGGCTGATTCGGCAAGGCCGGTAGATGTTTCACGGGAAACATCACTGCTTGCCGGCTCCAGACCCGAGTCAGCCGGGTCGGCCGTGCCGGCCGCCCGCCTTACCGGCTGCTTGGCGGACCTATCAGCCTTTGCAGTGGACTTATTTGCAGTTGCCGCACTCTTTGTACTACCGGAGCCCTCCCGGGCCTCTGCGGGGCGTGTAGCGGCCTTCCGCGTCGACTTGCCAGGGGTGGAACCCACAGCCTTGGCGTTCCCGGACGCGGTGTCGGGAGTCTCCTCAGATACTGCCTCCGCCGCTGACTTGGCCACCGAACCGCGTGTAGTGGTTCGCTTCGAAGGTCCGCGAAGTGCCTCTTTGTTAATCCCGGCACCGCGCCGGGGCCCCGCACCCCCGACCTGGTTACGGGAATCATCCGCGGCCGCAAAAAACAGATCCACGGGTCGTCCACTGCCCGAGGGGGACAGCCCGGTATTCGATGATTCTTCGGGCTCCGCGCTGCTAGGAATCAAAGCTCCCAGACCGCGGCCTAAACCACGACGCTTTTCGGCCATGGGTAAGTCCTTCCCTTATGCACACTACAAGCGGCACGGATTGATTGTGAGAGTATTCTAAGCCGCGGTTGGACGTTGTCCGGTGAACCGGGCCGGGGTGTCTCTAGGCGCGCTGGGCGATTTCGGCTGCGGCTTCGAGGTAGGACAGCGCACCGCTGGACGACGGGTCGTAAGTCATCACGGTCTGCTGATAGCTGGGGGCTTCCGAGATCCGCACGGAGCGCGGAACCACGGCGCCGAGTACCTGCTCCGGGAAATGCTCACGGACTTCCGCCGCCACCTGGGCCGCGAGGTTCGTCCTGCCGTCGTACATGGTCAGCAGGATCGTGGAAACAACCAGATCGGCGTTGAGGTGCTTCTGGATCATTTCGATGTTCTTCAGCAGCTGGCTAAGGCCTTCCAATGCGTAGTACTCGCACTGGATAGGGATCAGCACCTCGCGGGCGGCAACAAATGCATTGACGGTCAGCAGTCCGAGGCTGGGCGGGCAGTCAATGAAGATGTAGTCCAGCCGCTCAAGGCCCTGCTTTTCCCGCTCTGCGGCGTACACATCGATGGCCCGGCGGAGGCGCTGTTCGCGGGCCACCAGTGAAACCAACTCGATTTCGGCACCAGCCAGGTGAATGGTGGCCGGTGCACAAATGAGGTTATTGATGTCCGGGCAGGGCGCAACGACATTCGCCAGGGGGAGGTCGTTGATCAGAACATCGTAGATGCTCTCCACGTCGGCACGGTGGTCGATGCCGAGTGCGGTTGATGCGTTGCCCTGCGGATCGATATCGATCACCAGCACATTCTGGCCGGCCGTCGCCAGGGCGGCGGCAAGGTTCACCGTGGTTGTGGTTTTACCCACGCCGCCCTTCTGGTTGCTGACGGTCATGATCCTGGTCTGGGCAGGGCGCGGCAGTACCCGTCCGCGCAGTTTTTCCCGGCGCCTGCTTTCGCTGGCCAGTTCACGTGCCAGCGGGGTGCTCTCGTCCATCAAGTCCATAACGTCTACCGACGATGACACCGCCAGGGCGTCTTCCTCGGATACACCACCTTCGATAGCTTGGGGCGCCGGCACGAGTTCGGCACTGCTTTCAGTTTGGGCGGGCTGTCGCGGTTCGGGTGTTTCGGTTTCACGTGAAACAACAACAGCCGGTACTTCCTGCTCGACAACCTCAGGAGCGGGTATTTCCTGTTCGCTGACCGCCGGGCTGGATCCGGTGGAAACCGGAACATCCTGCTTAGCAATCACCTGGGGTTGCTTCCTGCCAAATGAGAAGGCCGAACCGAGTGCGGCGAAAGGGGGAATTCGTTTTGCGGCAGAATCGCGCACACTCACCGGGTCTTGCTCACTTTCCAACATAAAGCGTTAAGGCATTAGTCCATCTAGACTATCTGCTCCCCGCCCAATAGCAGGGATCAGCACCGGTGTGTGCAAAGACCCGCGCGCGGGCAGGTCAGCCTACTGTGATGCGCACCACAGTAGTGGGTTCTTCCAGCAGATCGCTGCCGGCCGTAACGACGGCGGTTTCCCGGCCGCCCAGCTTCCGGATGGCCTTGGCTGCCTTCTGCACTTCCTCTTCCGCGCTGCGGCCCTTTATCGCCAGGACCTGTCCCTTGCCGTGCAGCAGAGGGATGGTGAGCCCGGCCAGCCCGCCCAGTGCGGAGACAGCACGTGCGGTGGCAACGTCCACATCGACGTCGCCCACTACCTGCTCCGCCCTTCCCCGCAGGATACGTACGTTATCCAAGCCGAGATCTTCCACCACTTCGTTCAGCCAGATCACCCGGCGTTCCAGGGGCTCGATCAGGGTCATGGAGATGTCGGGACGTGCAATCGCCAAACATAGGCCCGGCAGCCCGGCGCCGCTGCCGACGTCGGCAACTGTGGCACCCGCCGGAATCAGTTCAGCCACCACTGCACAGTTGAGCACATGCCGGCTCCAAAGCCGCGGCACCTCCCGGGGACCAAGCAATCCGCGTTCCATGCCCGAGGTAGCCAGGTGCTCTACGTACCGCTCGGCTAGCTCCAGGCGGTCGCCGAAAATCTTCCGGGCGGCGTCCTGTTCGGCGGGTGTTGATTCGACCACTGGCTCTGGTATTCCTTGTCTGCGCTGGGTGATTGTCTAGGATGCAGGCAGGGAAACCACGATGTGGCGGCTTGCGCCTTCACCTTCGGATTCACTGACCAGGCCGAGCTCGGCCACTGCGTCGTGGACAATCTTGCGTTCGTAGGCGCTCATGGGCGCCAGCGAGATTTCCTCCCCGGAGTCCTTGGCACGCCGGGCGGCATCTTCGGCGATGGACTGAAGCTGCTCTCCGCGTTCCACACGGTATCCGGTGATGTCCAGCACCAGGCGGGACCGGTTTTCGGTGGCCGTGAGTACAGACAACCGCGTCAGTTCCTGCAGTGCTTCGAGCACTTCTCCGTCACGGCCTACCAGGGCCTGGAGGGCGGTGTCGCCTTCTTCCTCGGAGACCACGGAAATGTACGTCCGGCCGTTGCGGACCTCTATGTCGATATCGCCGTCGATATCAGCAATGTCCAGCAGTTCCTCGAGGTAGTCAGCGGCAACATCGCCCTCTTCCTCCAGCCGGCCCGGGCGCTCCCGGCCTGCTTCTACCGCGTCTTCGACAGCCACTGCAGGCTCATCCACGTGCTCCGGGGTCATCTCTTTTTCCTGTTCTTCCGCTGGGGCTGAACGCGCTGGCCTTTGGCTGCCGCCGGAACCTCCACGGGGACTTCGCCCTTCTTCTCTCCGAGCAGGGGAACCATCGGAAGGCCCTTGCGCGCACGGCGCTCGGCCATGGCCTTGGCGGCGGGGGAACCCGGCGTCGGCATGCGGCGGATGACGAAGAACTGCTGGCCCATGGTCCACAGGTTGGTGGTGGTCCAGTAGATCAGAACACCAATGGGGAAGTTGATGCCACCTACGCCGAAGACGATCGGCAGTACGTACAGCATCATCTTCTGCTGCTTCATGAAGGGGCTGGCGAGGGCCTCTTCGGACATGTTCTTGGACATGATCTGCTTCTGCGTAATGAACTGCGAAGCGGTCATGGCCAGAATCATCACGATGGAGAGGATGACAACGGCAACCTGTCCGTCACCGCCGCCGCCGTGCAGCAGCGAGGAGGAAAGCGGTGCGCCGAGGATGGTGGCCTCGTCGAACTGCTGGATGGCCTGAGAAGACAGGGCGCCAATGTGTTCGCCGTTGTCGCTGGCCTTGGAAACACCGTTCAGCACCTGGAACAGGGCAAAGAAGAACGGCATCTGGATCAGCATGGGCAGGCAGGCCGCAAACGGGTTGGTGCCGTGCTTCTTGTACAGCGCCATCTGCTCCTGCGTCATGGCCTGACGGGAGAGCTGATCGGTCTTGCCCTTGTACTTCTGCTGCAGCTTCTTCAGGTCCGGCTGCAGCGACTGCATGCCTCGCTGAGCCTTGATCTGCTTGACGAAGACGGGGATCAGCGCCGCGCGGATCACAATCACCAGGCCGATGATGGACAACGTCCACGTCCAGCCGGATGCTTCATCCATCCCGAGGAATACAAACCCCTCGTGGAAGATCCACATGATCCATGACACTACCCACTTAAAGGGGAACAGTATCGTCTCGAAGAAACCCATTTACTCTCCTCAGGCCGCCGAGCGGCTGTCTTCGTCGGCTGGAATCACGGGGTGATTCAGCACAATGATCCTCGGGACCTTCTTCGTGTCCCAAATCCGGTGTCCCTCAGGTACGTGGTCCACGCCGCCGCTGTTCCAGGGATGGCAGCGGATCAGCCGTCGGAAAGCCAGCCAGGAACCCTTAACGGCTCCATGCACGGTGACTGCTTCGAGGGCATAGGCGGAACATGAGGGAAAGAATCGGCAGACCGGGCCGTAGAGCGGCGACACAAGCCTGCGGTAGGTGATGAGGAGGCCAATCAGGACCGTCCGTGGAAGATTCCACAGAAAACGGGCAACGGCGATCAAGGCCCTCAACGGATACGATCCGGAGTCCCTCATCGCTGGCTCATCCTCCCTGCCTGGCATGTTTCTGCGAAAGTTTGGCGGTACAGGTACTCAAGGCACTGCGGTAGTCAGCGCTCAGCTCAGCCCACGACGCCGAAGCCGACGGAGGCAGAGCCCGCACCACTATGTCCAGTCCCGTTGGGTTCAGAGCAAGGCTCTGCGCTGCCGCTTCCCTCAGTCTTCTCTTAACGAGGTTGCGTGTCACCGCGTTCCCAACGGATTTGGCCACGATAAAGCCAAAGCGGGTCGGCTGATCGCCGGTTTCCACTGCGTATAGCACTACGTTCCGGCGCCCACTTCGGGCACCGGAACGTACAGTACGAGAAAAGTCCGCCGATACCCTTACCCGATTCCTCACGGCCAGCATTTAGACCACCTGGAATCCGGGCTAGAGCTGCTTAGTGGCAGCATCGACAAACTTTGAGGTTATTTAGGCCGACAGTTCGGTACGGCCCTTGCCACGGCGTGCGGAAAGGATGGCACGGCCGGCACGGGTACGCATGCGAAGGCGGAAGCCGTGCTTCTTGGCACGACGGCGGTTATTCGGCTGAAAAGTCCGCTTGCTCACGGTAGTTACTCCAAGACAATCTTGAGTCGCGCCGGCACTTGTTGCGACAAGGGGGAAGAACAAGCGGCGCTTTTTTCATGTGTCTGTCTGTACTCGCCCGGACCTGGACCCTGATTTCCAGAACCCCTGCAGG